>DATJEH010000054.1:0-49144 GCA_035496875.1 Terriglobales bacterium | reverse complement strand
AAGGGTGTATAAAAGTGGAAGCTGGGTTATTCAAGCAGAGTTCCGGCATGCCACTTGTAAGGTGTTGGCATTCCCTCCCGGTGCCAAAAAGGTATTTTTGACATTCCCTGGAAACGAACCCCAAAACATGGGGTTCCGCAGTAGGGGGACGCTCTGATATGCACCCTGGCAGGCCGAACCAAGCGGATTTGGGGCCCGGAGCAGCTCGTTCCAGGCATGTGCGGAGTGCCCCAGAGTTTGGCGTATCGCGTGCAAGCCGTACAACGAACAGCTACTTAGCCGCATCACATCAAGTGCGGCCTGAAAAGGCGAATTGACACAAGCGAAGAAAACGCTGGTACCCGGCCTCACCGAAGCCGATGCCATTGATCGGGCGAAACAGGGGGACGCAGAGTCATTCGAAGCCCTCTATGCCATGCACAAGCGTCGTGTTTACTCTCTGTGCTTGCGTATGACCGGCAACACGGCGGAAGCCGAGGACCTGACGCAGGAAGCCTTCCTGCAGCTCTATCGCAAGATCGCTACGTTTCGCGGCGAGTCGGCATTTTCCACTTGGCTGCACCGGCTGGCGGTGAACGTAGTGCTGATGCACCTGCGCAAAAAGGGCTTGCCGGAAGTTTCCCTGGAAGAGAGCCTGGAACCACAGGAGGAAGGGCCAAAGAAGGACATCGGCGCCCGCGACAACATGCTGGCGGGCTCAATTGACCGGGTAAATCTGGAGCGGGCCATTGAGAGCCTGCCTCCAGGGTACCGTATCATTTTCGTGCTGCACGACATAGAAGGTTATGAGCATAACGAGATTGCCGAGATAATGGGCTGTTCTATAGGCAACAGCAAGTCACAGCTGCATAAAGCGCGCATGAAATTGCGCGATCTCCTCAAGGCCAGCAGGATGGAGAGGGCCGGCAGGAGTTGACGGGCGAAGGATGGAAACGGGGAAGAAGGAGACTATGACCTGCGCAGAATTTCAGGCAGCTCTGCCTTACATCATTGATAACGGCGGCAATGCCGAGCAACAGGAACATCTTCGCCAATGCGCGGTCTGCGCTGACCTGGTGTCGGATCTCAAGTACATCGCGGAACAAGCCAAGTTGCTGGTACCCATGATCGAACCGCCGACGAAAGTCTGGGATGGCATCAAGTCCACCCTGCAGCGGGAAGGCCTGGTTAAAGACAGCGCCAGGGGGGGTCTTCTAGGAAGCATACCGCTTACCCGCTGGGGACCGGCGAGCTGGCTGATCCCGGTGGCTGTGGCAGCGGTTGTGGCTGTGGGGCTGTTTTATTATCAAAGCAAGATGCCGCAGCAGCAGGCCACAGCCGGAGCCCAGGCTTCCGCAGGAAACGCTGAAGCAGTGGTGGACACGCCTACGGTTCCGCTGCAATTCGCCAGTATGGGAGAAAGCCAAGACCAGCAGGTCCTTTCCGAGGTGGCGGCCCACGCGCCCGCCCTCAGTCCGGCCTACCAGCAAAGCCTGCAGCACGTGAACGCCTACATTGCGGACGCGCGCAAACTGGTAGTCAGCAATCCCGACGACGAGGAAAGCCGGCAGGCCTTGCTGGAGGCCTATCAGCAAAAGGCTATGTTGTATAACATGGCCATGCGGCACGCGTTGCCCTGAGGCAGAACCTGAGGGTAGCGGCAGCCAGCAAAGCGGAGGGAGGCAGCGCGCCCGTCATGCGGGCGCAAATTAAATGATGAAGGGTATGCCGCGCGGTGCTCACTGGGTGCTGATCGTGCTGGCCAGTTGCGCTAGCCTGGCAACTGCCGCCGAAAACCGGAAGGAATTCCACTATCAACTGGGGCCGCACGCCAGCATCTCGTTAGTGAACCAGTTCGGGGGCGTGACTGTCACCCCCTCCAGCGATGGGCGGGCTGGGGTGGTTGCGCTGCTGCACTCCGGCAAGATGGAAGTAGATGCCACCCAGCGGGGCAACCGGCTGGAACTGCGCACCCATTTTCTGCAGAACGCCAGCCCGGACGAAGGGCGGGTGGATTATCAACTGCAAATTCCCGCCGACGCCTCCCTCAATGTGCGTTCTACGAGCGGAACGATTTCCGTGGAAGGTATCAATTCCGAGATGGTGCTGGAAGGTGATGCGGCCGCGGTGGTGGTGCGGCAAGTGAGTGGCGGCCATATCCACGTTCACACCCTCAGCGGTCCCATCCACCTGGCAAATCTGGACCAGGGGGATGTGGAAGTGGTCTCGGTCAGCGGTCCGGTGACCCTGGATAACACCGATGGGCGGATGGTCTCAGTCAGCACCACCGATGGCAAAATCACTTACAACGGAGACTTCGGTGATGGCGGCGAATATGTCCTCGCCAACCACTCCGGCGACATTGATGTCATTTTGCCGGCTAGCGCCTCGGTGGATATAACCGCCACATCCGCGCAGGGCTCGGTAACCAACGACTTCCCCTTACATCCAACCGCTCACAGCGCACTGCCCATCACCCAGGGAAAATCGTTTGCCGGAACCGCCAATGCCGGGTCCTCCTCAGTTCGGCTGCGTTCCTTCAGTGGTAAAATCCACGTCAAGAAACAGTAAACAGGAATTTTGCCTTCGGCAAGCGGAGCTATTGCTGGTTTGCTTGCAAGATACATGTGTCCAGAACCCTGACCATGCTTGGGGGCCCGCCTGAAACGAGCAGCAAAAAAAGCGCGAGGGGTAGCACAAGGCAGTGAGCAGTCATCTGCCGCGCCCGCGCCCAGGCCGCAAGCCGTGTTTCTGGTCGGCTTTATGGGCGTAGGCAAAACTTGTGTGGGGGAAACTCTGGCGGCCCGCCTGGGGTGGCAATTTATTGATCTGGACGGCCGGATCGAATCGCGGCAAGAGCGCAGGATCGGGGATATTTTTCGCCAGAGCGGAGAAGGTGAATTTCGGCGCGCGGAAAGAGAGGAGTTGCTGCGGGTGTTGGGGGAACTGGAAAGCAGCAGCCAGGCAGCGGTGGTCTCCTTGGGGGGAGGCACCTTCGTGCAACCGGACAACGTCGCTTGCCTGCAGAACTGCGGCTACACTGTGTTTTTAGATGCGCCCGTGGAGGAACTCTGGCGCAGAGCGCAAATTGCTGAAGCCACGCGCCCGCTGGCGGTTTCTGAGAACCACTTCCGCCAATTGTACGCCGCACGGCACTCAGGTTATATGAAAGCGGATTATTGTGTGCAGACGGGGGACAGGAAGGTGGAGGAAGTGGCAGGGGAAATAATGGAACTGCTGCGGGGAATTGTCCAAGGAGAAAAGCGGTGAAGTTGAACACCTGGACGGTAGTGCTGTGGGTCGGGGCCCTGGCGGGTGCTGTCCATGGCGACAGCGGCCGTAAAGTAGTGGACTCTGGCTCCTTCGGGATCTTCCGCGGGGGGAAACGGGTCGCCACCGAGACTTTCAGGATTGAGCAGCAACCAGGCGGCAGCACGGCAACCTTTCAACTCAAAATGGAAGATGGTTCCAAGGAGCCGGCTCAGACCTCGGAAATGGAACTTAGCAGTACGGGCGCTCTGAAGCGTTATGAATGGCATCAGTTCATTCCGGAGAAGGCGGAAGCGGTAGTGACTCCGAATGAGCCTTTCCTTCTGGAGCGAATGGTGAGCGCTCCCGATGCCAAGCCTATCCAACAGCCGTTCCTCGTGCCGCCAACCACCGTAATCCTCGACAACAACTTCTTTGCTCAGCGTGAATTGCTGGCGTGGCGTTACATGGCGGACGGGTGCAAGCCGGGAGCCAAGGGAATGGAATGCCAGCTGCCGCCGGAGAAGTTTGGCGTGCTGGTTCCGCAAGGCCTTACGACCATAACGGTGACCATGGAATCAGCGGGGTGGGAGAAGGTACCCATCCGCGGAGTGGAGCGCAACCTGATCCGCCTGAACTTGAAAACTGAAAGCGGCGATTGGGCTCTTTGGCTGGATAATACTTACAAGCTGGTGCGCATGGTGATAGCGGGCCAGGATACGGAAGTGCTGCGCGACTGAAGCCGCCCCCGAGGTAAAGCTGTGGCCTTGACCGACACACGTACGGCGCGGGTTCTGTTCACTGCCCTTCTTTTTCTGGCGGGGCTGGGGCTGATCTACCTGACTCGCCACACCCTGATTCTCTTTCTGTTTGCTATTTTCTTCGCCTATCTGGTGGAACCACTGGTCTCGCACATGGCGCGCTGGGTGCGCACCCGCACCCGGGCCATTGCCGTGATTTACCTGGGTCTCGCCATCCTGCTCACCCTTTTCTTCTCTTTCATAGGTCCACGCATAGGGCACGAGGCGCAGCGCTTGACCGAGAATCTGCCCGCCCTGCTGGGGAACATCACCTCCGGACAGATCGCGGTACAAATCGGGAGCCAGCATGGCTGGAGTTTCCACACCCAGCAGCAGGTCAAGGACTTCCTGGCGGGACATAGCGGAGAACTGGCGCAACTGGCCAGCCGGGCAGGATTGCGCGTGGCCACCGTGGCGCAGAACGTCTGGTGGCTGATCCTGATTCCCATCCTGGCGGTGTTCTTCCTGCGCGACGGCCGCACCTTTACCGATGTGGCTCTGATGATGATCGGCAGCCGCCCGCAGCGCGAGTTCGTGGAAAATGTAATCAACGACCTCAATGACATGCTGGCGCATTTCATCCGCGCCCAGCTCACCCTGGCTGGGCTGGCGCTGCTTGTTTATGTGGTTTTCCTGGGGCTGATGCGTGTGCCCTATGCCCTGGTGCTGGGCACTGCCGGCGGCATCCTGGAATTTATCCCCGTGGTGGGCCCTTTTGTGGCGGCCGTGCTCATGCTGGGAGTGGCCCTGCTCATGAGCTATCAGCATCTGCTGTTGCTGGCTGTGTTTTTGGGCATCTGGCGGCTGATCCAAGACTACGTCACCCTGCCGCGAATTATGGGGGAGAGCGTTCAGTTGCATCCTCTGGCGGCTATCTTTGGCGTGCTGGCGGGCGGCGAGATGGCCGGGGTTATCGGCGTGTTTCTCTCCATTCCTGTAATGGCCAGCCTACGCATCGTGTGGCAACGCTGGAGAATTTATGCCGAAAAGCGAAAGTTCGGCCCCCTGGAGGGCTACATCGCTGTAGCCCCCAACGCCGGGCCGAAACTTTAGCGTCCCTGTGGGCCGAGACGCCTTATGGCATACAGCGGGCAAACTAAGGTCACCTAAACGATACTTCCATTGAGCTGCCAAAACACTGCAACTAAAGCTTTCCCCAGTTAGCCACGCTCCAAAGTAACTTTCGAAGCCTCTTCCCTAAAGCTACTGTCCTGAAGTAAGGCGAACAATCTGAGCGCCTGCGTGTTTGCACGTGTAGGCGGTTGCGGCGTTCGAGTTCGCAAGGCAAGCGAAGGCGAAGCGGAAGCCGCAATCTAAGCGGCTTTCAGGAGATAAAGCAGCCATGAAAAGCTTGGGGAAGTGGGGATTGTGGATTTTGATGGCGGTCGTGTTGGTAAGCGCGGCTGCGATGGCAGATGACGATCCGCCCGGCCGGGTAGCGCGGGTGCAGTATATGTCAGGTGAGGTATCGCTGCAGCCCGGCGGAGTAAACGACTGGGTGCCGGCCGTGCTCAACCGGCCTTTAACCACCGCCGACCGCCTGTGGACTGACCAGAATGCACGCGCGGAACTGGACCTGGGGAGGGCGGCTATGCGCGCCGATGCGCAGACCAGCCTGACCCTGACTAATCTTACCGACAACACCATGCAGGTGGAACTCGACCAGGGCACGCTGAACGTACGCGTGCGCCGCCTGTATGATGGCGAAACCTACGAAATTGATACGCCCAACCTGGCGTTCACGGTAATGCGAGCCGGCGAGTACCGCTTTGACGTGGACCCCAATGGCGACACGACTGTGGTTACGGTGTGGCGGGGCGAGGGCGTAGCTACCGGGGAAGGCCGCGCTGTGAAAATAAAGGGCGACCGCCAGGCACGCTTTACCGGCGGCACCTCCCTGGAAAATCAGATTTCCGACGACCCACAGCGGGATGGCTTTGACGATTGGTGCCGGGTGCGCGACCGCCGGGAAGAGGATTCGGAATCGGCACGTTACGTTTCGCCTGACGTCATCGGATCCGAAGACCTGGACCATTATGGCCGCTGGGAAACGACTCCCTCCTATGGAGCAGTATGGGTTCCGGCAGTGGCGCCGGGCTGGGCTCCTTACCACTATGGACACTGGGCGTGGGTTGAGCCCTGGGGTTGGACCTGGGTGGACGACGAGCCTTGGGGCTTCGCTCCCTTCCATTACGGCCGCTGGGTGTACTACGGTGCAGGATGGGGCTGGGTGCCGGGACCGCGTGTCGTGCGTCCGGTGTACGCGCCGGCACTAGTGGCCTGGGTGGGCGGCGGTGGCGTGAGCGTCGGTATTTCGATCGGGCAAGCGCCAACCGTTGGCTGGTTCCCGCTGGGTTATGGCGAGCCTTACGTTCCGCCGTACCGAGGCAGCCGCAACTACTTCCGGCAGGTGAACGTTTCCAATACCCGCATTACCAACATTACACAAGTTACCAACAACTACTACGTCAACAACAACAACACGACCATCAACCGGACTACGATTGTCAACAACAACACCGTCGTGAACAACAATGTGCATAACAACGTGCACAACAATGTGCACATCCGCTATGCCAACGAAAAGGTTCCCGGCGCGGTGACGGCGGTTCCGGGCACGGTATTGACCAACTCGCAACCCGTGGCCAAGGCGGCAATGCGAGTCCCGCCCGGCCAGTGGAAGCATTCTCAAATCGCAATGGCACCGCCAGTGGCGCCTTCACGCAACAGCGTTCTGGGAGTAAGGGGAGAAGTACGCGGGGCGGCGCCGCCGGCGCGCGAGCAATCGCGGCAGGTGGTGAGAAAGATGTCGGCTCCGCCACGACCCATTCCCTTTGCCGCCAAGCAGGAGGCGCTGCAGCACAATCCTGGCCGCCCACTGGATCGCAACACCGAACAGGCGCTGCGCACCAGAATCGCCCACCAGCAGGTAAATCAGCCGGGCAGGGTGGCGCAACAGGAACAGTTTGGCGGCCGGCCGGGCAATGGCCCGTCTATGTCTAATCCGCAGCAGCCCCGGCAGCAGACGCCGCAGGCCGAGCACGGCTTCCGCCCGGTGCCGCGGCCGGCGGTGAATCAGCAGCAACCGGCAGCCCAAAACGGCACACCAAGGGGTGGATATTCGCCGGCCAACAAACCTGCGCGCAATGGCGAGGAAATGGCGCCCGCATATCGCACAGTGCCACGTCCGCCGGAGAAGGGCAATGGTTCTCAGCCCGGCTTCCGGTCCTTCGGTTCGCCACAAGGCCAGCCGCATTCGGTAGCGCAGCCGCCGGCGCAGGAAAACCGGCCACAGCCCGGCTTCCGTTCCTCCGGTTCTCCGCAGGGCCAGCCGCATTCAGTGCCGCAGCCTTCGGCGAATGGCGATTCCGGCAACCGCTACGGACGCGCCCCACAGGCACAAGATGCACAGCCCCGCAATCAAGGAAACCAGCCGAACACAGGTTCTGGGCGCTTCAATCGCGGCGGCAATCAGGGCGGCTCGGTTGCCCGTCCCAACAATCCACGGTCAACTCCGGAACCGGCGAGAGTAGAACGCCAGGCGCCGCGTCCGGAAGCGGCCCCCAGCAGCGGACGCGAGGTGCGGTCGCACGAGTCCAACTCGCCACCGCCCCAGCACAACCAGAACTCAAAGGACGAATCGAAACCGGACAAGAAGCACTAAAGACTCTTATCTGAAACCCACAACACAGGCGGGACGGCTCTTCGGAGCAGTCCCGCCTATTCTTTGGCCCAACAGCATTTTCCATTACCATCTGGCTGAGAAGGCAGGGTGCAGCCGGTTGCAAATTCGAAGGGCCACTCCTGCTATTTTTCAATCACCTTGCGGATGCGGTCAAAAGCCCAGTCAATCTCCTCGCGGGTAATGACCAGAGGCGGCGCGATGCGGATAACGCGATCGTGCGTCTCCTTGCAGAGAATTCCCTCTTGTTTCAGCGCCTCGCAATAGGGCCGTGCCGGGCTGTTCATCTCGATGCCGATCCAGAGCCCTCGGCCACGAACTTCGCGCAGGTCACGGCTACGCAGGGTGTGCAGGCGATCGAGAAAGTAAGCGCCCAGTTCCGCGGAGCGCTCGACCATCTTCTCCTCGATGAGAACGCGCAGCGCGGTACGGGCCACGGCGCAGCCCAGCGGATTGCCGCCAAAGGTGCTGCCGTGGTCGCCGGGCTGGTAAACGCCCAGAATCTCCTTGGAGGCCAGCACGGCGGAGACGGGATAGAAGCCGCCGGCCAGCGCCTTGCCGATAATGAGCACGTCGGGGTGAATTCCCTCGTGCATGTAGGCAAAGAGCTTGCCGGTGCGGCCGAGGCCGGACTGGATTTCGTCGGCCATGAACAGCACGCGCTGGCGGCGGCAAACTTCCGCTGCCTCGCGCAGAAAGCCGGGGGGAGGAATAATGATGCCCGCCTCGCCCTGGATAGGTTCGACCAAGAAGGCACAGGTGTGGGAGGTGATGGCGTCAGTGAGGGCGCGCGAATCGCCATAGGGGATGATCTTGAAGCCGGGGGTAAAGGGACCAAAGCCGCGGCGATATTGCTCGTCAGTGGAGAAACTGACGATAGTGACGGTGCGGCCGTGAAAATTGTTGGCACAGATAATAATCTCGGCCAGGCCGTCGGGTATGCCCTTCACGGTGTAGCCCCACTTGCGCGCGGTCTTGACCGCGGTCTCCACCGCTTCCGCGCCGGAATTCATGGGCAGGGCCATGTCATAGCCGGTCAAGTCGTGCAGTTCCTTATAGAGCAGCGGCAACTGATCATTGCGGAAGGCGCGCGAGGTGAGCGTGACCTTGTGGGCTTGCTCCACCAAAGTCTCCAGAATACGCGGGTGGCAGTGCCCCTGATTCACCGCGGAGTAAGAAGCCAGGCAGTCGAGGTAACGTTTGCCCTCGACGTCATACACCCATACCCCTTGGGCGCGCTCGATGACCACGTCAAGAGGATGGTAGTTGTGGGCTCCGTAGACGTTTTCCAGTTCCACGTAGGATTGGGTATGTTCTTCAATAGCAGGCATAAGGCCCTCGTAAGAAAAGTTGTCAGAACTCAGGAGTCAGAAGTCAGCGGGAAACATCCCGCTCCGACCAGCTCCTCAGACCATTAATTATTCGCCCAACCTCGGCCCGCGATGTTCGCCCGTACCCCTCAGAGGTTATTGGGTACCGACACCGCGGAGCGCCGCAGTTGGCTCGTTAAACCATAGAGCTCATCTCTCGGAAAAGCACGGCTTGCTCGGTAAATGTTAGTGGCCAGTTCCATCGCTTTTTGCCACGCAATCAAATCGCGATATCCTCGCATCTGGTTTGCCTCCCCCATCCTCCTTTCCGCTGACTCCTGACTCCTGAGCCCTGACCCCTAGTCTTTATCCAGCAGCATGGTCAGCAGCGCCATACGTACGTAAAGCCCATTGGTGGCCTGGCGGAAATACAGCGCCCGAGGGTCGTTGTCTACCGTCTTGTCCAGTTCCACGGTGCGGGGCAGCGGGTGCAGAATCATCGCATTCGGCTTCATTTGAGGCAACACCGCCGCGTTGATGGCGTACCGTCGCAGCAGTTCGGAGTCGCGCACGCGTTCGGGACGGATACGAGTTTGGTAGACGACATCCACCTCGCCAATCACGCGCTTCAGTTCCGGTTCCAGATCATAGTTGACGCCGTGCTCGTCCAGATATTCGAGGATGTCGGGCTTCATCTGCAGCTCGGGCGGGCTGACAAAAAATATCTTGACGCGTTCGAACTTGGCCAGCAGGTAGGCGAGCGAGCGGGCGGTACGTCCCTTGTCCAGTTCCCCGATAATAGCCACGCTCAGGCCGTCGAGCGGCCGTTCGCGGTAGATGGTATAGAGGTCGAGCAGGGCCTGGGTGGGATGCTGACCGCCTTCGCCGTCGCCAGCATTGATGACGGGCACAGGCGAAACCTCAGCCGCGCGGGCCGCGCCGCCGGCTTGATGATGGCGGATCACGATGACGTCGGCGTAGCTGCCGATGATACGGATGGAGTCCTCCACCTGTTCGCCCTCGATGGCGGAAGAGAAGGCCCCGGCGCGCTCGGTGGAGAGCACGCGGCCGCCCAGGCGGTGCATGGCGGCTTCAAAGGAGAAACGGGTGCGGGTCGAGGGCTCATAAAATAAAGTGGCCAGGAGTTTGTTCTGGTAATCGAGCGTACCGCCACGGGCAACTACCCGCTCCATGCCCCGGGAGCGGTTGAAGAGTTCCATGAGCAGAGGAACAGTGAACTGCTGGGATTCGATGACGTGCCGCATTTTCACAAAATCGCTCTGCCGCTTGAGCTCGGTAACCGGCTCCGGGGAACTCGCGGCAGGGGCAAAACTTCCATGTCGCATGACTCACCGTCCTTTCAGCGGCAATGCGCCGTGTCCGTGTTCGGCGCCGGCGGCCACCAGTTCTCCATCGCACAAGATATGCGTACCCGCTCGCCCGGCCACCGCTTCATACAAGTGCTGGAAAGAAGTAATCACCACTTCCCTGCCCCCATGGCGCAGGAAGCGGAGCGCTGATTCAACCTTCGGTCCCATATTGCCGGGGGGAAAATGGCCGGCACGAAGCAGATCTTCCATTTCTGAGATGGTGACGTGGGTCAGCGGAGCTTGCGCTGGAGTTTTGTAATCGCGGTACACGAAGTCGGCGTCGGTGGAAATGGCGAAAACATCCACCCCCAGCCGGGAAGCCAGCAGGGCTGAGGCGCGATCCTTGTCAATCACCGCTTCCACGCCCTGCAGCGCGCCCTTGGCGCGCACCACCGGGATGCCGCCGCCGCCCACGGCCACGACCAGAACGCCGTCATTGACCAGGTCGCGGATGACCTCCAGCTCAACAATATCAACAGGCTCGGGCGAAGGCACCACTCGGCGGTAGCCGCGGGCGGCATCTTCCACGATTTCCCAGCCGAAAGCGCGCTTGCGCTGCTCCGCGTCGGCGCGCGAATAGAAGGGACCGATGGGCTTGCTGGGGTGCTGCATGGCCGGGTCGTCGCGGGAAACCACGGTCTGGGTGATGATACTCACCACGGGCACGTGCAAGCCGGCGACACCGAGTTCATCGTGCAGCGACTGGCAGAGCAGGTAGCCGATTTCGCCCTGGGTAGCGGCGCCACAGACGTCCAGGGGAAGGCCGGGAACCTGGTCGGCAGCACGCTCAGAACGCAGCAGGTCAGCGCCGACCTGGGGGCCGTTGCCGTGGGTGATGACCAGCCGGTAGCCATCGCGAATCAGCCCGATGACGGCAGCGGCCGTGTGCCGGGCATTGGCCAGTTGCTCGGCGACCGTTCCCTTCTCCCCCGCACGGATGAGGGAATTGCCGCCGATGGCTATCAACATGGTTCGTGGCATGTTCTGCGCTTTGGGTAGTCGGGTGTCAGGAGTCGGGAGTCGGTTTGGAACCTTCTAGGGACTCCGACCATGCCCTCAACCCATTCAGCATTCGTCCAACTCGGCCCGCTTTGGCCAACAACTCGGAAGCAAGGGGCGGAGAGAGATAGCCCAGATTTCTGGCAATCTCCAACTGAGTCTCCACTTCCACCAACGACCCGCGAGCTTGGCTGATAAATTGGTGAAATTCGCGACGGGATGTGCGGCCATGACCTTCAGCCAGATTGCTTGGTACCGAGACTGCCGCCCGCCGAATTTGACCGGTGAGTCCGTAGAGTTCGTACTTCGGGAAGTCGGACGTCACCCGATACACGTCAGTGACAAGCTCCATTGCTTTCTGCCACACGACTAAGTCGCGATAACCTCTCATACCGACTCCCGACTACCGACTCCTGACTCCCGCTTCACGCGTGCACCATCTCCTCCACTCCGACTGCCTCGGCCACGGGCGTTTTCATCAGCCGCACCATGATGGCTTTCTGGGCGTGCAGGCGGTTTTCCGCTTCCTGAAAGATCACGGAGCGCGGGCAGTCAATGACCTCGTCGGTGACCTCGTCGCCGCGGTGGGCGGGCAGGCAATGCATGAAGATGGCGTCCGGCTTGGCCAAAGCGAACAGCGAGGCGTTGACCTGGTAGGGCAGGAAACTGCGGCGGCGAAGGTCGGCCTCGGCTTCCTGGCCCATGCTGGCCCAGACGTCGGTATAAATCACGTCCGCATCGCGCGCCGCCTGCGCCGCATCGTCGGTCAGAGTGCAGGTGCCGCCGGTTTCCGCGCCGCGATGCTGTGACCAGGCGAGCGCATCGCCGCGGGGCTCGTAGCCGGAAGGAGTGGCCACCCACACGTGGGCGCCCAGTTGGGCGCCGGCGAACATCAGCGAGTGGGCCACATTGTTGCCGTCGCCGATGAAAGCCACCTTCAGGCCGGCCAGGCTGCCTTTGACTTCGAGCATGGTCAGGTAGTCGGCCATGGCCTGGCAGGGATGGCTGTAGTCGGTGAGCCCGTTAATGATGGGGATGGCGGCGTAATGAGCCATGCCTTCGACGATGTCGTGAGCGAAGGTGCGAATCATGATGCCGTGTACCATGCGCTCCAGGTTTTTGGCCACGTCGAAAACCGACTCCCGCTTGCCCAGATTAATTTCCGCCGGCGACAAGTAGAGGGAAAACCCGCCCAGCTGGTGAATGCCTACGTCGAAGGTCACGCGGGTGCGCAGCGAGGGTTTTTCAAAAATCATGGCCAGCGTCTTCCCCTTCAATGCGCTGCAATAGGCCTCAGGATGAGCCTTGATCTGCTGGGCGAAATGCAGCAATTCCCAGATCTGCGCCGGCGTGAAGTCGCGGATGCTGAGAAAGTCGTGCGGCCACAGCAAAGCGCTCGCCATTTTTCCTCCTAGACCACGCTGCGCGCCGCTTCCAGGCGATGCTCGTGGCGCGCGCTGAACTGCGTCAAGATATCGGCGATGGTGGGCTGGGTGCGCTCTTCCACCTCATAGCCCACGCGCACACACGGCTTGTTCAGGCGCAGGATGGCGCCCAGGTCCACGGGCGTAGCTACCAGTACCAGATCGGCGGGCACGCGGTTGATAGTCTCCTCCAGTTCGTGCCGCTGAATGGAGCTATAACCCATGGCTGGAAGCAACGTGGTCAAGTGGGTAAAGCGCTCGTAGGTGCCGCGAATGGAGCCCACCGCGTAGGGGCGAGCATCCATGAGCTCGCCCGCGCCCCACTGCCGGGCCGCAACTACGCCGGCGCCGTAGGGCATTTCACCGTGGGTGAGGGTAGGACCGTCTTCTACCACCAGCACGCGCCGGCCCTTGATCTGCTCGGGAGCGGTCACGGAGACCTTGCAAGCAGCCTCGATAATCGCGGCCTTGGGATTGCTCTGGCGCACGTTGTCCCGCACCACGTCTACGTTGTGGGCGGCCGCCGTATCCACCTTGTTGATGACCACTACATCGGCGCGGCGCAGGTTGACTTCACCGGGGTAGTAGCCCAGTTCGTGGCCGGGCCGATGCGGGTCGGCGACCACGATCTCCAGGTCGGAAGCGTAAAAGGGAGTGTCATTGTTGCCGCCGTCCCACAGGATGAGGTCGCCTTCCATCTCCGCCTGCCGCAGGATGGCTTCGTAATCCACACCGGCGTAAACCACGGTGCCGTTTACGATGTGAGGCTCATATTCTTCGCGCTCTTCGATGGTGCACTTGTGGCGCTCCAGGTCCTCCAGGCGCGCGAACCGCTGCACCGCCTGCTCCGCCAGGTCGCCGTAGGGCATGGGATGGCGAATGACGACCGGGCTCCATCCCAGGCGGCGCAACTCGGCGGCCACTCGGCGCGACACCGGGCTCTTGCCGCAACCGGTGCGCACGGCGCAGACAGAAACCACCGGCAGACTCGACTTGACCTGGGTATGTTCCGTTCCCAGCAGCCAGAAATCGGAACCTGCGGCCACGGCGCGCGACGCCAGGTGCATGACCGTGGGATGAGCAACGTCGCTGTAGGAGAAGACGACCACGTCAATCTTCTGTTCCGCGATGAGCCGCTCCATTTCCTTCTCATCCGCGATAGGAATCCCCAAGGGATAAAGCGATCCGGCCAGTTCCGGCGGGTAGCGCCGGTTGGCGATGTCGGGAATCTGGGTGGCGGTGAAGGCCAGGACCTGAAAATCCGGATTTTGGCGGAAAACGACGTTGAAGTTATGAAAATCACGGCCCGCCGCACCCAGGATGAGAACCTTTTGCATGACACACCCCTCGCATACAGCTGCTGTAAGCAACCTTCGATGTTCGCCCGGAATGGGCCGGGAGGCAGTGAGGGGGGTCACAAGGCAATGTGAGGGAGACCACAGGTTTCGGCGTTTCAAGGTCTCAGGGCTTGGAAGTTTCAAGTTTCAAGTACTGCTCCGGCAGTGCCGGATATGAGACAGGGACACGGCTGAGACAGGACTGTGCCTCACGTGTCCGGCCAAGCCGGTCCAGTCGCGGGATGCCGGCAAGCGGTTAATTCTTCAAGATCGTATCGCGCTCTAAGTGACTGCTGGCGCCGCTTTGACCGGCAGCCACGCAGCTGGTGGTGACCATCACGCCATCGCATTTGACCAGATGTTCAGAAACGGTGGCGCAGGGCTTGCTCCAGCTCACTTTCTGAATACAGCGGCTGGGGACGTAAAGGCCGGCTAACTTCCTGGTGTGCGCACAACCGGCGCACGCCAACATCAAGGACACAAGCACCAACTGCCGAATCGCTTTCATACTGGCAACTTCAGATAATGGACTCTACCGCACTTGACTGACGGAGACGCATTCAGGGGCGTGCTTGGGGCACGACCTCAGTAATTCATTTCAAAGCGGCGCCGGCAGCAGCCAGGGGCGCCGGCTTGGGCGCCGCCTTAGCCTGCTGCTGGAATAACTTCTGCTCGGCCGCCATAAGCAGCTCAGCGGCACCAGCCCCAATGGCATATTGCGCGATACCGTAATTCAACACCATCTCCCACCCGGACTTGGTGTTCAAATTCCAGCGATCCACGATGTCAGCGAGGCGGCGCATGGCAGACAGGGCGCGTTTTTCATTGGTATCGGCCATGATGATAAGGAAACGGTCGCCGCTGTAGCGGATAACCGCATCCGAGCCGCGGAAAGTTCCTTTCAGCAGGCGCGCCACCTCTACCAACAGCTGGTCGCCGGCAATGTTGCCCAGGCGGTCGTTGAGACCCTTAAACCCGGCCACCTCCACGAGCACAAAGGTGAGATGGCTGCCCGAGCGGTTGGCGCGAGCGACTTCCCGGGGGACGATCTGGTCGAGCGAGCGGCGGTTGAGGAGCTGGGTGAGCGGATCGATCAGCGTAAAGCTTTCCAGGCGCTCGCTGAAGACCAGTTCGCGGATGAGCGCCGCCCGGGTGGAGTTCAGAGTCCGCTTTTGAATCACCACATAGATGTTGAACAGCAGAATCAGCGAGATCAGGCCGAAGAACAACTGGGGCAGGTAGCGGTATTCCACCACGCCACTGCCGGGCAGTCCGCGCCACGCCAGGTTGGGCGCCACTACCGCCGCAAATCCGGCCGCCAGCACCACAAGGATGAGCACGCCGATGGACCACAGCTGCAGATCGCGCCCGCCCAGTTGCTTGAGCTGGCGCTGGATTTCCTCGCTGCGCAGCGACTCGGCGGTGGCTGAGGCCGCGGTTTGGCTGGGATCTGGCAGGCTGCTCATGGCTAGCTCTTCCCCTAGCGCACAGGTTGGGCGCTAGTGCGATGTTCGCATGGAGTTTAGAGAGGAAATAAGAACGAGGGTACGGGGATGCGCCTTTCTGGTTCCCAAAACAGGTAGATTTCCCCAATCGGTAGCCTTTGCCGCACCAAGCTCCCCCACCCTGCAGCAGCTTTTCAAGCGGTTATCAAGTAGGTGGAAGCAGGGCGGCGGAGACCGGATTGGGCGCCTGTTGCCTGAGGGGCTTTCGAGTTCAAAACTCCTCATGCGGTATTGCAGTCCCCAACCGCACGCACGATAAATAATACTGACACTAACCTATGACTAACGTATGACTACACTATAATAAATAAAAGAATCCCTGCAAGCTACCAGATCGCTAGCCGCAACTCAAGCTAAGCCCGAGACTTCCAAACACTTCGTTGACTTGCTCCCAAAGAAAAAGTCCCCGTATCTGATCGGCTGGCATAGGGTGAAGAGTAGCGGGGTGAAATGTGAAGAAGCTGAATGCGCGGTTCGAAACGGTGCCACTGGCAGAAGTTCTTTCAAAGGCGGTTGAAATAGACGATGAAACAAGGAGGAAAGGGATTGGCCACGACGGGAGATGGAAGTCTAAGCGAGTGTTGGTGGTTGACGATGAGCGAGTTATTGCAGATACCCTGGGCACAATCCTGGGAAATTCGGGCTACGAAACCACAGTCGCCTATGACGCTGCAAGTGCATTGAAGCAATGCGAGGCCGTCAACCCTGAGCTAGTGATCACCGACGTCATCATGCCCGGCATGGACGGGGTCGAAATGGCGATACTTATTCGTGAGCGTCACCCCGCTTGCAAAATCCTGTTAATTTCAGGTCAAGCCTCTACCACCAACCTGCTCGAAAAAGCGCGAGGGAAGGGATACGACTTCGAGCTGCTGGCTAAGCCCATCCATCCGGTGGATCTGCTATCAAGGCTGGCGATGCTGGAATTCGACGCTACCCTGGACCGCCGACAAGGAGACATTCACGCAGGTGCGCTTTAGGCCTCGTCCCTATCCCGCGGCCTGGCGATGGCGTACAAATGTTTCAGTGTGGTCACATCGCCCTTGCTGGTTGCGGTGTTCCAGTGCGACAAAGGCGGCAATGGCCCGTAACGTGGTCTGCCCGTCCCATCACCCCGAAGTAGCCGCTTCATCCCCACGCGTATTCGGAGGTCAGGCCGCGCTGTATCCCACATAGCCTTCATCCCCTATGACCGGGGGACCCCGTCCCAAGGTGCAGCTCAAGTTACTATCGTGATGTTCGCCGGCGGCCCATAGCCTAATTACTATCGGCGGATGACTCGTGCGCCTCTGCTGGGTGCGCTTGCCGTGCTCCTGCTGCTGGCAGCAGCACCTGCGACAGCCCAGAGCGACTACCAGGTAGTCACGCTCGACAATGGGGGCAAGATTGTGGGCACCGTAGAGTGGTCGGGTCCTCTGCCCCATCTGGCCCGTTTCCCCATTAACAAAGACCCGCAGGTATGCGACCCAGACCACAACAAGACCGTGGATCTGGAGCGGTTGCTCGTCGGCCCGCAAGGAGGAGTGGCCAACACGGTGGTATATCTGCAGGATATTACCCGCGGTAAGGCCATGGATCTGCCGGTGCCGCGTCGCCACCTCGACCAGAAGCACTGCCGTTACGAACCGCACATTCTGTTGGTGCCGCAAAACGGGGTGCTGCAGATGAAGAGTTCGGACGCCACCCTGCACACCTTGCACATGGAAGGAGCGGCCAGCTACAACTTGCCATTTCCCTTCCAGGACCGGGTGATCGAGCGTCCCATGCCGGAAGCCGGATTAGTCACTCTGCGCTGCAATGGAGGCCACACCTGGATGAACGCAGAGATGGTAGTGGCCCGCAACCCCTATTACGCGGTCACGGACGAGAGCGGACATTTTGAGTTAAGCGATGTGCCCGCGGGCACGTACACGCTGGTGGCTTGGCACGAAGGTTGGGGCTTGGTCGGGGTACATCCGGTATTCGACGTGCTGACAGAAAAACGGGTGCAGCGGCCTCTATTCACCGATCCCCGAACATGGGAAAAGAAGGTAACGGTCACGCCCAACGGCAGCAGCGAAGTGGATTTCACCCTGTCAGAGAAGTAGGCGGGTAGCTTTCGGCGCCTGTGCGTGGCAAACCTGACCTTCGCAGCGACGGGAGCAAGACGCCGGTCCTGTAATCTCTACCCCTCTTCGCTGCCCCGCAGCTTGGCAATTACGCTTAAGTCCTCCAGTGTGGTAACGTCGCCCTTCACTTCGCCGCTGGAGGCCAGTTCGCGCAGCAGGCGGCGCATAATTTTGCCGCTGCGCGTTTTGGGCAGCACATCGCTGAAACGGATGTCATCCGGCTTGGCCAGCGCGCCAATCTCCTTGGCCACCCACTTGCGCAGCTCTTCCTTCAATTCCTCCGAAGGCTGGTTGCTGTGCTCCAAGGTGACGAAGGCTGCAATCGCCTGGCCTTTCACCTCGTCGGGACGGCCCACCACCGCCGCCTCGGCCACCTTGGGATGGGCCACCAGCGCCGATTCCACCTCCATGGTGCTCAGGCGGTGGCCAGCGACGTTGATGACGTCATCCACCCGGCCCATCACCCAGAAGTAGCCGTCTTTATCTCTGCGGGCGCCATCCCCGGTGAAATAGATGTTGGGAATCTCCGACCAGTACTGGCGCACATAGCGGTCGGGGTCGCCATAAATAGTGCGCAGCATGGCCGGCCACGGCTTTTTGATAACCAGGTAGCCACCGGAGCCTTCGGGCACCGGCTTGCCGTCGCGCGTGACCACGTCAACGATCACGCCCGGGAACGGCCGCGTGGCCGAGCCCGGCTTGGCTGCGATGGCGCCGGGCAGCGGCGTGATCATGATCATGCCGGTTTCGGTCTGCCACCAGGTATCCACGATGGGACAACGGTTGTGGCCGATGATGTCGCGGTACCACATCCAGGCTTCAGGGTTGATGGGTTCGCCCACCGTGCCCAGCAGGCGCAGGCTGGCTAGCTTGTGCTTGCGCGGCCACTGCTCGCCCCACTTGATGAAGGTACGGATGGCAGTGGGCGCGGTGTAGAACACGCTTACCTTGTGCCGGTCAATAATGCGCCAGAAGCGGTCGGGCTCGGGATGGTTGGGCGCACCCTCGTACATCAAACTGGTAGCGCCGTTCTGCAGCGGCCCATAAATGATGTAGCTATGCCCCGTCACCCAGCCGATGTCGGCGGTGCACCAGTAGGTGTCTTCCTCTTTCAGGTCAAACACCCACTTGGTGGTGATATAGGTGCCGACGGAGTAGCCGCCGGTGGTGTGCACCACGCCTTTCGGTTTGCCGGTGGTGCCCGAGGTGTAAAGAATATAGAGCGGGTGCTCGGCATCCAGCGGCTCGGCGGGACATTCGGTACCGTTCTCCGCCGCCATGAGTTCGTGCCACCAGTGATCGCGGCCGGGCTCCAGGTGGATGTGGTGGCCGGTGCGCTGGTAGACGATCACATGCTTGACTGAGGGGCAGGCCGGCAGAGCCTCGTCCACGGCTTTCTTCAGGTGGACATTGGAGCCGCGGCGGTAGGCGCCGTCCTGGGTAATGACGGCGACCGCCTGCGCGTCAGTAATGCGGTCTACCAGCGCGTTGGCGGAGAAGCCGCCGAACACCACCGAGTGCACCGCGCCAATACGGGCGCAGGCCAGCATGGCAATGGGCAGCTCGGGCACCATGCCCATGTAGATGGCCACTCGGTCGCCCTTCTTTATGCCCAGCGACTTGAGCACGTTAGCGAACTTCTGCACCTCGACGTGCAGCTGCTGATAGGTCAAGGTGCGCAGGTCGCCCGGCTCGCCTTCCCAGATGATGGCGGCCTTGTTCTTGCGCCAGCTCTGGACGTGGCGGTCCACGCAGTTATAGCAAAGGTTGAGCTGCCCTCCGACAAACCATTTCGCCCACGGTGCCTTCCATTCCAGCACTTTGTCCCAGGGCTTGAACCAGTGCAGCTCGCGGGCAATGTTGCCCCAGAAGGCTTCGGGATCGCGCTCTGCCTCCGCACAGAGACGGTCATAGTCCTGCATACTCTTGATGTGCGCCTGGCGGCTGAACTCCCCCGGGGGTGGGAAGCTGCGGCTCTCCTGCAACACGGAATCTATGCTGGTGGATTGGTGTTCGGTCGCGGCGTCCTGGGCCATGGGTCTCCTTTTAGCAATCAGCCATTCGCACTTGGCATTTGGCCAGCTATTTTTTCCGGCAGTCCTGAGGAGCTAGGCACTGAGGACTGAAGTACTGCAAACTCACTTCCCGGTCTCGAAAAGTGCTTCCACCCGGTAGCCGCCCTCAGCGGCAGCGCGCAGGCGGGCTTCGATCTGCTGTTCCAGAGCACGAACTTTCCCGGGGTCGGGTTCAGGCTCGCTGGCCAGTGTAATGAGCGCGGGCAAGGCCATCCACCACAAAAGGCGCTCGTAAGGTTCTTTTACGAAATAGCGAATACTGTCCCACTCATGGACGCCAATGATCCAGGCGACATCGGGATCGTGCACCCAACTGAAGAGCGCGGTGGGGCGCCCGGGAATAAGCGCGGCGCCGGGAGCCCAGCCGGCGTGGGCGACCGCGGCACGGATGCGCGCCACCACCCGCCAGCGTTCTTCGTCTTTCAGGCCCAGCTGGGCTAAGGCATCGGCGATGGCCTCGCGAAGGTGCATGGAATCGAATAATTGCGCGGCGGCCGGTTCCAGCGGATCTGACAATCGGCCAAGCGCGTGCACTGCACACCAAGCCAGCACTCCGCCCCAGGCAGGCAAGCCCGTTTTGGGATCGGCGCCGGCGGTAGGCAGCACGAAGCGCGCCTCTTCCGGCCAGGGCTGCGAGAAGTAGTGTTCCAGTTCGGGGATGCGCAGCGACGCTTCCAGGTGCTCGCAAAGTTCACCGGCAACTGTCTCCATCTGGCCCTGCCACTCCCGCGCCGGACCCAAGCCAACCGCTTCCCCGCCGGCGCTGGAGGCAAAGCGCCGCGCCTCTTCCAGGAAGTGGCGAGCGCGACGACACGCATCCTGCACCAGTTCGGCCGCGGGGCGCCTCACTTCACCGGGCTCCGCGGGGACAGCATATTCAGCGAACTCCTGAGCCAGCGCGGAATCCAACAAAGCCCGAATGGCATCGTGAACCGGATGCAATTCCAACTGGCGCAGCGCGTCATCCAGGCTGGAGACACCGTTACCGGCTAGCATCTCGCACAAAGCACCCCAGGGGCGGCCGTTGTGGTCGCATATGTCGCGCCAGTCAAGGAACACCTGGCACTGGTAGGCATGCAGCTCCAGGTGCAGTCCGCGTTCCGCCACATCGCGCGCGCGGTGCAGGTATTCCTGGCCGGTGAAGCTGTCGCGGTAAGCCACGAACATGGAGGGGTCGCCGGAGAGGCCGAACGATTCCCCCAAGGTGCGCTGGCGGACACGTTTGCCGCCTGCGGGGAGCTTTTCGGCCTGTCCAGCGGAGATGCGCACCCAGCCGCGCGTGCTGGCATAGCGGTTGTGATAGACCACCAGGGCACGATGCTCACCCAGGCGGTTGGAGTAGGCATAGACGTCCTCGTTTACCCAGCCCTCGTCGGTGTAGAAGTCGTAGAGCAGGAAGTCGCGCACCTCGGCGAAGAGCGGGCGACGGTGCAGGAGTGGCGAAATTTCGCGCTCGTGCCGCGCTACCAGCCAGGGATCGGGCTTCTCGTCGTAATAGGCGCGGCGATATTCCATGCCGTAGCGCTCGGTAAAGCCTTCGATTTGTCCGTGGCCGAACATGGGCAGGCCGGGAAGCGTCACCATCAGCGTACAGACGCCAAAATATTTGTCGCCCTTGCCGAACTGGTCCACCGCCGTGCGCTCGTCAGGGTTGTTCATGAAGTTGACGTAGCGCTTGAGCACGTCAGGGTCAAACTCCAGCGTATTTTTCATGACGCTGCGGTAATTGGCATTTTCTTCGTCGCGCAGCATGTTCATGAAGGCGGAGTTGTAGACGCGATGCATGCCCAGGGTGCGCACAAAGTAGCCTTCCATCAGCCAGAAGGCTTCTGCCAGCAGCAGCGTGCCGGGCGCTTCGGCGGCCACTCGGTCCACCACCTCGCGCCAGAACTCCTTGGGCATGGCGGCATCGAACTGCTCCTTGGTCAGGCCATGCTCGGCGCGTGAGGGAATGGCGCCGCCGCTGCCGGGCTGCGGAAACCACAGGCGCTGGTAGTGGCGCTTGGTGAGGGTCATGGCGGCATCAAAGCGGATGACGGGAAAGAGCCGGGCGACGTGCAGAATGGTCTGGATCACCGCCTCACGCACTTCCGGGTTCAGGTAATTAAGCTGAGCGGTGTCGTTCCAGGGAAAACTGGTGCCATCATTGCCGTGATAGATGAAACGGGTGTCGCCGCTCCATTGGTCGAGGCGGCGGAATACCACGGCGGCGTCGCTGCGATTGAAATAATGATCTTCAATCTTGATTTCCACCCGGCCGTCGCTGGACAGATCGGGCCCGTTAAAGGTGTACGAAGGAAACGGGCTATAGGGCAGGGAGAGAAACCAGTCGGGATGCTGGATGACCCAGCGCGAGTCAATGCCCATGTGGTTGGGTACCATGTCGCTGGCCAGGCGGATACCGCGTGCCCAGGCGCGATCACGCAGGTTGGCGCAGGCGGCTTCGCCACCCAGGTCCTCGGCGATGGTGTAATCAGCTAGCGAGTAGGCGGAGGCGACCGCCTCCGGGTTGCCAGTCAGCTGCTTGATACGCTGCGACGCTTTGCTGCGCTCCCATACTCCGATCAGCCACAACGAGTTGAATCCCCGGCGGGCGAGCAGGTCCAGTTCCTCGTCGGGAATCTGGTCGAGGCGGTGGATGTGGCGGCCATAGTATTTGGAAAGCTGGTCCAGCCACACGTAAACACTCTTCGCCATCAGCACTGTGCTGGGCATCCACTCCAGGTCGGGACTGAAGCGCTCGTATTCGAATTCCGAATAATGAGGGATGGCGGCGGGGCTGGAGTCGCCCAGTCCCAAAGGCCCGCCGAAATGCGTGCCCGGCGGGTGGAAGCGCAGCCAGATGGCGACCTCTTCCTCCTTGAGCACGTCGAGAGCGGTCAGCAGGCGGCGCACCATGTCGCCCAGAAGGTCACTCCATTTTTCGCGGATGTATGCCAGCTGGCCGGAGAGCGAGTCGGGCGAGGCCAGTGCCGGCGCACGCAGCATGTCCACCAGGTTCTGGTTCTCGGGACCGAATCGTGGCCGCGTTTCGAAGTAGTCCCGCAACTCCGCCGTGAGCTTAGGGTACGCCGTTCTCGAGGCGAGCAGGTCGTCTTTGAACAGCTCTTCGAAGCTCTTGAACGCGGGATTAAGGTTGGCAAGCCAGAGGAGCATGAGCTCTTCCAGTGCCATGGCACGGTGAGGCACACCGGCAGTAGACTCACGCAGCCATTCCGCCGCCTTCTTCTCGCCGCGATAAACTGCCACCGTAGGAAAGTGGTCGGCGAAGGTTTGCAGGGTTCGGTCCAGCATTTCCCGGCCGAGCCGGGATTCGAACCAGGAGAGCGCATCCAGCATGACGCGGGGATCGCGCTGCTTGCGGTAGAGTTCCACGAGCGCATGCAGGACTTCGTCAATCAGTCCCATGGCATTTAACGCGCCCGGGTTGACAGCCAGCTCGGGATGGCGGTCAACCTCCCGTATGCGATTCATGCGCCTGGCGAACTCGCGGCTGGCGGCCAGGTTGGCGAACACCACATTACCGCTGAGCGAGAACAGCGTCTGGTCGAAGCGGTAGCGGTCGCGCGCCGCGCGGCAGACGTGGAACTCGTAGGTAGTGTCTGGCCTCATTGGGCAGCAGATATAGTAACGGAAACCTCTTGCGGCGGCATCTTGCGGTTAGATGAGGACCGGGGCAGCATCTGTCACCTCAAGACCATTATTAACCACAGAGGACACAGAGGTCACAGCGGACCCTTTTCACCACCAAGGGGCTCGAGGGTTCACGAAGGTAAATCCAAAAACCCGAACTCGGCCGGGAGATAGGTAGTTGGTCAGACAACTGAAATAATGGTCGGTCGAATTTCCTTCGCAGTAGCTGTTGACCTGGTACCCTTCTCCGCTTGTCCCACGTGATCCCAAGGCTTTTGAAAAGTTTTTCCTCTGTGGTTAAGGCCTCGTGTACCCTGGGCCGCGAAGCACTTTCCCCGGAAGCACATTGGTCATCTTGCCGCCGTCAATTACGGGCACGCCATTAACCAGCACGTATTCCATACCCTGCGAGAGCTGGTTGGGATTCTCGAAACTGGCCACATCGCGAACAGTCGCCGGATCGAACACTACGACGTCCGCCCACATGTCCTTTTTCAGCACACCACGGTCGCTCAGGTGCATGCGTTGCGCCGGCAACGCGCTGAACTTGCGGATGGCATCCGGCAATGACAGCTTGTGCTCCTGGCGCACGTATTTGCGCAAAATGCGGGGAAAGGTGGCGTAGGCGCGGGGATGTGGGTGCTCCTGCCCGAGCAACCCCGTGGGCGCGGCGCCGGACGAGTCGTTGTCCACCGAAACCCAGGGCTGCTGCAGCGCCAGCACCACGTCCGGTTCCGACATGCCGAACACGGCCACACCGGTGAAGGCGTTGTCCTTGATAAGCAGGTCGCAGAGCGCGTCAATGGGGTCCTGGCGCCACATCTGTGCTACCTGCGCCAGGGTCTTGCCCTGCAGCGGCAGCAGTTGGGGGTTCTGCACCACTCCGATCAGCACCGCTTGGGGCCCGGGTATCTCGTCCCACTCGTTGTCCCACGTGCTGCTGGCGGCAAGCATGTCCTTGCGGATGCGGGCGCGGGCGGCGGGGTCCTTCAGGCGCTCAATCAGCTTGGCGTCGCCGCCGTCATGCGCCCAGGGCGGAATAAAGGCGGAAAGCGAGTTAAACCAGGCGGTGTAGGCGTAGGTATCGGCCGAGATGTCCACGCCGGAGTCGCGGGCGGCGTCAATTTTGGCCACCACTTCCGGCATTTTGCCCCAGTTGCGCTTGCCGGCGGTTTTTAAATGCCAGATCTCCACCGGGATGTGCGCTTCCCGCCCAATGCGGATGGTTTCGTCCAGCGAAGCCATCTCGGCATCGCCCTCGCTGCGCATGTGGCTGGCGTAGATACCCCCGTACTTGGCGGCCTCTGCTGCCAGCGCGATCAGTTCGTCGGTGCGGGCATAGGGAGCGGGCGCGTACTCCAGAGACGTGGAAACGCCCATGGCGCCCTGCTGCATGGCCTGGTCCACCAGCGTCTTCATCTGCTCAAGTTGGGCGGGAGTGGGCTGCACATCCGCGTCTCCCAGCACCACGCGCCGCACCTGGGTGGCGCCCACGTAGGTGGCCAGATTGATGCCCATACCCTGCTTCTGCAGTCGCTGGAAGTACTGGTCGAGAGTGCGCCAGTCAGGTTGGATGTGGTAGTGCTCGTAGCCCACGCGGTCCGCCTGGATGGTGGCGTCGGTTTGCGGGGCGACCGAATCGCCCTCGCCGGTAATCTCGGTGGTAATCCCCTGGTAGATTTTCGAGGGCAGACGCGGGTCCACAAGGATGGTCAGCTCCGATTGCCCCAGCATGTCAATAAAGCCGGGGGCCACCACCATGCCGTGCGCGTGAATCGTGCGTTTGGCCTGGGCCGCGGCCAAGTCTCCAATGGCAGCGATGCGGCCATCGCGGATGCCAATATCGGCCCCATACCAGGGTGAGCCGGTGCCATCAATGATGTGGCCGTTGCGAATGACCACGTCGTAGGCCAGGTTCTGCGCCCAGCATTCCCCAAGCAAAAACAACAGCAAGCCCAGCATCGTCCACAATCGTTTGCCCATGCTCGTCCCCCCCGGGAAATTGAATCGAAAAGCTTACCACTGGGGCAGTAAATCTGGAGCCCACGCCGTGAAGGGCGCGCCCTGGGAGCAGATTGTGACTATTTGTAAGCGGAGAAACCGATTTACGCTGAGTTAGCAGTTAAAATCTCATACTCCGGTTGATTCCGCTCCGGGCGCAGCCTCGGGCTGCTTTGCCCCGCACCAGAGGGAGGTCATTATTCCAATTCGAGCAATGGTTGCTGTCTGCCTGTTGACCCTGGCGGGGCCGGCAGGCGCGAGTTCGGCAGGCTCGTGGCGAGGCGTGCTGCGCGACCAGTCAAATGCCGCTGTCCCTAACGCGGCGGTGCGATTACACTCCGCGGCTCACAACCCCGATTACCTAAGCCGCACTTCCCAACGGGGCGAGTTTCATTTTGATGAAATTGCTCCCGGAAATTACGAGGTTTCGGTGGAGAGCAAAGCGGCGAGCTGCCGAATGTCTGGAACCCTGAAGTTTCAGGCAGGATTGGCGCTAACCGCCGGGCTGCAGCTCTGTTCCCCAGGCCAGGCTCTGCGGGTGGTGAATGCGGAGCCATCAGCTTCCGATGTTTCCGGCGGCGAGCACCTTTCCAGCGAGCAAGTTTCCACCCTGCCGCTCAATGCCCGTGACTTCAGCAAACTGCTGCTGCTGGCCGCCGGGACCATGACCGACACCAACGGAGCGGCTAATTTCACGCAGCAGTTCGCGGTTAACGGACAACGCGGTTCCACGGCGGTATTTGCCATAGATAGCGCCGATACCACGGACCCCGAGATGGGCGGCGCCACGTTTTCAAATTTTAACGTGGACGCCATCCAGGAGGTACAAGCCAGTTCCGGCGTGATGCCGCCGGAAATCGGTCACGGTGCCGCCGGCTATACCAACGTGGTTTCGAAATCAGGAACTGACCAGATCCATGGCAGCGCCTTTGCCTTTGTGCGCAATGCGGCCTTCGACGCCCGCAATTATTTCGATCATATTGATCCCCTCAGTAAGCGGCGCATTCCCCCGTTTGTACGCAATGAATTCGGGGCTACCGTCGGCGGCCCCGTCGTGCTTCCGGGCATCTACGACGGACGCCGCCACACCTTCTTCTTTGGCGAGTACCAGGGATTCCGGCAGGTGTTGGGGACAACGCAGGTGTTTCCCGTGCCCACAGCCGCCGAACGGCAGGGCTTCGATACCACAGCCTTTCCCGGCGACACTCTCCGGGTCCCGGTGAATCCGGCGGTGGCGCCGATTTTGGCGGCCTATCCGCTGCCTAACAACCCCGGGGGCGCTTATGGCGCCCGGACCTACGAAGCCTCATCCAAGGTTGCCACCAACACCGACCAGTTCTCGGTGCGAGTTGACCACGCAATTTCCGATAAATCCTCGCTGATGACGCGCTTCAGCCTGAACCAGGTTAACGGTCCGCTGATCAATCCCGACCAGACGGCCATTGACCCCAGTTTTGGAATCCGCTTCTTCGATCACCAGCGGAACGCCATGGTGAAGTACACACGTAACCTTTCCTCTCACCTCACGAATGAGACTACGATCGGTTACATTCGCAGCACGCCGCTGTTCCCCAGTTCCAACCATACCCAGCCGGCAATCGGATACGGCGATGGCCTGTACGAAGCCTTCAACTCGGCCGACGGCTCCATCATTGGCTCCTACAGCAACCTTTACCAACTCAAAAACGACACCTCATTTGTGCGCGGCAGCCATGCCTTCAAGTGGGGAATTGAGTTCAGGGCCAACCGTGACTCCACCATTTTTGGCACCAACCCCAACGGCGCTTATTCTTTCGGCGGCGGAACCGCCTATTCCCCGGCGCCCATTCTCTCTGCCAGCGGCCAGCACGATATCGCGGCGGGGGATCCGCTGCCCGATTCGCTGGCGGGATTGCTGACCGCAACCCCCTATTCCTATACCATCACCGCCGCGGCGAACGGCACGCCCGCCGGCGACAAGTTCGATGAAGCCGCGACCCACCGCGAGGCATATGAATTCTATTTCCAGGACAACTGGAAGGCGACGAAGCGCCTGGCCGTCAATTACGGGCTGCGCTATGACGTGAACAGCCGCATCCATGAAGCGCAGCAGCGTACCTCGGGACCGAGGTTCCTAGGCCCCAACGGCCAGCCGGTAACGTACTGGGATCATAGTGCCCGCCAGATTTTTGTTTATGATCCCCAGCCCCCTTACAACCAGGACTGGAGTGGCTGGGGGCCGCGGCTGGCGCTCGACTACGCCCTCGGCGAGCATACGGTTTTACACGCCTCCGGCGGGCTCATGTCCATCATTCCCAACCTCTGGCAGGACAATTTTCTGACCGGCTCCATGCCCTTTATCTTTACTCCCTTCCTCACCGCCTTGCCGGGCGTCTCCCTGCCCTTTGAGAACGCTGTGGTGCCGCTTAATCTTCCTCCTGTCTATACATCGGCGGGAGCCCTGCTTTTTCCCCAAGGCCGAAGCACGGTTGTGCCTCCCAACACGCAGCTTGACCTCGAGCGCTTCCAGAATGATCTGGCGGCGCTCTCACCCGGTCATCAGCCGCAGCTTCTCTCGGTGGAAGGCATCGCCCGGGAATTTCGCAACGGTTATATCGGCACCTATAGCGCCGGGGTGGAACATGACTTTCGCGATGTGAAGCTGGGAGTTTCCTACGTGGCCACCGCGGGAGTTCATCTCAGCACCGTGTTCTCGCCCAACAGCTATGGGGGCGCCGATCCCGCCTTCGCGCCCTTTACCCGCTTCGACTCCGCCGGGCAGGCCATTGGAGGTTTCGGGCCGGAACTGCTGATGACCAGCGGCTCCCATTCCACCTATCACTCCTTGCAGGCCACGGTGGGCAAGAATTCGGCGCGGGCCGGACTGGGCATCCAGGCCAGCTACACATATTCCAAATCTCTCGATGACGCCAGCGCCGTGCTGGGAGGAGGATTCACCACCGCGGGCGCTGTCCTGCAAACGTTTCCCCAGAACCCATGGAACACGAAAGCTGAAAAGGGGCCTTCCACCTTCGACGTGACTCACGTGTTCACGGTGAGCGTGATACAAGTGCTGCCGCTAAACCGCGTGAGCTTTCTTCGGCCACTCGGCCGGGGTTTCACCACTGGATGGCAGGTGCTCAACATCACCACCGTCATGAGCGGGTCTCCCTTCACCGTTTACTCAGGCGTGCAGCAAACCGGCGCGGGTGCGGGCGGGGCCGACCGGCCTGATCTAGTCGCTCAGCCGGACCTCTCCACCGGCCGGCCGGTGCATGAGGACTACTTTGGCCGCGGCGCTGACAATGCCTCCTTCTTTTCGATTCCCATAGATGTCCCCGGCGGCTCTGGACCCAACCATGGCCGGTTTGGCACCCTGGGCCGCAATACGTTCCGCGGACCCGGCTTCCAGGACTACGATCTGGCGCTGGTCAAAGACACACCCTTTGGCCGCCGCGGCACGGCGGAGCTCGGCACCATCGAGTTCCGCGCCGAATTCTTCAATGTATTCAACCTGACGAATTTTGGGCTGCCGTCCAACATTCTTCGAGGGAGCGGATTCGGGATTATCAGCAAAACGGCGGGAACCTCCCGGCAGATCCAGTTTTCGCTGAAGCTCATCTATTGAACCGCGCTTCGTTCTGGTGGGAAAGCCCTATGGGGCTAATGATTTTGGGGCTTAAGCGCAAGCTGGGCCTGCTGCTCGCGGTAGCTGGCGCGCAGTTCGGCAACAATTTCCAGGGCTGCCTTGCGGGCCTCCTCGCCATGGCTGGTGGGGAATGAAATCGCCCCCACCCGCGCGTGCCCGCCGCCACCGTAGCGCTCGCAGACCTTGGCCAGGTTGACCAGGGGCGGTACCGGGGACCAGGGGTTGGAACCCACTGCCACCTTGGTGCGGAAGTTGCTCTTGCTCAACCCCACGCTGTACACGCATTCGGGATAGAGATAGTAGGGCACAAATTTGTTGTAGCCCTCGTAGTCGCCATCGGTGACGTCGAAGAAGACGGTGCCGTCGCGATACTCGATCCGCTGCCGCAGCACTTCGATGGTTTTCTGGTGACGCTCCATGAGGGGTGATAGCAGCGGCGCTACAAAAGGCTCGCTCAGGATCTGCTCCAGAGGCTCGCCGGCCAGAAGGGGAATCAGCCGCACGATGAAACCGGGCTCCTGGGCGGTTTCAATCACCATGGTCAGTTTCATGGCCGGCGCCTTCATCTCCACCGCCGATTTGGCATCGGGATAAAGAGCGCCATCAATGATGTCCGCCCATTCCACCATTTCCGCCACCGGCCGGGTATCAAAACCGAAACCCTTCTCGGCAACTGTGGCGATGAAGCGGGTGCAGGACTTGAAATCGGGATCGTAGAACTTGCGGTTGCTCTCGTCGTGCTCGAAGGCGGCCGCGTCCTCGGGGGTGAGGAAGGCGCTCTCGTGGTGGTCGAACCACCAGGTGATCCGGGGCGAGGGGGAATACTTGAAATCCACAATGGCGTTTTCGTCGCCATCGAATTTCTCTTCGTCGAACAGCGAGCCGGCGCGGTGCAGCAGCCCGCTGAAAACGAATTCGGCATCGCCGCGAATGCGCTCGCGGTAAAAGCGCGAAAACAGCGCGGCGGAACAAGCCCCGTCAAAACAGCGGTCGTGATAGAAAACTCGTACGCGCAAGCCTCACCCGGTTCGGAACGGTCTTCGCTGCTTCCCGTTTATAGGGAAGAACACAAAAGTAGATAGAAATGACATCTGGCGGAGCTTCTGTCAAGACCAGATCGCGTCAGAGAAGATGATGAGATGCGCGCCGGCGGCGGAGGGACGCGCGATTTCCAAAAATAAAGGCGGGGCACACGGGCCCCGCCCTTGTTTCGAGAGCTGCTGCAAGTTACGCGTTGGCCTGCTTTTCCGCCATGTCGCCGATCACAGGCAGCTTGAACATCTGACCTTGATACGCCTTGAGCAGGAGAATGACCCACACCACCAGCAGGCCAAGCCCAATCAGCGGCCAGATCACCAGCGTGATCAACCCCACCATGGGGATCATTCCGATAATGCTCATCACAATGCCCAGCGCAATGCAGGCCACGCAGAAGAAGATGTTCTGGAACGAGTGGAAGCGAACGAACCGGTTCCGGTTGTAAGGCTCCATCACCAGAAAAATGATGGACGGAATGATGGTGATATAAGCCAAAAGGCCGGCAACGTTATCGGTCAGCCCGCCGGTAGACGGGGCAGCCGCGGGAACTGCCGCGGCTCCTCCGCCCACATTCTGGGCGGTGCTGGTTCCACAAGAACTGCACGAAATGGCGCCCTCTGCCATGGGCGCTCCACACGACGCGCAAAACCGCGGCATATTGCCCTCCTGAAACCCTGAGAATAGAAACGGTCGTTCTGAGCCCTGAACTGCCCCTGGCCTGGCCCTGATTGCGCGGACATTAACAGAAAGCGAGCCTTAAGGCAACGGCGGACTCAGGCGGTGGGGCGACCGGCTGCCGCCTTCTTGCGGCAGCTTTCACACACCCCGTAAATCTGGAAGGTGTGGCGGGTGGTCAGGTAGTGGTGCTTGCGGCCAATTTCCTGCTCCAGGCGGTCCACTTCCGGGGAGAAAAATTCCACCGAGCCGCCGCACTCCGTGCACACCATGTGGTGGTGGCTGCGGCGGTTGTACTGGTGCTCGAAGCGGGCAATTCCGTCGTGAAAGGCGACTTCGCTGGCCAGCCCGCACTCGGCCAGGAGCTTGAGGGTGCGGTAAACCGTGGTGAAGCCGATGCGCGGATCCTTGCGCTTGACCAGGCGATGGAGCTCGTCCATGGAAAGGTGCTCCCGGGTCTCCAGAAAGGTGCGCAGGATGGTGTCGCGCTGGGCGGTGTGCTTCAGGCCCACGCGCTTGAGGTGGTTGTGCAGGATCTGTTCGGCCTCGCGCATCATCTCGCGGGAGATGAGGGGCTGGTCGTCAATGCGCTTCTGCAGCATGGAAACGGGTTCAGGATATCAAGCCCGGGTCATTTTGAAAATGAAAGTCATTTTCAACTTGCTTCCGCCCCGGTTGTTTCCTCAGCCCTGCCCGCCCTACAATCAGGGACTCTCCATGGCCACTCCTGAGATCGCTCCTCCCCGGACCGTCACCACCCGCCGAGTTCTGCGCCGGCTTGCCTTGGCAGTGCTGGTGGTGCTGTTAGTGGCGGCCGCAGCGGGCGGCTGGCTGTACTACACCGCCACGACCGCTCTTCCCCAGATCGATGGAAGCCTGGCTGTAGCGGGTTTGTCGTCCCCCGTTGCTGTCACCCGCGATGCCCATGGAGTGCCCACCATCGAAGCGGCCAACCTGGAGGATCTTTTCCTCGCCCAGGGCTATGTTACTGCCCAGGACCGACTGTGGGAGATGGATATGACGCGGCGCTTCGCTGCCGGGGATATGGCCGAGGTGCTGGGCGCGGACTGGGTCAAACATGACCGCGAACAACGTATCCTTGGCCTCGAGGCGCGAGCCGAGAAAGCGGTGGAGGAGCTATCTCCTCGCGACCGCTCCTACCTGGAAGCTTACGCTCGAGGGGTAAACGGCTTCATCGCCCAACAACGCGACCGCCTGCCCCTTGAGTTTCGCGTTCTGCGCTATACCCCGCGTCCCTGGACCCCGCTGGATTCGCTGGTTATCGAGGCGAACATGGTGAAGGAGTTGAACCATTACTCCGCCAAAGTCGCGCTGGAGCGCGAGAAAATCCTGACCAAATTGGGCCCGGAGCTTACATCGGACCTTTACCCCAACTCGTCCTGGCGTGATCATCCTCCCGGACAGGACACGCAAAAGATGAGTACGCTGCCGCCTGCCCCGCCCGCCACCGCCATAGGCAGAGTGCGTACCCTGGCCGGGATGGCAATTCCACTGCCGGAACTGCCGCCGGAACTCGGCTCCAACGACTGGGTGATTTCGGGGGCGCACACTGCTTCTGGTAAGCCCCTGCTCTCCAACGACCCTCACCTGGGTCACCAGATGCCGGCATTGTGGTATGAGGCTCACTTGACGAGCGGAGACTTCGACGTGGCCGGAGTCACACTGCCGGGAACGCCCACCGTCATTCTCGGGCATAACCAGCGCATCGCCTGGGGATTTACCAACATAGGCCCGACGGTAGAGGACGTATTCATCGAGAACTTCAACTCCGGCGGGCAGTACCAGACCCCACAAGGATGGCAGGAGCCACAGCGTCGCCACGAAGTGATCAACGTCAGAGGCCAGCCCAACATCAGCTTCGATGTGCTGGTCACCCGCCACGGGCCCATCATCACCGACCTCATCCCGGGCGAAAAGCGGATGCTGGCGTTGGAGTGGACGCTCTACACGCCCAACGCTCTCGCCCTTCCCTTTGTTGACGTAGATGCGGCCCAGGGTTGGGATGAGTTTCGCCGCGCCTTTTCCACCTGGGTGGCGCCCGGCCAGAACGTGGTTTATGCCGACGGGGACGGCAACATCGGCTACCAGGCTCCCGGCAGGGTGCCTATCCGGTCCTCTGGCGACGGTAGCCTTCCCGTCTCGGGTGCCGACAATGCCCATGAGTGGACCGGGTATGTACCGTTCGAAAAGCTTCCCAGTGTGTTCAACCCGCCTTCTGGAATCCTGGCCACGGCCAACGGCCGTATTACTCCCGACAAGTACGCCTACTCTCTGAGCGCGGAATGGGGACCGCCCTACCGCACCGAGCGCATTTACAAGGTGCTTGAGTCGGATAAGAAATTCACCCCAGCCGACATGCTCAATCTGCAGACCGACGTTTACTCTGCCTTCGACCGCTTTTGCGCCGAACGTTTCGTCTACGCTCTGGACCACGTGAAGGAAATCTCCCCTCGAATGCGGGAGGCGCGCGAATTAATGCGCAATTGGGACGGGCGCATGCTGGCCGATTCGGCGGCCGCCGCTATTGAGGCCTCCGCCCGCGAGGAACTTTACCGCCTGTTGCTGGAGCCGAGGCTGGGAGCCGCTGCCGCCGTGGGCAACCATGATGGCCGCCTGAACTGGAAGACCTATGAGTGGTTCATGCGGCCCGTGTGGCTGGAAAACGTGCTTCTTTATGAGCCGCAGCGCTGGCTTCCGGCGAACGCCAAAGATTACAACCAATTGCTGGCCGCAGCGGTGGAGACGGCGCTGCAACGGCCGGACGTGCCCGCTAACCTGGCCGACTGGCACTGGGGCGAACTCAACCCGGTGGAGATCAATCATCCCATCTTTGGCGCCATTCCCCTCCTGCGGCACTGGGCCGGGCCGGGGCGGCACCCGCAATCGGGTGATAGTTATACCGTCAAGGCCGTGGGGCGCCACTTTGGCCCTTCCGAGCGCACTACGGTGGATCTCGCAAACCTCGACAATTCCACCCTCAACATCGTAACCGGGCAGTCAGGAAACCTGTTCAGTCCCTACTACATGGATCAATGGCCGGCGTGGTTCGGCGGTTCTACGTTCCACCTGCGCTTTTCAGCCCAGGCCGTAGCCGCCGCGCGCGCACACCAGCTCGTGCTGCAACCGGAGAAATGAGCTTCAGTAGGTGGGAATTTCATCAACTGTAGCTAGCAGATTGCGGGATCAGCTGCTCAGCACAAGTCGGCAGGCGCGGAAGAACTACTGTGCCGGATCAATTTCCTTGACGTCTATGGCTTTACCGACAATGTCAATGAACTTCGTGGTGGAGGGAGCGCTGGTGGTGGTGTCGAAGATGCGCAACTCACCGCCTTCGATGACGTAAACAATATTGCGGTTTGGGATGGGAGCGATGCCGGTAACGTCGCCATTGGGCGTATCTATGACTGCTTGATTGGAACTGATATCAAAAATCGAGAGGCAGCCCCGGTTGGTACAGCCGCGCGAGCCGATGAAAAGCTTGTTCAGGCTGCCTAATTCCATGCGCCAATGGTAGCCGTTGCTGATGTTGACCGGCGCCGACGCGGTTAGTCCGGCAGTGTTCACCACCTGCAGCGTGCCCACGCCGTGGCCACTTCCGGCAACGTAGAGGTTGCCGTTGATAAGCATGGCGCTGGTTGCTCCCGAAAGGCCGACAGTGGCGCCGGTGGTGTTGGTGTTCATTTTTAGCAGTGTAACCCCGGCATTGGTGCCGCCGCACTCGGCTCCGCAGTTCAGCACGTAAGCGCTGCTGTCGTCGTCGCTAAATACAGCACCCACGGGGCGATCCAAACCGGTGACGGTGGTTGAAAAAGCTCCCTTCCCAATCTGGGCGGGGTTGATGACGGTCACCGAGTCGGAATTGTCGCTGAACACCAGCACCCGGTTGCCGCTGTGGTTCACTGCCAGCCAGTGCGCCTGAGGAATCTGCAAGATGTTTTTGACCCGGTTGTTCACCAGGTCGAGCACATCCACTATGCCCGCAGGCTTGGCCAAAGCTTGCGCCGCCGGCATCGCGACGTAGCCCAGGGAACTGTCAGGCGAGATGGCCATGCTCTCCGTCCAACCGGGCAAGGAGATGCTGGTGGTTTGCGACTCCTGCGCATTGTTGACCACAGAGATGCTGTTGCCAGTAGTATCGAAAACCAGGGTGAACTTCCTGTTGGGAGCCAGGGCCATCAGACCGGGGCTGGTACCGGCGCTGATGGAGGTGGCGAAGTCAAGGATATCGTGAATGGAGTCAATGATCTGCACACTACTGCCCCCAGTGTTGGAGACGAAAGCGCGTTGCGGAAACCCGCTGGTGCTTTGGGTGGGGCTGGCCCCGCTGCACCCGAAACAAATGGCGAGCAGAGCGCAAAGAAAGGAGATGGCGCCGAATCTCAAACTGGGCACTCTGGGAAGCACGTGGATGATCAAGGGTGAAAAGCCGAATTATAGCAGAGCCGCCGAGGCCCGAACTGCAGCGGCTCGTAGAAGCTGCCCTGAACAGAAAGATTCCTGGGGCAGTGTACCCCCGCTGTCGTGCCCTGGCATTGGGGAGGATAAATGGAAGCGAGAACCGGGTAGGGTAGAATGCCGCCGTTCGCGCAAAGCACGGAACGAGGGGCAGTCGCGGCATGACGAAGGAAAATCTTTCATGGAGAATGGCTATCCTCAGCGGCTTGCAGCCAGCCTGACTCGACGCGAGTTTATGAGCCAGACAGGCAAACTTTCCACTGCAGTTGCCGCGGGAGTTATTCTTGGCGACGTGGACGGCACAAGCAAGCAGGCCTCATCGGGTTCCGGCCTGGTAATGATGCATGCCTGCGACCTTTCCCGCGCCATACGCGCGCGCCAGGTTTCCTGCCAGGAGGTGATGACCGCCTACCTGTCTCACATTGAGCGGCTGAACCCCAAAGTCAACGCCATCGTCTCCCTGCAGCCCCGCGAAGGGCTGATGAAGCAGGCGGCCGAGCGCGATGCCGAACTGGCACGCGGTCAATACCGGGGGTGGATGCACGGCTTTCCGCATGCCGTCAAGGACCTGGCGGCCACGCGCGGCATTCGCACCACCTGGGGCTCGCCGCTGCTGGATACGGTACCCGACTACGACTCGATATTCGTGGAGCGGCTGCGCCGCGCCGGCGTCATCATCATGGGCAAAACCAATGCCCCTGAGTTCGGCTTGGGTTCGCAGACCTATAATTCCGTTTTCGGTACCACCCTCAACGCCTACGACCAGGCCAAGTGCGCGGGCGGAAGCAGCGGCGGCGCCGCCGTCTCCCTGGCTCTGCGCATGTTGCCGGTAGCCGATGGCAGCGACATGATGGGCTCGCTGCGCAATCCCGCCGCCTACAACAATGTCATCGGCTTTCGCACCTCTTATGGCCGCGTTCCCTCGGGTGGCGAGGAGCTGTTCCTGGAACAGTTGAGCGTGAACGGTCCCATGGGCCGCACCGTCGCGGACGTGTCCCTGCTGCTTTCCGTGATGGCCGGTCCTGATCCGCGTGCGCCGTTCTCACTCGCACAGGATCCCGCCGTTTTCGCGGAGCCGCTGAAGCGCGATTTCAAGGGAACCCGCCTGGCCTGGCTGGGCGATCTGGGCGGGCATCTGCCTATGGAGCCCGGCATAGCCGAACTGTGCCACGCTTCCTTCAAGGCTTTCGAAGCTGCCGGGTGCGCGGTAGAGGAAGGGCAGCCGGAATTCTCGGCTGACCGAATGTGGGATACGTGGGTCACGCTTCGGCACTGGCTAGTCGCGGGCGACCTGGTGGAACTTTACAAGGATGTTTCCAAGCGCAAGCTGATGAAACCGGAGGCCCAGTGGGAAGTGGAAAACGGCCTCAAGCTCAGCGCTCTGGAAGTGTACAACGCTTCTCGCGCCCGCTCCGAATGGTACGTGGCGGTGCAAAAGCTGTTTCAGAAATACGACTACCTTCTGCTGCCCAGCGCGCAGGTGTTTCCTTTTGACGCCGCTGTGCACTGGCCGAAGGCAATCAACGGAGTTGTCATGGACACCTACCACCGCTGGATGGAAGTGGTGGTGCCCGCTTCCCTGCTCGGCTTCCCTACCATCAATGTGCCGGTGGGCTTTGGCCAGCAAGGGCTGCCTATGGGCATGCAGATTATCGGCCGGCATAACGCCGATCTTGCCGTGCTGCAAATCGCTTATGCCTACGAGCAGGCCACCGACTGGGTGCGTGGGCATCTGCCGCCGCTGCTGCGCGCTTGACCGTGCCGCCGACACTCGCTCGCGCCTGACCGCCCCAGGGTTCGAGTCCACCCCGCGTAACCGCTGGTGTCTCTGTACGCTTTGGAATGATCCCAAATTGCAAAACCCTGCGTCGTACACCCAAATGTGGCGAGGCGCTGCTGCGCGAAGTGACTTTATGACAGATTGAGGTCCGTGAGCTTGTGCTCCTCGCCAGCCAACGCCGACTCTGGCGCGACGGTCTCCGCTTCAGGGTGCGTTTTGAAATATTCCAGGCGACGTTGAGTGAATGCATATAATGCGAAAAACCCGACGACCCAAAGGATATTAAGCATTAGACGGTCAAAGTTGTACCGAAGCCAAATGGATTGGCCCACAATCTTGACCTCGGAACTGGAGGGGTCATGTAAGACTTTCACCGGCTCATTCACGTAATAGCCATGGATGAGCCATTCATAAACTTCATGTGGCGATTGCGTGCTCCGGGTTCGAATAATCCCATGGCACGGCATGCCTTGTGATGCTCCCGTATAGACGATCCCGGTCCTGCATTGACCTTCCGGGACGGCGAACCTCACCTCGTACTCCACCCAGTATCGTGTCCGGTTTGAGGGGCTCACCTTTAAGGAAAGCTTGCTGTCGTCCCGTTGCTCTGCCGAGACGATTTCCCCGGCGGCGCTCGGCCAAGTGCGGCGTGCCTCTAGGTCGGCAGAAATATTCCAGGCCCTGTGCAACAGGCCGAAGAGGCCCACGGCAAGAAAAAGGCCCGCGCATGCCCTCCATAACCGCACATACCCTGTGTTCGGAAACAGCGTGCTCATCCAAACAGGTTCATCACCCGATAGCGTCGGCGATAGCGGAGGGCTCGACATTGGGCGATTTTCTTACGGATACCTTGAACGGACAAGCCCAAACGTTGTTGCAAACAATAACACCACTGCTACTGCGTACCCGCTCGAGAAGAAATGCCCAGCCATGACTCGTCATCATTAGCCCTGGGCGCGACCCGCACCGCTGCCCTTTGGCTTGTTTTTGAAGCAGGGTCTGGCGATGGCCGCCACCGGGGCCGTTATAGGGCTGCTGGGCGCCTGGGCTACGCAGACGTTCATACGCGGCATTCTGTTCCGTATTTCTCCGCTCACTTTCGCGGTCGGAGCCATTCTTCTGCTTGCCATTGCGGCGATCGCGACGACCATCCCCGGTGCTGGCGTAATGCGGCTCGATCCAGCGCAGGCGCTTCGTCAGGACTAAAGCTGGTGTTCTGACCGTATCGTCGGCAAGCCTTACCTTGGGAGCACTTCAGGAACGCTCGTGAGTATTATTCGCGATTGCAAGTGGTACCATGACTCGCCATGCAGCCTTCACTGCCTGAGTTACACGATTTTGCCACACACTATACCGCTGCGTGGTGTAGCCAGCATCCGGAAAGTGTGGCTGCGTTCTTCTCGCCGGACGGGTCGCTGCGTGTCAATGATGATCCTGCAGCAGTCGGACGAAGCGCAATTACACAGGTTGCGCAGTCGTTCATGACAGCATTTCCGGACCTCACAGTGATGATGGATGACGTGCTACCCCGGGGTGATGTGGTCGAATACCACTGGACTCTCATCGGCACGAATACCGGGCCGAGCGGGACGGGGCGCCCGGTCCGCATCAGCGGTTTCGAAAAGTGGTGCTTTGGGAGTGACGGTCTGATTGCCTCTTCCCAGGGCCGTTTTGATGCTCACGAATATCGCCGGCAGTTGCAGGAAGGAATCTAGCCCTAGGGCTCGTGGCCTCCTACAACGATGTCAATCCGATTCATCGATCACGTCCCAAGGTGTGGTTGGAGATTGAAGACGAGGTTCAGACGGATCACGTACACGCTAGAGCTCTGAGACTGCCACATAGAAACTTTGAAAATGGAGAGTGTTTGATGAAATCGCCTGCACTATTTGACTTGACTGATCGAGTTGCTGTGGTGACTGGTGGCAACGGCGGAATTGGTCGCGGCATCGCGCTCGGACTGGCGGAGGCTGGGGCGGCAGTCGCGGTCCTTGGACGAAACCACGAAAAGAACCAGCGGGTCCTTTCGGAATTGCAAGCCATCGGCGTTCCATCGGTTGCGGTGAAGGTTGATGTGACCAATCGAGCCGGATTGGCGCCGGTGCTGAACAAAGTCGAGAGCGAGCTCGGCCCTATCGGCATCCTCGTAAACAATGCCGGGAACGTGTCACTGAGCGGCGGTGTGCTGAACGAAAAGTCTGAAGATTGGGACAGCGTCATCGAGACGCAACTCAACGCAGTGTTTCTACTTTCGAAGCTCGCGGCCAAGTCCATGGTAACCCGCAAGAGTGGAAAGATCATTAACATAGGCAGCATGTACTCGTATTTCGGATCGGGGCTTATTCCCTCCTATAGCGCCGCCAAAGGAGCGATCGTCCAGTTGACCAAATCTATGGCTATTGAGCTTGCCCCGCACAACATTCAAGTCAATGCCATCGCACCAGGGTGGATCGAAACCGAGATGACAGCGCCTGTCAAAACAATGCCGCTGAACGACGAAATCCTTACGCGGACTCCCGCCGGTCGATGGGGACAACCGGAGGAAGTTGCCGGAACAGCCGTGTACCTGGCCTCGCGGGCTTCAGACTTCGTCACCGGTACTACCATTCGTGTCGACGGCGGCTATGCGATCCGATGACATTCTTAACCTGACAAACGCCCGAAACACGATTCATTTGAAATGAGTCCCTAAGATGTTTCCGGTTTGTCGGCTGACGGGAAGCAATTTAGCGCGTCAGACGAGATTAGTACCGGGAAGTCGGCTTAGCTACGCCGTGGCGACCTCAACCCAAACCTGAGTCTTGATGCTCAGGTTCCAGAGAGCAGCCCATCTTGTCGCCCCGTAGGCACTCACCCCCAAATCTTGTATTCTCTTGAACATGGCCTCTGAGTTTCTTTCCCGGCTGCAGCAGGGACCGGTGCTGTGCGACGGCGCTATGGGCACGCTTCTGTACGCCAAAGGCGTGTTCATCAACCGCTGTTATGACGAACTGAATTGCTCGCAGCCGGATATGATCCGGGAAATCCATCACGAGTATCTGCAGGCGGGCGCGGAAATTATTGAAACCAATACTTTTGGGGCAAACGCCGTCCGCCTGGCGCGGCATGGTTTTGGCGATCGGGTGCGCGAGATCAACCTGGCGGGCGCCCACCTGGCGCGCGAGGCGGCTAAGAGTTTCGCCGGCTGGGTAGCGGGCTCGGTAGGGCCGCTCGGCATTCGCATCGAGCCTTTGGGCAAGACCTCACGGGAAGAAGCGCGCTCCATGTTCGTGCAGCAGATCGCGGCCCTGGCCGAGGGCGGGGTGGATTTGCTGATCCTGGAAACTTTCGGCTACCTGGAAGAGCTGCACCAGGCCATGCTGGCGGCGCGGGAAGTGGACGCCAAGCTGCCTCTGGTGGCGCAGGTCACCATTGATGACGATGGCAACTGCCTGGACGGCTCCAGCCCGGAAGCCTTCACCCCGCAGATCACCGAATGGGGTGCCGACGTGGTGGGTTGCAACTGCAGCGTAGGTCCCGTAGCCATGCTGGACGCCATGGAGCGGGTACGCCGAGTCACCGCGCTTCCGCTGGCCGCACAACCCAACGCCGGCATGCCGCGCAGCGTGGAAGGGCGGAATATCTATCTCTGCTCGCCCGAGTACATGGCCAGCTATGCCCGCAAGTTTGTGGCGGCGGGCGTGCGCCTGGTGGGCGGCTGCTGCGGCACCACTCCCGAACACATCCGCGCCATGAAGTCGGCGCTGCAGGTGGGCAAGGCGCGCAACCGCACCAGCACCTTTCCTGTCGGCAGTGCTCCGGCGAAGCCTTCGGCACAGGAGCCGCTCCCGCTGCAAAAGCGTTCGCGAGTAGGGGCAAAGCTGGCCGCCGGAGAGTTTGTCACCATGGTGGAAGTGGTGCCGCCCAAGGGCACGGACATTCTGAAGGAGCTGGAAGGAGCGCGCTTTCTCCAGTCGGTGGGCGTGGATGCGGTCAACATTCCCGATAGTCCGCGGGCGTCGGCGCGCATGAGCAACCAGGCGCTTTCCATCCTGGTGCAGCAGCAGGTGGGCATTGAAGCGGTGCTGCACTACACCTGCCGCGATCGCAACGTGCTGAGCATACAGTCCGACCTGCTGGGAGCGGCGACTATTGGGATCCGCAACCTGATTTGCATAACGGGAGACCCGCCCAAATTGGGAAATTACCCCGATGCCACAGCCGTTTTCGACGTGGATTCCATTGGCTTGGTCAACATTGTGCATAACCTGAACCGGGGCTTGGACATTGGCGGCAACCCCATTGGCGATGGCACCGGTTTTGTAATTGGCGTGGGAGCCAATCCGGGAGTGCCCAACATTGACGAAGAGATTCGCCGCTTCGAGTACAAGGTGGAAGCGGGAGCGGAATACGCTGTCACCCAGCCGGTATTCGATATTGGACTGCTGGAGAACTTCATGCGGCGCGTCGAGCATTGCCGTATCCCGGTGGTGGCCGGCATTTGGCCGTTGGTCAGCGTGCGCAACGCCGAGTTCATGAAGAATGAGCTGCGGGTCTCTATTCCGGATGCCATTTTCCAGCGCATGGCCGCAACCAGCAACGCCGAGGTGGCCCGCCATGAAGGGGTTGCGATTGCGCGAGAGATGCTGCTGGCCATCCGCGATCTTGTCCAAGGAGCGCAGATCAGCGCTCCCTTTGGCAAGTACAGCGCCGCCGTGGACGTCCTGGAGGTGATGGGGCAGGGCGGAGCGGCGGCCAGCTAGGAGCTATTTGGGCCGGGCTCCCAACCCGGACTTCGGCAAACCCACCATTTAAAATTTCCTGCGCAAAACCTGCAATAATGTGCATTAGAATAGAAACGGGGGAGTATGTGCCAAAGTTTGAAGAGTGCCTCCAGCGCCTGGAAAAAATTGTAAGCGAACTCGAAAAGGGAGACATCCCCCTGGAGAAGTCGCTGGCGCTTTTTGAGGAGGGAATGCAACTTTCCGGCGCCTGCCGCAAAGAATTAGAGCAGGCCGAAGGTAAAGTTGAGATCTTGTTGAAACAAAACGGGAAATTACAGGCCGAACCCTTCGAGCCCCTGACTGAGAAGGCGGAGGCGAGGAAGTAGCCGTTCGCCGCATTTTCGTCACGCTCGTTTGACCAGCAAGCCGCCGCAGTAGGAAAAGTTTACTGCGGTGTTTACGCAGCCGTTGCGTAGGCGACGGTCGAACTTCAGGGGGAAGTATGCAGCCGGTGAACGTAGTTGTCCTACAAAGAGACGTCGAAGTCGCACGAAACCTGCAAGGCTCCCTGCAAAACCACTTCAATTTCATATGCTTAGCATGGAGCTTCGGTGAAACTATAGCGGCCATTCCGAAATACCGGGCGCAGGTCGTGGTACTCGACCTGGAACTGGTCTCGCGTTCTGAAGTGGAATGGCTAAGGCACGAGTTTCCTGGTGTTTGCCTGGTCTGCACCCATCGCTTGGCCAACGAGGAGATGTGGACCGAAATGGTGGGGGCAGGAGCCAGCGATCTCTGCTTTTCTGCCGATTGCCGCGGAATTTTGAGCGCGGCTTTGCGCACCACGCAGGCTAGTAAGTCTGTTGCCGCTTGAGAACGAATCTAGCGCAAACTTCAAGTTTGGGGTCGTTCTTTGTCTGAAGGGGGTGTTTGCCTCCCGGGCAACTCTGGCCATAAGATTGCACTAAGGGCTGATGCGGCTGTTCCCGGAGAATGGCCGAGGAGCGCAGCCTTCCGGCCGACGCCACGAATCTCTCAACGCGGGTAATCACTATCATGAAACGTTCCAGGCCAACAAAGGGCTTTTCCCTGATCGAGTTGCTAATTGTGGTGGCCATTATTCTGATCATTGCGGCCATTGCCATCCCCAACCTGTTGCGGGCCAAGATCTCTGCTAATGAGGCCTCGGCAGTGTCGTCCATTCGTACCATTCAGCAGGCTGAATTGTCCTACACCACCTCCTATCCCAATGGCGGATACGCGACCCAACTCTCCAATCTGGGCGGCGCCACGCCCTGCGTTCCCACACCGGCCAACGCCTGTCTGATTGACCAGAGTTTGGCGGGCGGAACCAAGAGTGGATATTTTTTTACGGCGCCCGGCGGAAATCCCGTAAACGGGGCTAACACCACGTACGTAATCGGGGCTGCGCCCATTAGTTTCAACCAGTCGGGTGTACGCCTGTTCTGCTCCACCGAGGACAACGTGATTCGTTGGGATGCGAATACCAGCAAGAGCACGACTCCGCCCAGCGCCCAGCAGTGTCCCAACTTCACTGCACTGCAGTAAGAGCTTAGGGGCAAAGGTTGCGGCGGGGAGACTAGTCTTTGCGCTACTTCCGCCATATCCAGTGCACGGTGGTCAAGCGCCTGGCGGCTTAGCCGGCCAAAGGCAGAAAATTCCGCAGGGCGGAAGAGCTCACCGTCTTGCCTCTGCGCACCTGGTCAATGGTGCACTCCTCAGGCTTCTTATCGGGGCGCCAGCGCAGGAATTTGGTGCCGTGGCGGAAGCGCCCGCCGGAGAAATGGTCGTAGCGCACTTCGCAAACCAGCTTGGGCCGGAGCGACTCCCATTCCATGGAGCGTTTGGTGCTCCACCGGCTGAGCCCACCCGGGGCTTTGCCGGTGAAGCCTGGCGGTCCAATCAGAGGTTCAACAACTGCATTTAATTGGTGGCGCTGCTCGGCGGTGAAGCTGGAAGTAAACCCGACGTGATCGAGCCGGCCCTGCTGGTTATAGAGGCCGAGCAGCAGCGAGCCCACTTCTCCGCCCTTTTCGGCATAACGAAAGCCGCCCAACACGCAGTCGGCGGTGCGAATGCGCTTAACCTTCACCATTGCGGCGCGGTCGCCGGAATGATAAGGCTCATGGATTAGCTTGGCTACCACTCCATCCAGGCCGGCGGGACCGAGTTCGCGCATCCATCGCTCGGCCTGAGGTCGGCCAGTAGTGGCGGGCGAAAGCCGCACGCGCTCGCTCTTTCCTATTCCGCGAAATACTTGCTCCAGCCGTTTGCGGCGCTCACCCAGAGGAAGTTCAATCAGCGGCTTGCCTTTATCGTCCACTAACAGGTCGAAGCACAAGAGGGTGGCGGGAGTGGCCGCGGCCAGCTTGCGGATGCGCGATTCGGCGGGATGGATGCGGAGCAGCAGATCGTCGAAGGAGAGATGCTCGCCGGAAAAGATCACAATTTCGCCATCGAATACAAACTGCTGCGGACGCAACAGGCGGAGAGCATCCACCAACTCGGGAAAATAGCGGCCCAGCGGCTGTCCCGCCTTGGACTGCAGCAGGACCTGCTCTCCATGGCGGAATGCCAGGCAGCGGAAGCCGTCCCACTTGGGCTCGTATTGCCAGCCTTCGCCGCGGGGAAGTTCTTCTACTGATTTAGCCTCCATGGGCGGGTAAGGAGGACGAATAAACAGGGCGATGTATGGGAACTGCGCCTGGAGTTCTTCGGCAGGAACCGCAGCTTCTAGTACACGTCCCCTTCTTGAGTTTTTGGCGCTACTTCTGTGAGTGCGTGGCATCACTAGCTCAGATGCAGGCAAGTAACGGCGGGCAACTACGAGCAAACCGTTTCAAAGGAGATATGGGATGAACCGCACAGCGGGAGTTCAAGACCAGGAGGCAGGGATTCGCATCCGGGTAATTTTCTGGATGACGAAACGCCGGTTAGGCCGCGTTCCCTTGTCCGCAAGAATCCAGGCACGCGATCCTAAACTTCTGGCAGCCGCGGCCAGAATGAGTGTGCACATTGCCCGGCCGGGCGCCGTCCCGTTGAAGCTGAAAGAATTGGCTCAGCTGAAGGTTGCGGCCATGGTGGGCTGCCCATTTTGAATTGACATCGGTTCTGCCGTGGGCAGAAAGATGGGCATCAGGGAAGAGCAGCTTCGTGACTTGGTGCGGTTTGACGCCAGCGCGCACTTCAACGACGAGGAAAAGCTGGTGTTGCGTCTGGCCGTGGCTCTCACCCGTACACCAGCGGATGTAGACGATGGCCTATTCGTCGCACTTCGCGAGCGCTTCTCCGAGCGAGAACTGGTGGAACTGAGCGCTGCGATCGCGTGGGAAAACTATCGAGCTCGCTTCAATCGCACGTTTGCGGTCGAATCGGAGGGGTTCTCCGAAGGCAAATTCTGCCCGCTTCCCGAGAGATGACGTTCACACACGGCAACGGGAGACGAGGGGGCAGTGTTCAGAACGCCGCCGCAACGTCACGGCGCGCCCTTGTTATACTCGACAGCGAATGCTTCAACAAACCCTGGAAGACGGGCGCCGCATAGCCGACGCGGCGCTGGAAAGACTGTTGCCACCGGGCAAGCAGTATCCCAGTTCCATCCATCAGGCCATGCGGCACAGCGTGTTCGCCGGCGGCAAACGGCTGCGGCCCATTTTGTGCCTGGAAGCGGCTCGGCTGGTTGCCGGGTCCCTGCCCGAGGGAGTGGACGCACTGGGCGCAGCGCTGGAAATGCTGCACACCTATTCGCTGATCCATGACGACCTGCCGGCGCTGGACAACGATGACCTGCGGCGCGGGCGCCCCACTTGTCACAAAGCTTTCGGGGAAGCCATCGCCATCCTGGCCGGCGACGGGCTGCAGACCTACGCCTACGAAGTACTGGCGCAGTTGCGCTGTCCGGCGGAGCAGCGGGTGCGCATTATCGAGGAGATCGCACACGCCACCGGGACGGTGGACGGCATGATCGGCGGGCAGGTGATGGACCTGGAAGCCGAGCACAAACGCGCCGACGCGGCCACATTGGAATACATTCATAATTCCAAAACCGCTGCGCTCATCACCGCCTGCGTGGTGACGGGCGGTCTGTACGCGGGAGGCAACGAGGAGCAGGCCAGCAGGTTGCGAGCGTTTGGGCGGGCCATCGGGCTGGCGTTCCAGATTGTGGACGACGTGCTCGATGTTACCCAGTCTTCCGAGCAATTGGGCAAGACTGCCGGCAAGGACACTGCCACAGAGAAGGCGACCTATCCGGCGTTGTTCGGCGTGCCTGAATCGCTCAAGAAGGCGGACACTCTGGTGGAGTCCGCTTCTCGCAGCCTGGAAGGCTTTGGCGAGCGCGGGGCCACGTTGAAGGCGCTGGCGCAGTTTCTGGTGGAAAGGAAGAAGTAGTCGGCAGTTCGAGGAAAAGCAGGTCCTTCGCTGCGCTGCTTCGGCAAGCCTCAGTCGCGACGCTCGGGATGACAGTATTAAGTATCACTTGATCTCGGGGTATTGGGCCGGAAGGGCGCTCTCGATAGCGTCGCGCACCGCGGCCAGCAGAACATCGCGGTCGGAAAACTGCTTCGGATTCAGGGGGGAATGAAAGACCACGGTTGCCTCGCCTTTACGAATGCTGAAGCGGCGCTTGGGCAGGATTTGGTGTGTGCCCACTAGGGTGACCGGCACCACCGGCACGCCGCTTTCTGTGGCCAAATAGAACGGACCCTTTTTGAAGGGCAGCAGGCGTCCGTCAAAAGAGCGCGTGCCTTCCACGAAGATGGTCATGGGAATGCCGCGGGCCAAAACCTCGGCGGCGGCGCGCAGGCTGGCGATGGCGGCGTCGCGATTGCTGCGGTCCACCGGCACCAGGGAGGCCAAGCGCATGGCGCGGCCAAGAATGGGCACGCGGAAGAGCTCCTTTTTAACCAGCACCGAGGTGCGGTGTGGGATCAGCGGCACCAGAATGGGCGGGTCGAGATTGGAGACGTGATTGGACATGAAGATGTAGGTAGCGCCAGGGTCGAGCCGATCCAGGCCCACCACCTTGACCTTGATTCCAGCCACCCTGACCCCGGCAAAAGCAATGCGGGTTCCAAGCCAGTAGAGAACATCAACCTTACCGGTCAGGAAAGTCCAGGGAAAGCCGACCAGGGCGGCAAAGGGCACCAGCAGCAGCCAAAAGGCCAGCATCAGCAGGGTGCGAATCACGAGCGCGCCGGAGCAGCGGCGGTAGTTGCGCCCTGGATCCGTCGCGGCAGCTTTTCGTAGATCCCGCCAAAGCCGCCGTTCGACAAGATGACGACCACGTCGCCCGCGGTAAGCTCGCCGCCGATTTGGGCGACGATGGCGTCAGCGTCAGGAATGGCGCGGGCGCGCTTGCCGGCATGGTTGATGCTCGCGATAACCGCGTTCAAGTCGAGGCATTCGCTTTCCGGTATGGCTTCCGGGCGAAAGACGCGAGCGATCACCACTTCGTCGGCGGTGGCCAAGGATTGCGCCAGCTCGTTCTGCAGGACATTGCGGCGCAGGGTGTTGGAGCGGGGCTCCAGGATGGCCCACAGGCGGCGCCCGGGATAGCGGGCGCGCAAAGCCTTGATGGTTTCGGCGATGGCGGTGGGGTGGTGGGCGAAATCGTCAATGATGGTGACGCCGTTCACTTCGGCCTTCACTTCCAGGCGGCGCTTCACGCTCTTGAACGTTTTCAAGGCCTGAGCAATTTGCGGTTCGGTGATGCCGTAAGCAACGGCCATGGCCGCGGCAGCAGTAGCGTTGAGAACGTTGTACTCTCCGGCAAGAGGAAAATCGAAGTCAGTCCAGTGGCAGCCTTCGCGCAGGACCGACCAGTGAGTGCGCTGACGTTCGAGTTGCAGGTTGGCGGCCTGCCAGGCGGCGTGGTTCGTGCCATAGCGCTCAACTGGGCAAAGGGCTTTGGCCACGCACTCGCTCACATTGGCGTTGCCTTCGTAGGCGATGATGCGGCCGCGGCGCGGCACCAGGTTGACCAGGCGCCTGAAGGCGGTCTTCACCGCGTCCAGGTCCTTGTAAATGTCTGCGTGATCGAACTCAACGGAAGTGAGGATGACGGAATCGGGAAAGTAGTGCAGGAACTTGGGACCCTTGTCAAAAAAGGCGGTGTCGTACTCGTCCCCCTCGATGATGAAGTGGCCGCCGTCGCCGAGGGCGAAACTGCTGCCGAAATTCTCCGCGATGCCGCCCACCAGGAACGCAGGCCGCTTCCCTGCCGACTGAAAGATCCAGGCCAGCATGGAGGTGGTGGTGGTCTTGCCGTGAGTGCCGGCAATGACGATGACTTCGCGGCCGCGCAGAAATTCGTCGTGCAGAATCTGCGGCAATGAGCAGAATGGGATGCGGCTGTCGAGCAGATATTCCAGCTCCACGTTGCCGCGAGAAATGGCGTTGCCCACCACGACCAGGTCGGGATGGGGCTGCAGGTTGGCTTCGGCGTAGGGCTCGGCCAGGGGGATGCCGAGCCCGGACAGAAAGTGGGACATGGGCGGGTAGGCGGCGGCATCGGAGCCGGTGACTTTGAAGCGGCGCTGCTTGAGCATGCCGGCCAGTGAAGCCATGGCCGTGCCGCAAATTCCGATGAGATGAATGTGACGTCTGGATTTCATAGCTTGGCCGAGCGAACCGCTTCGCCCGCGGGCGCAACGGATGGTTCGAGTAACCGCAGGCGAACCCCGTTCTTCGTCGCTTCCAGCGAGCTGCGCACGCCCAGCGGTAAAGTAATGTTTTCCCGTGTAACATGCCCGGAGCGGAGGCCGTAAGCAATGGGAATATTCAGGTCGCGCAGTACGCGTGTGACCACTTCCTCCAGCGTGTAGTCCTGTTCCACACCCGGCTGAATGCAGTCCAGCATTTCGCCAAAAATAATGCCCCGCACGGCCTCCAGCTTGCCGGCCAGCTTCAGCTGCATGAGCATGCGGTCCACCTGGAAGGGCTTGGCGGCAACATCTTCGACAAAAAGAATAGTGTTGCGGGTGTCAATTTCAAAGGGCGTGCCCAGAGAGGCTGCCAGCATGGAGAGACAGCCGCCATACAAGGTGCCTTCGGCAGAACCCTCAATCAAGACTTTAACTTCTGAGCCGGCAGAGAACTTGAGATCCCATGGCGAGGAAACAGCCAGCGCGGCGTTCCACGAGGACGCGTGCACGCCCTCGGGAACGGCAAAGTCCTTGGTGACCATGGGGCCGTGAAACGTAACCAGGCCGGCAGCCCTGGTGAACCAGGTCAGCAGCGTGGTGACGTCACTATAACCGACAAAGATTTTGGGATGGCGTTTGAGCTTAGCGAGGTCCAGTTCCTGAAGCAGGTAGTTGGTGCCGTATCCGCCGCGGGCGCAGATGATGGC
>DATJEH010000053.1:0-22422 GCA_035496875.1 Terriglobales bacterium | reverse complement strand
TGTAAGAATAACAATCAATAAGGGGATGGCGGCAAGCCGCGTCAACATCCCCAGCAGCACCAGAACTCCGCACACCATCTCAAATGCTCCTGCAAGATGGGCGGTAAAAGCCGGATGCGAAAATCCGATCCTGGTGAAGCGGTTCACACCCATGTTGGGGTCAAGGTACTTCAGCATTCCCTGGGTGGAGAACACAAGCCCAACCGCCAGCCGGATGAAGAACACGGCTCGCGAATTCCAGGCTGGCGCGATCAGCCTGTGCCAGCGGCCTTCCGCCTGCGAATTGGTAGCTGTACCTGTGGCCATACCGCTTCCTTTTACTTTCTTGGCATGAAGAACATAGCAACTCCCAAGGCCAGAATGATAATGGCAACCACCCGTCGGAACACCTGGGTAGGAATTTTCTGCAGCACGCGCCAGCCAAGTATGGTGCCCGCAACTACGCCCGCAACCATCAGCGCCACAAGCTGCCAAAGTCCGGCGACCTGGGCGCCTTGTGTAGCGGCGTAAACCGGCACGCGCGCCGCATCCACCATCAGGGCAATCGCAGTGGCGGTGGCCACAAAGGATTCCTTAGAGATGTCGAAACCCAGCAGCGCAGCGGAACGAATGCCGCCCTGGTTGCCGACCAAGCCTCCAAACAGGCCGGAGAGGCCGCCCGCCGCCCATGCGCTCCAGCCTGCAAAGCGCAGGCGCGATGAAAGGCCGGTCAGCTCCATTGTCGCGGCAAAAATCAGCAGTGCGCCCAGCACATCACCCAGAACAGCACTCTGAACCCCGGTGTGCAGCAATGCTCCGGCCAGCCCGCCAGCCGCGCTTGCCAGGCCGAAGCTCATGATTACCTGGCGATTGATCCGCTGCCGGATCACCCAAAGCCGTAACACCGTGCCACAAACATGCGGAATCGAGACAGCCGCTACCGCCAGCTTGGTTCCAACTCGTGCCGCCAGTGCGGGCGTAAGAATGCTGCCAATTCCAAATCCGGCGACTGAGGCGATTCCTCCGCCCACTAGCGCAGCCAAACTGAGCAAGACGTAGAAGATCATCGCTGGTTCCTGGGCCGTAACCAAGATACTCCCGGGTTGCGTCAGCCGGTATCCGGCGCAACCTTCTTTCCTGAAGCCGGCTGGTTCTGCTGCACTGCCACCTGAGTCCCCCTGCAAACTCCGTATTTTTTCCTTAATTCGTGTACCAAGGCGGCTCTGGCCGCATCCAACATCATGCAATTATTGAGCGGCAGTTTGCACTCTTGGCCCTGGAAGAGGTTACGATAGCCCGGATGTGGTCCCATCAACTATTGAGCAGGCGGGCGCTCTCAGTTCTCTGCCTGCTCCTATTTCTGTTCGCCACCGCGCCGCACTCGCTCAGCTACTCCGTGCTCAGCCACGAAGAAGTCGTGGACCTGGTCTGGGCTGATTCCATCCGCCCCTGGCTCATGCAGCGCTTCCCCAATGCCACCCGCGAGGACCTGCGCCGTGCTCACGCCTACGCCTACGGCGGCTGCCTCATCCAGGACATGGGCTACTATCCCTTCGGCAACAAGCGTTTCAGTGACCTCACTCATTACGTGCGCAGCGGCGACTTTGTGGAGTCTCTGTTCGCCGAGGCTAGCGACCTGAACGAACTCTCTTTCGCCCTGGGCGCTCTCGCCCACTACGCTTCCGACCTCAACGGCCATCCTTACATCAATCGCGCCGTAGCCGTGCGCTTCCCAAAACTGCGCAAAAAATACGGCGATTCGGTAACCTACGAGGACGACCCCAAGGCTCACATCCGCACCGAATTCGGCTTTGACGTGACCCAGGTGGCCAAGAACCGCTTCGCCTCTGACCGCTACCACGATTTCATCGGTTTTGAAGTAGCCACTCCCCTGCTGGAGCGCGCCTTCAAGCGCACCTACGGTATCCCTCTCACCGATCTCATTCACAATGAGGATCTTGCCATTGGCACCTATCGGCGCGGCATCAGCAAGGTCATTCCGGAGATGACCAAGGTGGCCCTCCTCATCAAGCCGGCCGACCTGGTAAAGGAAAAGCCCAACCGCAACCAGAAGCGATTCCTCTACCACGTCTCACGCTCTTACTACGAGCGCGAATGGGGCAGTAATTACCGGCGTCCAGGTTTTGGCGCTCGCTTCCTCGCCTTTCTTTTTCACCTCATCCCTAAGTTCGGTCCCTTCCGGGCGGTGGATTTCGTGCTTCCCAATACCCAGACCGAAGACATGTACCTGAAGAGCATGGATGTGACGCTCGCCAACTACCGCCGGCTGATTGCCGAAGTCAAGACCGGCAACTTGCAATTGCATGACCGCGACTTTGATACCGGTGAAGCCACCCGCGCCGGCGAATACAAGCTCACCGATCAGACCTACGCCGCTCTGCTCGATGGCTTGGCCCGCCGCCACTTCGATGGGGTCACTCCCGATTTGCGCGACAACATTCTCGCTTTCTACAGCAACCTGAATGCCCCCATCGCTACTAAAAAACACCGCAAGGAATGGGCGCGCACATTGGCCGAGTTGCAGCAACTGAAAGATGTCCAGATGGTGGCGGCGCCAGTTTCACTTCCCTCCAATTGAAAAAACGGAGCCTATCGGCGATTACGGCCGTAAGCGGAAAAACCCCTACACCCGCGGCATAAAATCGGCTCCCGCATCGCTGCAACCTGCTGATCCTGAACGTGGGTTTTATGGAAGAGCGGCCCCGGCCTGTCGGCCTTCCCCGGTCCGGCACTAAGGTAACCTTCCGGCAATTCCCGCCGACACTATCATCCCTAACAGATGGACTCCAGGGCTGGCGCAAATGCCACCCGTGTCTCTTCGTGCGCGCCATGAGAATTTGCCGACAACCAGGAAGGCCCGCGTGGGTTCAGACTTGTCGCCATGCAAAACTGGCTCCCTGTCTGCTGGCAGGCCTGCTGTTGGCGGTGCTCATGGTCGTGCCCGCGTTTGCCGCCGAGTCCAATCCTGACTGGTCGTCGCAAGTCCGGGCTGCGGTCAAAGCCGGCGATCTGGATAAGGCCCTTGCCCTCGCCGAAGCACGCATCATAGATCGTCCCTCGGACCTGGAGGCTCACGGCTGGTATGCCAGGCTGCTGGCCTGGAGGAATCGCCACGCCGAAGCGGAGACTGAATACCGCTTTGTGCTCTCGCAAAAACCCAACGACGTTGACATGCTGATGGGATTGGCCGACGTGCTGCACTGGGACGGCAAGGACTCCGAAGCCCTGCAGATTCTTGACCGCGCTCAATCGTTGGCGCCGGCTCAAACCGACATACTTGTGCGCCGTGGCCGCGTTCTCGCCGCCCTGAAAAAAAATGCGGAAGCGCGCTCTAATTTTCGCCAGGCCCTCGCTCTTAACAGCAATGATCAAGGCGCTCGCCTCGGCCTCGAGTCCCTTGCCGGTGAAACCCGCCACCAGTTGCGTATCGGCAGTGATTTTGATGGCTTCAACTACACCGCCACGGCCGCCGCCGAAAGCGTGTTGCTGGCCTCGCGTTGGAATTCTTCCTGGGCCACGAACTTTTCCTTCGACGTCTACCAGCGCTTTGGCCAGCGTGCCGGAAAACTCACCGGCATGGTTACTCGCAACCTTCCCGGAAATAACTGGCTGACCGTCGGCGGGGCCGGCGGGCATGACCACGGAGTCATTCCCAAGTCGGAGGCCCTGTTCAGCTATGGTCATGGCTTCCGCCTGGACAATCCATTTATTCGCGGCGTCGAGACCTCCTACGACCAGCACTGGTACTGGTATTCGACCGCGCGCATTCTTACCCTCGGCGGCACGGCCCTGGTCTATCTTCCTCGTGACTGGAACTGGCTGCTCTCCATCAACGCGGCCCGCAGCGCCTTTTCCGGCGTGCCCGGACACGACTGGCAGCCCAACGGCCGCGCTCGCCTCAGCTTTCCTCTGGCCCGCCGCCTCTCCGGTAACCTGATGTTTGCCGTGGGATCGGAATCTTTCGCGGAAATTGACCAGACCGGCCGTTTCGCCGCCCGTACTTTCGGGGGCGGTTTGCGCCTCGCCCTGAACAATACGCAGGACCTCACCGGATACGTCGCGGCCCAGGACCGTTCCCAGGCGCGAAGTGAGACCAGCGGGGGAGTGAGTTATGGCTTCCGTTTTTAAAGCGCTCCCCGCCGAGTTCGTGCTCAAGGGAATTTTCGCCTCTGCCATCGCCATCGCTCTGCTCATCGCTTTTATCGTCTTCCGGCGCTGGTACCGGGGCCGCTACTTCCAGCGCCTGAACCGCTCTACCCTGCAAATCCGCGCCCAATGGCCGGGCATCGTCAGCGGCTCCCTTCCTCCCCAACAGTGGCGCGCCAATCCCTTCACTTCCGCTATCGTGGAATCTATTCTTCTGGATAGCATCGAGGCTGCCGGGCCGCAGGAGCTCCCGCAGCTCCTGCACTGCCTGCGTGCCAGCGGCCTGCTGGACGAAAGAATTTACCAGGCCCGGCACTTCAAGGGCTGGAACCGGCGCGTGGCCCTGGTCGCCTTGGGCCGCACCCGCGCCCCGGAAGCAGTTCCCGCCCTGGCTGAAGCTCTCAATGACGCCGCCGGCGACCCCGATACCCGTATGGCCGCCATCCGTGGCCTCGGCCGCAGCGCCCTTCCCCAGGCTGCCGTTCCCATTATTGAGGGACTGCTCTCGGGAGAGCTGGCTGGCTTCCCCGACTTTCCCATCAAGAATGCCCTGGCCAATTGTTGCCGCGCCAGCGCTAAGCTCCTGGTCAGCTATCTGCCGTCCTCTTCCGGACCAGCCCGCGAACTGCTGGCCCGGGTGCTGGGCGAGTTGGCCTCGGCGGAACTGGGCGACGAACTCCTGGTGCTGGCCACCGACCCCTTGCCGGAAGTAAGGGCTTCCGCGGCCCGCGCCCTGGCTCACACTGATCCCGACCTCGCGTTCCCCACCCTCAGCGTGCTGGCCAACGATCCCGAGTGGTTTGTGCGCCTGCGCGCCGTGGTGGCCGTCGGTTTCCTCACCGACAAACGAAAAATCCGCGTTCTGTTGCGCGCCGTTTGCGACCTTAACCGTCACGTGCGTCAGCGTGCCGCCACCGTGCTCGCCAAAATGGAGCCCGACCTGCAGGAGATCCTGGCCAGAATCGTGGCCACCGAAGACCGCTACGCTCTGCAGGCTTTTATTTCCGAGCTGGACCGTTCCGGCAGGTTCGACGCCGTAGTCAAGGCCCTGGAATCTCAATCTGACCGCCGCTTCGCCGCCCCCATCCTGCTGCACTCCCTGGAGCGCGGCAAAGCCAGCCTGGAACCTGCTGGTCAGGCGGTCGCCTCCCCCAAGGTGTCGTCCTGATGTCCGCCCTGGTCCAGTTCCTGACACTGCTTCTGTTTCTCTACTATTTCGCCTCCAACGTCATCTATGTGTTCCTGCTGGCTGCGGCCATCCACAAAAGCCGCTCCCACCAGCAACGGCTCAGCAGCATTCGCCTGGAAAATCTTTCCCAATCCTCGTTTACTCCCCCCATCTCTCTGGTCGTCCCGGCGCACAATGAGGCGGGAAGTATCGTCGAGTCGGTTGGCTCGCTTCTGGAATTGGAGTACCCCAATCTCGAAGTCATCATCGTCAACGATGGCTCCAGGGACGACACCCTGGAGCGGCTGGCCGGCGCCTATGAACTAGTACCGGCGCACATGCTCTATGTGGCGGAAATCCCCACCGCGCGCATCAAGCGCCTGTATAAGAGCCTTCGCCAGCCCCGACTTCTGGTCGTGGACAAGGAATCGGCGGGCAACAAAGCGGACGCTGTCAACGCCGGCTTGAACGTTTGCGGCTCGCCCTTCGTCTGCGTAGTGGATGCCGATTCCCTGCTGGAACGCGATTCCCTGATGCGCATCGTTTCCGGAATTTTATCCGACCCCGGCCGCGCCGTGGCTGCCGGCGGTATCGTGCGCGTGCTGAACGGCTGCAAAGTGGTCAAAGGCCGCCTGCAGGACATCAGCCTGCCCCGCCGCCCCGTGGAAATCCTGCAGGTTGTGGAGTATTTGCGGGCTTTTCTGGTGGGGAGGGAAGCCTGGGCATACTTAAACATGCTGCCCATCATTTCTGGCGCCTTCGGCATTTTCCGCCGCGACCTTGTGCTCGGCATCGGCGGTTTCCGCACCCAAGCGGTTGGCGAAGACATTGACCTTGTAGTGCGGCTGCATCGTTATTTGCGCGACCACGCCATGGAATACCGCATTAGCTTTGTTCCCGACCCCACCTGCTGGACGGAAGTGCCCTCCGATTTGAAATCGCTGGCTCGCCAGCGCGCCCGCTGGCAACAGGGCCTCCTGGACACTCTCTGGCTGCATCGCGGCATGCTGTTTCGCCGCCGTTACGGCCGCATCGGCTTTTTCCTTCTGCCTTACATGTGGGTCTTTGAATTGTTTGAGCCCGTCATGGAACTGGCCGGGTATATCACCATCCTTGTCGCCGCCCTGATGGGCAGTCTCAGCCTGCGCCTGGCTTTTGAATTCCTGATGTTTGGCTACGCTTTCGCCACCGCGCTCTCCGTGGGCGGCGTCCTGCTGGAGGAGATCACCTACCGCCGCTACGGCAACTGGCGCGACGTTTTGCGCCTGCTCGTGTTCTGCTTCCTGGAACATTTCCCCTATCGTCAAATGAATCTGTTGTGGCGGCTGCAGGGAATGTGGCGCTACTTCCGCCGCGACACCTCCTGGGGCGAGTTGAAGAAAACCGGCCTGTCCCAGTCCGCCATGCCGCCTTCCCCTCAGCTTGAAAATGCAAAGAGTACGGTAAGGAGTTGACGCTCGCATGACCGCAACCGACCAGCTCAAGCACGAGGATCCCACGCTGCTGGAAGCCGAGTTGCGCGCTCTGGAAGGCCGCGACCTGCAGCTCTGGTGCCTGGTCGGCCTGATTGCGCTCATGCTGGCCACCGGCTTCTCCGCTTTCATCGTGCCTCGGGTACTCTGGGATGCCCGCACCGTCCTTGTAACTCAGCATAACCTGCCCGCGCTCTTCTTCGGGCTGTTGGTTCTGCTGCTTCTGGCCGCTGTCTATATGGTGCAGCAGAGACTTAACCTCAACCGCACACGCCGGGAACTCACCACCCGCTTGTTGCAGGCGGAAAAGGTGGCCCGTCTGGATGAGGTAACGGGTCTGCTCAACCGGCGCACCCTAAATGAGGTGCTGGGCCGGGAAATGGCGCGCGCCCAGAGAACCGGCACCCGCCTCTCCCTGGTGATAATTGCGATCGATGGATTCTCCGCCCTCGGCGAGCGCTTCGGCCATGTGGTGGGCGAACGCGTCCTGTTGGACGTTACCCAGATACTGAAACGCAATTTCCGTGCCGCCGACATTCTCGTCCGCTACGGTGTAGACGAGTTTCTCGCCATTCTGCCCGAAACTGACCGCCGCGAAGCCCAGATCGCCGTGGACCGCCTGCCCCACGGAGTCGGCCAGTGGAACCGCCGCAACCAGGACTTCGGCTATCAGCTGGGATTAAGCGCTGGTATCGCCCAGTTTATTCCTGACGCCAGCACCGCCGAGTCCCTCGTCGAAGCCGCCGACGCGGAAATGTACAACCTGCGCCTGGCCCAGACGCGTAACCCTCCCGTTCAACCCGCTCCCAAACTCTCCAACGCAGAGGTCGCAGAGAAGAAATAGAAGTCTGTCTTTCCTTCTCCGCCTACTCTGCGTTGAGTTTTCTCTGCGCCTCTGCCGTGGGTTCTTGAAGCTCTACGCCACCCGCTTCTCGCGCCCCCGTTGCTCGCCAAACAAACGGATCATCTCCCGGTTGAATGCCGGAATGTCGGACGGTTGCCGGCTGCTCACCCAGTTCTTGTCCCGCACGCATTCCGAGTCCTGCCACTGCGCGCCGGCATTCCGTATATCGTCCTGAATGGTGTGGTAGCTGGTCATCTTGCGTCCCCGCACCAGCCCCGCCGAAACCAGCAGCCAGGGGCCATGGCAGATCACGGCGATGGGTTTGCCCTCCCGGTCCATCTCCCGCACGAATTCCTGCGCCTCCGGCACTACCCGCAGCGTGTCTGCGTTCAGCGCCCCGCCGGGAATTTGCACCCCGTCGAATTCGGACGCCTACACCTGGTCGAACGTCTTGTCCACGTCCACCTTGATCGTTTTCTCATCATGGCGGACCGCCTGGATCTTCCCCGGCTTGGTCGAGATCACCACCGTCTTCGCGCCCGCCGCCTCCAGCGCCTTCTTGGGTTCGGTTAGCTCCGGTTCCTCAAAGTCCTGGGTTGCGATGATCGCTATCTTCATTCCGCTGAGTTCTTGTGCCATAAGCCATCTCCTTCTGAATGTAAAGTCAAAACCCGCTCTCGCCCGGGAGCGGGAAGCGGGTTGGTGCACAGCTCTATGTTTGAGGACGTTAGCTGTGGACTTGGACTGTCTGATTAGGGAGAAGCAAGGTCTGCGGCAAGGGTTGGCTTAAACCAAAGCATTCAGCAAAGCGCTGCTGGTTGAATGCTGACTGACTGCTGAATGCTTCCATTCCCGAATCCGCGAGACACATGGCTGGCTAAATGCCAACTGCTAATTGCTAAGTGCTTCTTTTCAGCTACGTGCTTCTTTTCAGCTGCCCGCAAGCCGCGTAAATATCCCGACCCCGGGGCCGGCGGATGAAGGTCGGGACCCCTCCCCTTACCAGTACCCCCTGGAACGCCAGCACCCGCTCCTGCTCCGGAGTGGCAAACTCAATCCCAGGGCCGGGATTCAGCGCAATCAGGTTCACTTTGGCGCGAACGCCGCGAACCAGGTCCAGTACTTCTTTGGCGTTATCCACTGAATCGTTTACCCCGTTGAGCAAAACGTACTCGAAGGTAAGCCGCTCGCGAGTTTTGAGCGGAAATTCACGGGCCGCCCGAAGCAACGCCTCCAGGTTCCACTTACGGTTAAGCGGCATCAATCGGTTGCGCAGTTCGTCATTGGAGGCGTTCAGCGATATCGCCAGCTTCGGCCGCACCGCCTCGCTGCCCAAATCGTAGATCCGGGGCACAATTCCTGCGGTGGAGACGGTCATGCGCGACTCGGGTATCCTCACGCCCTCCACCAGCAACCGCACCGCCTTGATGAAGTTGTCGAAGTTCAGCAGGGGTTCGCCCATCCCCATGAACACCAGGTTCAGGCGCTCCCGTCCGGGTAAGGCCTTCTGGTCATTAAGGACGGCGATAATCTGCCCCACAATCTCGCCGGCCGTCAGGTTGCGCTTTACTCCCAGCAAGGCGGTAAGGCAGAACTGGCATCCCACGGCGCAGCCCACCTGGCTGGAAACACAGATCGTAGCCCGCTGCCATTCCCGGGCCCTCTCTTCCTCGTCCCCCGCTTCGCTGCCATCTCCCGCTTCTCCATCGTCGCCTTCCGGCATCCATACCGTCTCCACGCTCTCGCCATCGCCAAATGCCACCAGGTAGCGCACGGTGCCATCCTGGGAGACGAAGCGCTTCTCAATCCTCGGCTGCCCGATCGCGTAACCTTGTTCGCGAAGCTCGCGCCGAAAACTCTGCGGCAAGGTGGAGATTTCTTCGGGCGATCGCAAACGCTCGCCGTAAATAGCCTGAAACAGTTGCCGGGCCCGGTACTCAGGTTCGCCGAAGCTTTCAACTAGGCTTGTAAGTTCTTGAATATCAAGCCCTAATAGCTCGTGTTGTCTTTCGCTTGGCATACATCCGGCGGTCGTTTCCAAGGCGCGTCCAACATTGTAATCGGGTGCGCTGCCGCGAAACCGGCCCGGCGCAAGCAATTTCCCGATTTTTATCTGTAACACACTGAAAACAAACGAGTATTTCACTTATAGCGGCAGGGCTCAGGCTGTGTCACAATTGTAGTGGCCGATTTATCCGCTTGCTTCTCCTCTCATCCGGGCCCAGGTGACAACATGGTTCAAGAGCTCAGTAACATCTCCCGGGAAGTGCTGCCTAATGGCCTGACCATCATCACTGAGGAAATGCAGCACATTCGCTCGGTCTCGATTGGAATCTGGATAAAGAGCGGTTCGCGGGATGAGGATCCGCAGTGGAATGGCATCTCCCACTTCGTCGAGCACATGGTGTTCAAGGGCACCAAATCACGCACCGCCGAGGATATTGCCCGCCAGGTGGATTCCATCGGCGGCAACATGGACGCTTTCACCGCCAAGGAGTGCATCTGCTTCAATGTGAAGGTCTTGGATGAACACCTTCCCATTGCCATGGACGTGCTCAGCGATCTGGTACTAAACCCGGTCTTCGACATCAAGGATATCGGCCGGGAGCGCGGCGTTATCCTGGAAGAAATCAAAATGGACGAGGACAACCCCGACTACCTGGTCCATGAAATCTTCACTCAGAACTTCTGGAAGGACCACCCGCTGGGTAAGCCCATTTTGGGAACCAAGGACACGGTAAAGCGCTTCGAGCAGCCTATCTTGTTTGACTACTATGGCGAGCGCTTCAATCCCGGCAATTTGGTGGTGTGCGCCGCCGGACACGTGGACCACAGGCAGTTCGCGGACCTGGTGGTGGAGAAGTTTCAGCACCTCAAGCCGCGCTCCAACGGCTATCACACTGCGCCGCCGAAAGTTAACCCACGCATCATCATGCGCAACAAGAAGGCCCTGGAGCAGGTGCAGATTTGCGTCGGCACCCCCGCCTACCCCTTGGCTCATCCCAAGCGTTATGGCTCATACATCCTGAACACGGTGCTGGGCGGGGGCATGAGCTCGCGCCTATTCCAGAATGTCCGCGAGCGCCAGGGGCTGGTGTACGCCATCTACAGCGATCTGAACCCCTACCGCGATACCGGTTGCCTCTCCATTTACGCCGGCACCTCGCGTGAGTCGGCGCCCAAGGTGGTGGGGTCTATTGTGGCCGAACTGCGCCGGCTGAAAAACGAAGCTGTGCCGGCGGATGAACTGCGTCGCGCCAAGGACCAGCTCAAAGGCAGCCTTATGCTCAGCCTGGAATCCAGCACTGCGCGCATGTCCAACCTCGCCCGCCAGGAAATGTATTTTGACCACTTCTTCGGGCTGGATGAGCTGATTGAGCGTATCGAGTCGGTCACCACCGAAGACCTGCTGGCCACCGCCGACGAATTCTTCCGCCAGGAGATGCTGGCCGTCACCGTTCTCGGTAATCTGAACGGGCTCAAGATCTCCCGCGACCAGCTCGCCTGCTAACCCTTTTCACCACAGAGGACACGAAGGACACAGAGGGAATTGAAGATTGTGGATTGAAGAGTATTGAAGAGTGATGAACGGCTTGCGAGCCGCGCGGCACGGAAACATCGCAAGCAATCATTCTAAACCCGATTTTCCTTCGTGTCCTTTGTGTCTTCTGTGGTTTAAGGGTTTTGTCCCCCAGGGCGGTAGAGTTCCATGGAGTGTACGTGGCTGATAATGCCGGTCTCGGGATTCATCTCCGCGGTAATGCGGTAGGTATCGCGCCGCGCCACGTAGCCCTGGGCTTCCAGTTCCATCACCTTCTGGTGGAAGAGGTCGGAATCCCACTCGCTGACTACCACGGTCTCGGTCATGGGGGCAGGCGTTCTACGCAGAGAGATTATGCCAATGGCTAAGATCTAGCAATTAGCAACGCCAGTTAGCAGTATTCCCTTCGACTAGCCGGGAGTGCTTCTTTTGCCGATCGGTCCAGGGGCTAAGTGCTGATTGCTAACGGCTATGTGCTTCTTACCTCTTCCATCCCCAGCGCCACAACTCTCGGTTTTCGTATAAACGTGGCCCCCAGGTTTACGGCAAAGGCCAGCACCGCGCTTAACTCAATTACCGCGGAAACCGGCAGCAGAGCCCATGCCCAGGCGGCAAATCCCTGGTAGGCCAGGGCTTCGCAGGAAACCCGCAGGGTACAGCCCAAAGCCAGCAGCGCCAGCGCGGCCAACATCAGCCGCGGACTGAACAGAAGGCGCATGCCGGAAAACGCGGGTAGGATGCGCTGCCCGATGCTGAACACCATCATGGCCAGGAAGCCCACTGTCAGTGCGTGGCGCGAGGCGCCCCATGCGCCGGGTGCGTCGCCAAGGGTGGCCGCCCAAATGCCCAGTGCGGCGGCAATCAGGAGCCATACGTAGGCCACTCGCACGAACACAGGAAAGCTGCTGTGCACACCCTTGATCTTGGGCGCCCGCTCGGGCGGTTCGAACAACCGTAGCGCCAGGATGGCCACCAGGCTGGCAGCCAGCAGCAACACGCTGGCAGGTAGCACACGTCCGAGGAGAGCGCAAACCACGCCCGCCGTATTAAGGCTCACGGCAGTCAGCAGTCGCCGTCCTCGCACTTCGTGCAGGCCGAGAAACACGGGCAGCCACTTGGCGCTAAACCCCCACACGAAGGGCACCAGAAATCCCCAGGTGGAAAGCACCAGGAAGCGTTGGTCGAAGCCGGGCGGAAACGATGGCCCACTCCCGTTGGCTGCCACCCAGATTGACCCTGCCAAGTTGGCCAGTAGATCTCCCAGAAATCCGAGTGAGGCGATGATTACCACCCAAATCCAGACGTCCAGCTTGTCCTTGCCCGCGCTTTTCGCCTGATGACCGGAAACCGCCCGGAGAAAAACTGCAAATGCAACCGCTTCCGCCCCGGCGGTTACGGGCAAAAGCGCTCGCCAATGCCATAAGTAAACGTTGGCAGCCCAGCGCAAGGCCACGGCGGCGGTCCACACCGTCCAGCACAGCCACGCCGTCCACAGGGCGAATGGACGGCCGGCGCGGCGCAGCTTGGGAATGGAGTAAAAACCAATCCCCAGAATAAAGCTGCCAATCCAGCCGAAAATCTGGGCGTGCCCGTGGGCCTGGATCCAGGCCGGTGGAACCGAATCGGCTGCATGGCGGTCCGTAATCGCAATCAGGTTCCACACTCCGAGGAAAGTTCCGGGCAACAGCATGAACCCCAGGCCGGCGCTAATGAACGCCATGAGCAGGCGGGAGAGAGCCTTCTCCCGCGCCCGCGTGATCTCGAAGATCTCCTCGGGCGTGAGCACCCTCCCCTGCTGGACTTCAATGCGTGTGGCCAAATCTGCCATCGGTTCCGTCGCAATAGAGCCGTGGGCAGCTGTCCCCACGCGAGTAAGCCCGTCCTTGCCCGAACAAGGTACCCGCGTGACAGCCGCCATCGCGGCCGCGTTAGAGTCAGTGCGCCCGCTCCATCTCCACCGACCGCGGGAACAGGATGTTGTTTTCCAGATGGATATGCTGGTGCAGGTCGCGTTCGAACTCGTCCAGCGCGCGGTACAGCGTCTGAAAACTGACGCAGGCGCCCTCAGGCGGAGCGTAGCCTCCGCTCAGCTCGCGCATTTCGTGCAGCGCCTGCCCGGCGGAATCATGCTCGTGCATCATCATCTGCACCGGATTCTGCACCGTGCCAAACATGGGCGGCATGATCGGCCGCTTCTCCAGTACTGCCTCTTCCATGCGATTAATGTAGGGAAACAGGACCTGCTCTTCCTTCATCATGTGCATGGTCAGCTCCTGGGAAAGCCCGCCAAAAAGCTGCTGAATCCGCAGCAGTTCGGGATGGCGCTGCCCGTGCACCGAACACACTTTGGCCAACAGCGGCTCCAGACGGCCGAGCTCTTCCCGCGTGTAGGCGTGATGAGTGTCCACAATGTGATCAATCAGGTCGGCTAGGGATTCTGAATTCCAGTCCTTATTGCCATTCGTGCTCTTCTGGTCGGCCGAGTGCAACAGGTCCAGCAGCTTGTCGGGGGCAACGTTTGCCGCCTGGCAAGCCTCGCTCAGCGATTTGCCCCCGCCGCAGCAGTAATCAATGCCGAATTTTTCAAATACTCTGGTGGCTGCGGGATTCTCCACCGCCAGTTCACGCACCGTCTTGCTCAGGTCAACATTCATGCTGATGCCTCCTCATCTGAGGCTAAGCGTGGGGACCAGGCCTGCCCATGACTTTAGTCACGCCGCCCCAGTTGCACAGGCCGGGGCTCATCGTTCCTTTCCTGTGCTACCATGCGCTAGCCCATTTCCCTGTCCAAGAGGCTGGATTTATGCGGAACAAAACCCTTGCTCTTGCTGCTCTTCTCGCTTGCGTTTTGCTGCTGGCCGGCTGTCCTTCCACCAAGATTGGGGACATCGAGAAAGACCCCGGCAAGTACATGAACAAGCAGGTTACCGTTGGCGGCAAAGTAACCAGCTCCTATGGGGTTCTGGGCATGGGCATGTTCCAGGTGAACGACGGCAGCGGTTCCATCTGGGTGCTGAGTGAGAATTATGGTGTGCCCGGGCAAGGCACAACCGTGAATGTCACCGGACAATTGGTGCAGACCGCCAGCTTTGGCGGCAAAAACTTTTCCAACGTGCTGCGCGAGACCAAACCCCGTAAATGACACGCTGGACGTTCGGCTGAGAACTTGTAGCGCGGGCGCCCTCGCCGTGCGCTGTTCACTTACCCAATTACCCGGTTACACAATTACTCAATGGCTGTTTCCTGTCTTTTCCAGCCCCTTGCGCAGCACCGCAGCGGCGGAATCAGCAATCGGAAAGCTCTCAAGTTCACTGCCGGTAATCCAGCGTGTTTCTTCCGCATCGCCCCCGGCGCGCAAGTCGCCGGCGGTTGGCCGGCACAAAAAATCAATCAGCACATAATGGAACTGAATGCGCCCCTCGGCATCGCGCACGATGCGGTCCAGCACCTCCAGCACTTCTCCGGCTTCCACCACCAGGCCGGTTTCCTCCAGGGCTTCGCGGGCGGCCCCGGCGCGCAACGTCTCCCCGACCTCCAGCACGCCCCCGGGAATGGACCACTCTCCCTTCAGGGGCTCGTGTCCGCGGCGCACCACCACCACCCGGCTATCGGCCACAATCACCGCTCCTACTCCGATCAGCGGCCGGTCAGGATAGTCGCGTTTCATGCTTAGGAGAAGAACCCGCGCGGCGCCACGTCCACAATCCGCCAGCCTTTGCGGCCGCGCTCGAATTCGAAGCGCAATTGCGCGCTGCGGCGGAAGGGCGGCGAACCCTCTTCCAGCGGGCTGCCCTCCAGCTCAAACTCGGCAATGATCACGCCACGCTCCCCTTGCGGCCACGATTGGCGCAAACGGTATGCGGCGCGGAAGTTTTCATACTTCGCGAACAAGGCCGCAAGGTTGTCGCGAAACTGCGGGTAATTCTTCATGCGCGCGGGGTCGAACGCGGACAGCACCTGCCCCTGGTTGTGAGTGATAAAGCCTTGCGTCACCTGCTGCAGCAGCCGGGAAACTACGTTGTTGCTGAATTCCTCTCCCGGCGCTTGCGAACCATCAGCGATCGCAGGAAAGGCCAGCGCAATCATCACTAACGCCACAATCGCCTCGCGCCGCAACATGCCAGCGATTGTAATCAAAAAGCCGCGCCACCGCTTGCCGGCAAACAATTCACTTCCGTGTTGCTGCTCTTTCCGCCGGCGTTATAATGTGCAGGTCGCTTCTTAATAACCAACGGCGCAACCAACCTTCCCCGCCGTTCGGGCTGATCGTGAGCCGAATCCTCGGCGGGCCGGACCCAACCATTCAACATCTCGAAAGGAGAACACTATGTTTACGAGAATCGTGGAATGCACGGTGAAACCGGATAAGAGGGACGAAATGCAGCAGCGGCTTCGCAATGAGATCCTTCCTCTCCTGCAGAAGCAACCCGGCTTTGTGGATGAAGTAGGCCTGGCCTCCGAGCACGACCCCGAGCGCATCGTTGCCATCAGTTTCTGGAAAACCCGTGAGGATGCCGAGCGCTATCACCGCGACACCTTCCCCCGGGTTCAGGACATCGCCAAGCCCTACCTCAAAGGGCCCATGAAGGTGGAGACCTACAACGTGCAGGAATCCACCATCCATCGCATCGCTGCCGGCAAGGCGGCTTAAATAGCAGGCGTCAGGAGCCAGGAGACGGGAGTCAGCAAAACCTTTTGACCGCCCAACCCTGGCTGCTGGCGCCACTTTCCTGGTCCCCTTCCGCCACCCCCGCTGTTCGCCTCCAAGCTGACTTCCACGCGCTTCTGATATAGGATTCCTCACCGGTTGGTCAGGGTGCGGATTGAGTTCTGACTCCCAGCTACTGGCTCCCCGCAACTCGCCCCTGCATCAAAACCGACATGGCATTGGAAGAATACAAACGCAAGCGGCGCTTCGAAGCGACGCCGGAACCGCCCCCGGAAGTCAGCAAAAAAGTGGGCAATCGCTTCGTGGTGCAGAAACACCGCGCAACCCGGCTGCACTATGACTTCCGCCTGGAAATGGATGGCGTGCTGAAATCGTGGGCCGTGCCCAAGGGACCGTCGCTCGACCCCGCCGACAAGCGCCTGGCCATGCAGGTGGAAGATCACCCGGTTTCTTATTTTGATTTTGAAGGCATTATTCCGGCCGGCAATTACGGCGCCGGTACGGTCATGGTGTGGGACGTCGGCACCTGGGAAGCCCAGGGCGATGCACACGCCATGCTGGCCAAGGGCGACCTCAAATTTGTTTTACATGGTCAAAAGCTCAAAGGTTCCTTCGTGCTGGCACGCATGCGCTCCCGCCGCCCCGGCAGCAAGGGTACCGAATGGCTGCTCATCAAGCATCGCGATGACCAGGTCGTGCCCGGATACGACATCAACCAGTACGACTCCTCGGCACTCACCCGCCGTACCCTGGACCAGATTGCCGGTGATGAAGGCGCGCGGGAATGGAAGAGCAGCCGCCCGGCGGCCAAGTCGCCGGGCAAAGCCTGGCTGGCTGAAGCCATCGCCAAAGCCGACAAGAAGAAGAAAAAACAATTCACCACCCAGGACACAGAAGGCGCGGAGGAAAAGGGCAAAAGAAAAAAATCGTCCCGCGCCGGAAGAGAAAAGTTAGTTCGTCATTCCAGCAAGTCGGCTGGCGCGAAAGAAGATGAAAAAGATTCCTCTGTGCTCTCTGTGTCCTCTGTGGTTAAAGAATTGGCGAAGTTGCCTGGCGCGCGCAAGGCTCCCATGCCCTCCACCATCCATCCCATGCTGGCCACGCTGGTGGACAAACCCTTCGACAACTCCCAATGGCTGTTCGAGATCAAGTGGGATGGCTACCGCTCGGTGGCTTTTCTCGACGGCGGCAAGGCTCGCCTGGTCTCCCGCAACCAGAACGAAATGACCAGCCAGTACCCCGAGCTGCGGGATTTGCCCGGCTACGTGCGCGCCCGTACCGCCATCCTCGACGGCGAAATCGTGGCGCTGGATGAAGCCGGCCATCCCTCCTTCAGCCTCATGCAACAGCGCACCGGAATCAGCGGCAGCGGCCGCCGGGTTAAGGCCGCCGACCGCGGCGTTCCCATCGCCTATTACGTCTTCGACCTGCCCTATCTCGACGGCTACGACCTCACCCGTGTGGACCTGGAAAAACGCAAGCAACTGCTGGCTGGCATCATCGCCGGCAACGGACTGGTGCGCTACTCTGACCACCACCTGGAGCAGGGTTGCGCCCTATACGAAGCCGCCAAACAGCAAGGCCTGGAAGGCATTGTGGCCAAGCGGCGCAACAGCTGCTACGAGCAGAAGCGCAGCCGCGAGTGGCTGAAGATGAAGATCACCCGCCGCCAGGAGTGCGTTATCGGCGGCTACACCGACCCGCGCGGCAGCCGCGAGCATTTTGGCTCCATCATCCTTGGCTTGTATGACAAGGGCCGGTTGCTGCACGTTGGCCAGGCGGGCAGCGGCTTCACCGAATCAACTCACGAAGATATGTGGCGCCGCCTGCAAAAGTTCAAGACCGACAAAACTCCCTTTGCTAACAAAGTGGAAAGCACCCGCGGCACTCACTGGGTCAAACCCGAACTGGTGGCGGAAATCAAGTTCTCCGAGTGGACCCACGAGACTGACGGGGGCGGAGTGAAGATGCGCGCTCCCGTGTATCAGGGATTGCGCGAGGACAAGTCGCCCCGGGAGTGCGTCTTCGAGCGGCCGCTGCGTGAGGAAGCCGTGGTCGAGGGCTAGCGCCAGGGTAATTGCGAAATTTAAAGTTTCAGGATTCTCGTCGCTCAGTCTTGTCTGCTGTGTCCTGCTTCTACACCGGTCGCTTGCCGGTTCTGCGAATCCGTCTTACCACGGTGAAATAGAAGTCACGCGCGCCCTCCGCGGCGTTCGCTTTGTGGAAGAACAGCGAACGCAGGAAGCGCTTTCCCACCCGCCCCGCCACGTAGGCATCATAGAGTTCGGTTCCCAGCATGTATCCCAATTCTCGGGTGGCGAAATCGAATCGGCTGCCGGTAAACCGTACCCCTTCTTCGATCAGCGCCGGGGTGGCAAGGTAGCGCCGCATGCCGCCTTCATAGTCCTTGTGCAGCACCAGAAAATCCAACATGCGCATGTACTCGGCATAGCTATAGGCGTTGCTGCTTTCGATTTCCGCCTGCGATTGCGCGTACAGCGCGTAAAGGCCGGCTTCCCGCGCCGGCGGCCGCGCCGGGTACAGCACCCGCGAGCCGAAGTAAGCCAGGGCGTGCTCCAGCACCCGGGAGTAGAAGCGGTCCTGCGCTTCCGGTTCGCTGCCGCCATTGCCATTCGCCGCCTTGGCTGACCCGCGGCAGGCGTGGTGCAGAAACGATGCCGCCTCTTCCGCCACATGCACCATCTGGAAATCGGTCACATAAATCGAGTTCATCGCGGGCAGGTAGGCGCTGCCCTGCTCCGCCAGCCGCGCCCGGATGGCCTTGCGGTCCGGTTCGGCTGCAATCCTCCGCTGCAACAGCTTGTGCAACAGCTCATCGGAAGAACGGCAATATACTTCCGGCAACTGATCCACCAGGAACTTGGGTTGCCTCCCGTTTTGCGCCGAACAAGCGTTGATGTTCAGGAACCGGGCTAGCCCGTCAATCAGGTTGTAAACCGTGGGACCGAAGTCGGGAGCTCCCGAACCCTCGCGGCTCCAGCGGTCCAGGCACAGCCGGTAGCTTTCGTACTTCTCCAGCGGCGTGGAGTTGAACACGCAGATCACCTCTTCCCGCACTTTCACCGCCTCAACCTGCTCGCGTCGCTCCCCTGCCGCTTTCCAGTAGAGAGGGTCCACATTCTGCAGCACGGTGAGCACGCGCTCCTCCGGCAACAACCGGCGCAACAGCTCGGGGATGTGATTAGGAGCCAGGTGCGATTCGCCAAACAGAACCCCAATCTGCGCTTCCGGATGCCGCAAACGCAGCTCCGCAATTTTCTCCGCCGCGTGCCGGTCGCGAGCCGCGATCTTGCGCAGGTCGTCGCGCGGCATGCAGTCCAAGCCATAAATCAGCACCCCGTGGCTGCGCGCCGCCGCCAGCAGCTCGTAAAACGGCTCCCACTGGTATCCCCAGTCCAGGTCGAAGCGAATCCGTTCCCGCAGCTCTTCTTCCTCGATTTCACCCCGCATCCACTCGTCCACAATGTGCTGGTCGCGGGCAAAGATGGTCTCCAATCCCAGAACCAGGGGGCGTTGGTTGTTCGCCGCCAGTTCGGCCATCAGGCAAGCCGCGTAGCGCTGGGAGGCTGGGAGGGCATGGTAATCGCCAATCAGCAGGAGGCCGGCACTGTGCAGGAGGCTCTCCAGCTGCTCTCGCGTGAGTACTGCCTGGTAAGTGCGAAACGCTTCGCTATAGTCCCGCAGATACTTACGCCGGCTGTTGGGATCGGTGGCGCGGATTTCGCGCTCCACCTGCACCAGGGCATGGAGTTGGGCGGCGCTGCGGCGCCATCGCAAGGTGGAAGCACTGGCCATGGTTGCGGATCGTTTGCCGGGGTCAGGACCTGCTGGCCGCGGGCGGTTCGCCCAGGGGTGGGGCCAGCAGCAGCTTTCCTTGACTTGTCCGAGCTGCTCTCCCTATGCTCAGGTTTCCTGGGGGACACGGGGAAACCTCGTCTGTCATTCTCTTAGATGCCAACTTTAGCTAACTCAGCGGCACCTCAGAACTTAACTGTCGCCACCACGGGCGCCAGCGGCTCCTTGTTCCTCCGCCAACTGCTCCTCGCCCTAGAGCGCGACCGACGCGTCAAAACCGTCAATTTTATTGCCTCCGCCAACGCCTTACGCGTTCTGGCAGAAGAACTTAGCATCCGCGGCCGCAGCCGTTTGCTGCCCCAACTGTTAGGCAAGCCCACGCGAAAATTTCACGAGCAGGCCAACGCCGATATTGGCGCCAATGTGGCCAGCGGCTCCTATCCCACTGAAGCCATGATTGTTCTGCCCTGCAGCATGGGCACCCTGGCGCGCATCGCCAACGGTCTGGCCGTCCACCTCATCGAGCGCGCTGCCGACGTTTGCCTCAAGGAAAACCGCCCCTTGGTGCTTTGCGTCCGCGAAACCCCGCTCAACAAAATCCATATCCGCAACCTCTATCGCGCGGCCGATGCCGGAGCCACCATTTACCCGCTAATTCCCACTTTCTACAACCGCCCGGCCAGCATGGAGGCCATGGCCCGCCAGTTCGTTTACCGCGTGCTGGCTCACATCGGACTCCCCCAGCCCGATGCCTATCGCTGGAAAGCGTAAGTCCTTAGTCTAGAAGTGCTTTTTGGGATGTAATAGATGTCAGGGGGACAGGTCTGTTAGTGCTCGGAGGGGGCAGTGGGTAGCTGGGTCGTTGGTACTTGGCGCCTGGCCTCGCGTTTCGCTGGCTTTGCGGTGCCATCTCCAACACCAACTAGAAGCTACCGGCTGCCTCTTCAGTTACTCTCCGCCGCGGCTCCGCACTCTTCATTTGACCCTGAGTAGAAGCGGTATTAATCTGACTTCACGCGGAAAGGAGGTGATCCGATGGATTGTGACGGAAAATGTAGCAGCGAGGTGACTGGGACTTAGGGCGTTACTCGCAAGAGTCCGCCAACTACCGGTGAGTTTTGGGAAAGCCGCCCTGGATAGTTATCCAGGGACCCGGAGTTAGCCTGGGGCGCTCGTGAGACCCCTAGGTCAATCCCAACAGTTACCGGCGACCCGCAGCATACCTGTTTCGGCGCGCGCATTGAGGGCGCGTGGCTGGGGCAGGATGAGGCGGGTCGTTTTATTGTCGGCTGTCAGCGGCTCCTGGTTGGCCTTTTCCGAGGGTGTTTCTTATTTACCTCTGTGTCCTTCGTGTCCTCTGTGCTGAAAAAGGGCTTGGTTTGTTATCCGCGCGCGAAGAATAAGCGCCGGCCTCAGGCTTGGTGGGAGATATTTCTTAAATTTACCTCTGTGTCCTTCGCGTCCTCTGTAGTGAAAAAGGGTTTGGTTTGTTATTTTGCGCGGGAAGAATAAGCGCCGGCTTTAGGCTTGGTGGGAGATATTTCTTAAATTTACCTCTGTGTCCTTCGTGTCCTCTGTGGTGAAAAAGGGTTTGGTTTGTTATCCGCGCGCGAAGAATAAGCGCCGGCTTCAGGCTTGGTGGGAGATATTTCTTAAATTTACCTCTGTGTCCTTCGCGTCCTCTGTGGTGAAAAAGGGTTTGGTTTGTTACCCGCGCGCGATCGCGAAAGTCTTCCCCGAAGTAGGCGTCCGGCTACCCCGTTGCTCCTCCGCCACCTTCATCTCGCTCTCCAGGGAGGAGAAGCGCTGGATGATCTCGTGCATGCGCAACCCCATGTTGCGGATGATCTCGAGCTGTTCCCGCACCTGAGCGGAGAACGCAGCCGGCTCCATCAGCAGCAGTTCCGAGTTGCCCAGCACCGAGGTAAGCGCGTTATTCAGGCTGTGCCGCATCTCGATCATGTAGCGGCCCAGGGTGGCCTGGCGCTGGTTGAGCGCGGCTGCCTGCTCCGCCTGCTGGGCGCACTTCACGGCCTCTACTCGCCGCAGGCACTCACTTCCCAGCAGCACCAGCGTGTCCAGCCAGCCTTCGTGCTGTACTAAGGGCAGCACGCGCGGCAGCTTCTCCCGAACCGCCTGCGCCGCTCTTGCACTCGCGCACAGGCAGATCACCGGTTTGCCGGTCTGCTCCAGCGCCTTCAGCTCCACCTCGGCGGCCTCGACGGGGCCCGATATGGCCAATTCAAAAGCCGCGGTGGTGGCGCCATTCCACACTTGGCTGCTGACCAGGGCAAAAGCGGGCACATTGCGTTCGGTCTGCCAGCGCGCCAGGATGGCGCGGGCGATTTCTGAGTCTGCCGATAGAACCAGTACTGTGGGTTGCTCCAAGTTCGTGTTCTCCATCTGCGGCTCGGGTTAAGTTTGAATTCTTGCTGCCACCTGCGCAAGTCTAAGCACACGGCCCACGTATACTCCAAAGGCTCCCCGTATTACCGCCTACGATTTAACTACCCAGTGGGGTATTTCCTCGACGAAGCGAGCGGCCACAGCCGCCTGGCCATCGCGATATTGCACCGCCACTACCCAGGCTTCGGTCTGCAGCAAGCCGTCACTGTCCTGCAAACTTATTTTGTCGGCGAATTCCAAAGGCAACCGGCAGGCAAACAATGCTTCGCGGGGCGTGCCGAATTCAACCACCGTGGCCTCCGATTCCGTATGTCCGCCCGCCTTACGGCTAACGGTCACCGCAATGCGCACCGGGGCGGC
>DATJEH010000052.1:0-11872 GCA_035496875.1 Terriglobales bacterium | reverse complement strand
TGTTTGCGGTCGCGACCATGCTTGGACGCAGCGCCTCGGAAGGCGAATTGTCGCGCGCCCTGCTTGTGGCCGGCGCCTTGAACGGCGTGGCTTATTTTCTGCAAGCCTACCTGATGCTGGAAACGCAAGCGAGCCGCGCCGGGTTCGCCACGGTGCTGGCGATTGTGTATCTGATGCTGGCGCGGCAATCGCGCTCGCCATCCCGCTTGTGCGGCACCCACCTCGCTCTGGCCGTCGCCTTTGTGACACTGGCCCTCGCCTTGCGTCTCCACGAGGTGTGGATCAGCGTGGGCTGGTTTGTGGAGGCGGCGCTGCTGATGGCGGCGGGGTTCTGGCGGAAGTCCGCATTTGTCCGCTGGCTGGCGCTGGCGCTGATTGCCGCCACCACGCTCAAAGTGTTCGGCTACGACATCTGGAACCTGAGCCGCGGCTACCGCATTGTCAGCTTTGTATTCCTGGGAGTGCTGCTGCTGGCGGTGTCGTTTGCCTATCAGAGGGATTGGCTGAAGCTGTCGAGTGCGGGATCGCCGCCACGAAAAAGTTCGGCAGAGACGTAATTCACTATGTGTGCAGCCCTTGATTTGCGGGAACAAATCAATAGTCCCAAGGGGACGAGGGCGTGATCGTAAAGCTGACAGAGGGAGAGATTGCGTCGGGGGCGTCACCCTGAGAATCCCAGATTTCGACCGTAATCTTCGTCGTCCCAGCTCCCGTGAGCAGAGCAGCCGGAACGGTTGCGTTCAGCTGGGTCGTGCTCACGAAAGTTGTGTTCAATACGGTACGCTGGCCGTTTGCATACCAGACCGCCTGGTTGAATTTGTGATGACCATTAGAGAAGGTAAACGCGCCCGCCGTTATAGTCAGGACCAGGTCGGGGCTGCCAGCCGTAGCGGTCGTGGGCGCAATGATGATCGCGGGCTGGTTTACCGCGAACTTCAGTGCATTGGAGGTGGCAGCGGGAGAACCATTCGTGAAGTCCCATACCTCGACGGTCAAATTCGCAGTTAGGGGCGAGGCCAACAACTTTGCTGGCAAGACAGCTGTGAGCTGGGTGGTGTTCAGGAAAGTTGCGGTAATCGGGGTAGAGACTCCTGCCGCGGTCCACATGATTCGGTTTACCCGGTGTGGCCCTGAATCGAAGTTCGATCCGGTTACCGTCAGCTTTAAATCAGGACTGCCGGCCATTGCGCTGCTGGGCGACACGGACGAGAGCGTCAGAGCCGTGCTCTGGGTCTCGGTAACGTTGCCGCCAGAAGAACTCCCACCACCGCACCCGAAAGCGGCTGTGAACATTGCCAAAGCTACCGCTGAAATGGCGATGCTGCGCAACATAGCGACCTCCCTCGGACTGATGAAGAGCCGTTAGAGCCATACAGCGGGTACACAGGAGCAAGTTGGGTGCCACGATACACGCAACTTGCGGGAGAAACTGTTTGAAGGTGAAGGGCTCGTCTTTACGGAAGGATAGGAACTTTTTTCTACCAACTTCGTGCTGTTCAGATTTATTCCAAGCCAACACGTTGGATAGTCGAACTATCTTTTTGGATACACCGCCGGCAAGACCTCTCCAGGTCCGCTGCACATATGGCTATTCGGGTTTTCAGGAATTGCTTTGCAGTCTCGATGTCGAACTACGCAGGTTTACTCATGTGTTAGGGAGGACATTGATCGATTCCCAGGCGTTTGCCAATTGACGCTGACAGGCGTTATCACTCTTAACAATCCTCAACCCGGAGGAGGGTGTCGAGGGTGGTTGTTACCGCATGGATTCTTCCACTTCATTCAGCCAGCCGGGACGCTTGAGGACTTCGCGGGGCTTGGGGCCATCGGCAGCGCCCACAATCCCGTCTCTTTCCATCAGATCAATCAGGTGGGCGGCTCGGCCATAACCAATGCGCAGGCGCCGCTGCAGCAGGGAAGTGGAAGCCTTGCCGAACTCGATGACCAGGCGCACCGCATCCTCGAACAGGGGATCGTTTTCGTCGCCTTCTTCTCCACCTTCGCCACTGCCCGAACCGCCCGAGCCCTCCTCTTTCGGCGCTTCCAGGAAGTGCTGCTGATATTCGGCCGTGCCCTGGGAACGCCAGAACTCCACCGCGGCGGCAATTTCCTTTTCCGTAATAAACGGCGCATGCAACCGCTGAACGCGGGCGGAGCCGGAGGGCAAATAGAGCATGTCGCCGCGGCCCAGCAGCGACTCGGCGCCATTGGCGTCCAGAATAGTGCGCGAATCCACCTTGGTGGCCACGCGGAAGGAAATGCGGGCGGGGAAGTTGGCCTTAATCAGGCCCGTAATTACGTCCACCGAGGGGCGCTGCGTAGCCAGAATCAAGTGAATGCCCACGGCGCGCGCCATCTGCGCCAGGCGGGTGATGGATTCCTCGACATTGCCGGAGTCGAGCATCATCAAATCGGCTAACTCGTCAATGATGATGACCAGGTAGGGCAAGGGCCGCTCCTGCTCTTCGCCCCCGTTCTCGAACAGGGTCGGCATTTCATCTTCGAAGAGCTGGTTGTACTGGTCAATGTTGCGCACCCCTTTTTCCGCCAGCAGCTTGAGGCGACGCTCCATTTCGCGTACCGCGTTGCGCAAAGCATTGGCGGCGAGCTTGGGTTCGGTGATGATGGGCGTGTAGAGATGAGGCACGCCTTCATAGACGCCAAGCTCCAGGCGTTTGGGGTCCACCAGGATGAAGCGCACCTGCTCGGGCGTGGCCTTGTACAGCATGGACATGATCATGGCGTTGATGGCCACGCTCTTGCCCGCGCCCGTGGAACCGGCAATCAGCAGGTGAGGCATGCCGGCCAGGTTGGCCACCACGATGCGCCCGTTGATGTCCTTGCCCAAAGCCAGGGTCAGCTTTGATTTCTCGCTGGCGTACTCCTGCGACTCAATGACCTCCCGCAGCCAGATGGTTTCGCGCTCCCGATTGGGCACCTGCAGGCCCACCGTGGACTTGCCGGGCATGCGCTCGATGAGGATGCTTTCGGCCCGCAGCGCCAGGCACAGGTCATCGGTGAGGCCGGTGATGCGGCTATATTTAATGCCCGCTTCCGGCTTGTACTCAAAAGTTGTGACCACGGGGCCGGGGTTAATTTGTGTGACTTGGCCGTGAACCTCGAACTCGGCGTATTTCTGTGTGATCACCTGGGCCAGCGAACGCAATTCTTCCTGGTCAACCCGGTGGGCCTCGTCGGGGCGGTGCAGCAGGCTGCTGGAAGGCAGCTTGTAGCCGCCCGCAATTTTGGGCATGGTGGTCTTATGCTTGGCGCCGGTATCGGCGCGCTCCGCCACTTCCGGCTCCCCAACCGCCTCCGGTTCGGGTGGCTCCGTGCCCAGCACTTTGGCGGCTTCGCGCGAGAGCGCCTCCATGCGTTCCTGGTCTACTGTCTCGATGCCGGTCCTGGGAAGCACGGGCGACTGCTTGGCGGGCACCAGTTGGGCGGTTACCACGGGCTTGACTGAACGGCGCTTATCCAGCTCCTGCTGCAGCCGTGCTTTTTCCCGCGTGAACCGCCAATCCCGCCACCGCTCCATAAGCGCTATGATGAAACCGCAATGCGCCGCCGCCCAAGCCTTGGCGGTGCCAAATGAGAAAGCGGTGGAGAAGTACAGCGCTACCGCTATCACGCTGGCGCACACGATGTAAGCACCGAGCAGATTCAAGTAGTGGATGAGGAAATCGCCGACAATCCTGCCCATCAGGCCCTCGATGGGAATCACATGCCGCCAGCGCAGGTGACCCGGCAACAACGCCAGCAGAGCGGGCACAAAAATCTGCAGCCAAATTGCGCCCAGCGACTTGGCTACCGGCGATGCGGTGCGGCGGGAACGAAACCAGCGCGCTCCCAACAGGGCCAGGAGAAAGGGCGCCAGGAAAACGCCGATTCCGAAGAACTGCAATAGCAGGTCGGAAGCAATAGCCCCCACCAGGCCTACCCAGTTGCGCGCCGCATGCGCTCCAGTCAGCGTAGAAGCGCTGTTAAAGGAAGGGTCGAGGGGCGAGTAGGACGCCAGTGCAAGGAAAAGGAGGATCGCGGAGACGAACAGCAGGAAACCGATCAGCTCGTTGAGCCGCCGGTTGCTGGTCGGAACGAATGCGCTGGAGAAATACTTCATGGGCGTATTCACTGTCGGCGGTCCCGTGCCGGCACACAGGCACACTTAACCGCCTTCGGTGCACGAACTACGCCAGAGCAGGAGAATTATGCCAGAAAGTCGGCTGCGGGAAATGGGAAAGTTGGGGGGAGTGTGCCGAGTTAGTTCTCATTCGCGCGAGGACTGGTGAAAATGTGAGAGGTTACAAGTAACATCTCTATCTGCATGAAGATGCGCCGCTCACAAAATCAAATACAGTAGAGAAGTAACTCGTTACGTCTTCAACCGCCTCGCGTGCGAAGGCCCACACCACGTAAGCTTCAGTGCACTGCCATTCTGGCGGCCCAGGCGAAGACCACAATCCCCAGAATGATGCGGTAAACGGCGAAGGGCACGAAACCCCGCTTCCTCACCCAGTTCATGAACCAGGCGACCACGCCATAGGCCACGAGGAACGAAACCACGAAGCCGATGGTCAGCACTATCCACTCCTGCCCGGTGTGGGGGGCAATGCCGATACTGGCCACGCCTGGCTCGTGGTGAAACGACTTGAACAGATCGTAGCCGGTGGCGGCCACCATGGTGGGAATAGAGAGGAAAAAGGAAAACTCCAGCGCCGCCGGCCGCGACATGCCCGTGACCTGCCCACCGGCAATGGTGGCCATGGAACGCGAAGTCCCGGGGAAGACGGCAGAAAAGATCTGACAAATGCCGATCCAAATCGCCTGCCCCAGGCTCATCTGCTCCACGTGCTCGGTCTTGTAACCCAGCATCCCGGTCTCGGCTCCGGCAGCGGCGCCCAGGGAACGGGCCGGCAGCAGACGGGGCGGCCCATACATGGCATCCACAATCCACATGATCAAGCCGCCCACCACCAGCGACCCGGCCATGACGTGCACGTTTTCCAGGTTCTTGCCAATCTCCTTCTCCAACAGCACTGCGGGCACTGCGGTAAACACGAAAGCAACCGCAGTCAGGCTGAGGGGGTGAGTCCAGATGGTGTGTTTGCCATCGCGCCCACGGGGAAACGTCGCCACAAATTCGCGGATGCGCTCGCGAAAGTAGATGGGCAGACAGAGGATAGCGCCCAACTGGATGACGATGGAATACATCTTCCAGTAGCCGCTGGAAAGATCTACGCCCAAAAAGGCCTCGGAGAGCCGCAGGTGGGCGGTCGAACTGACTGGCAGGAACTCGGTCAGACCTTCAATGACTCCTAAAAGCAAGGAAAGAAGATAGTGATTCACTTCGGCTCCGGTACTCCGGTTCCAGGGCTGGGGCCCAGATGTGATTTTCCTCCCTTGTAGCACGGCAGGGAAGCGGGAAGAAACAGAATAACAGCCGGATTCGGCGGCCAGCCCGGAAGGGCCGAAACCGTCCCGTTTCCCAAGCCGGGAAAGCAACTTCTCAATTCTCGAGTGCTTCTACTGGGGGTAGGTGTAAAATCCACTTGTAGGGACTTCAGCAGGACGGGTCCTCCACCCGGCTTCCGAGGCTTGCATGAACGTCCATTTTAGCTACAAAGTTAATAAGACTCCCGACATAGAAAAAGAAATCAACCAACAGATAGAGAAGATTCGTAAGCGCCTGCAGGTCTTCCGCCCGGAACTGATCCACCTGAAGGGCATTGTGGAGCAGAATTCAGCCCGCGAAGGCTTCCTGGTCTCGCTGAACCTGCGACTGCCCTCGGGGCAAATGGCGGCCCAGGAGCGTTCCCCCAACGCCACCACTGCCATCAAAGGTGCATTCGAGGATCTGCTGGAGCAGCTGATCAAGCATAAGGACCACTTGCGAAATACGCATAAGTGGCCGCGCTGGCGACGCGGGGGGCGCTCCCGGCCCCAGCCTCAAGTGCCCTTTGAAGAGACCGTCGCGGCGGTGCAGCCGCCCACGGTTTCCAGCGAGGACATCAGCACCTATGTGAATGCCAATTTAAACCGGCTGCAGCGCTTTGTGGAACGCGAACTGCGCTACCGCGAGAGCGTGGACCAGTTGGCTCCGGAGACTCTGACCCCGTCGGAAATCATCAATGAAGCCGTGGCTAATGCTCTGGGCGACGGTCTGGACAAACCCGAGCGTCTTTCCCTGGAGCCCTGGCTTTATCGCCTTTCCATGCGCGCGATTGATGATCTTTCCGCGCGCGCCAGCGAAGGTCCAGAGGACGTTCCCCTGCAGCGCAACCAGCGCGCTCCCAACGTGCGTGCCAGCGACGAACCGCAGTTGCAATATCATCAGCCCGACGAGCAGTTGATCGCTCAGGACATCATTCCCGACCGCGGCACAGCCACCCCCGAGGACATTGCCGCTTCCGACGAGATGATCACTTTGGTTGAGGCGGCCCTGCTCAGCGCCCCCCGCGAAGATCGCGAAGCCTTCATCCTTAACGCCATCGAAGGCTTTACGGTACAGGAGATCGCCGTTATCACCGACCGCAAACCGGAGCAGGTGCGCGCCTCGGTGAATGCCGCCCGCGACCACCTGCGCAAAGCTTTGCCCATCCCCAATGAATTCCGTGACAAGCTGTTGCAGCATACCAGGACTGCTTGACCCTCAGACCACAGGAGGTGGGGAATGATCCGTCGCCAAGACATCCGCGAACTGGCTCAGTTCGAATGCGGGGAAGGTTCTGCCGCCCTGAGCTTTTATTACCAGCCGCGGACACCACTCAACAAATCCCATCGCGAAGAGGCCATCCTGGCTAAAGACCTGGTGCGCTCCGCCCTGCGCGAGGTGGATAAAAACGGCAAGGGGAAGAGCGCACGCGCCGACTTGGACCGCATTCTGGAAATCGCCGAGCGGTTGCACGGCAACCAGACGCGCGCCAAGGCGATTTTCGCCTGCTCGCAGCAGGGATTCTGGCGCGAGTACGACCTGCCGCCGCGCCTTTCCGGCAGCAGTGTGGCCGTCAGCCAGCGTTTTCATCTGCGCCCCCTGGCCGCCATCCTGAGCACCATGTACAGTGCATCCGTGGTTTTAGTGGATCGTAAGCAGATGCGCCGCTTCGCGCTGACCCTGGACGAAATTGTGCCGCGTGAGGAGATCAAGGCGGAGTTGCCGCGGCGCGGGCGCAGCGACGGCTTTGCCGGCTACGATGCCGGCCACGCCCAGCGCCACGTTGAGCACGAGGCCATGCACCACTTCAAAGCCGTAGCCGAGCGCATGAAAGAACTGTATGACAGCGGCGTTTCCGCCAACTTCATTATTGGCTGCCGCGACGAAACCTGGCCCGAGTTCGAACCTCATCTGCACTCTTACGTGCGTCAGCATCTGCTGGGCCGGGTAAACCTGGATGCGGCAACCGCCACTCCCGAGCAGGTACGCGAGCAGGGCCTGCGCGTGCTCACCGATGCCCGCGCCAGCCGGAGCGAAGCTGTACTGCGTGAGGTGCTGGGCCAGGCGCAGCGCAACGGGCGCGGCGCCGTTGGGCTAAGGCGCGTATTGCGTTCCCTGGAGACCGGCGAAATCCAGGCTCTCCTGCTGGGAGATAAGTTCGAAGCTCCGGGAGTGGAGTGCCCCAACTGCGGCCACCTCGACTTCCACATGGGCGAGAGCTGCCTCGTGTGTGGCCAGCCGGTTCGCCAACTGAGCGACATTGCCGACGTCCTCATCGGGAATGCAGTGCGCAAGGGCATTGAACTTATCTACGTGGAGCAGAATGAGGAACTGGAAAAGGTCGGCCATATCGGCGCGCTGCTGCGCTTCCGCTCCGACCAGAACACGCCCATGAAACAGGCAGGGTAGGAAGCGGGAGTCGGTAGTCAGGCGGCCGAGTCAGTGACAGGAGCCCAGCACCGCGTGCTGGGCTTTGTTTTCGCGCTGCCAGGTTTACCTGTGGCCATCGAAATTCCACACACGCGATAAACTTCAACGAAATGACTGGGCGCCAGGTACTGGCTACCGAGTACTTCGCTCCACGACATGTTATTCTTTCCCGCTGTTTTCGCCAGGAGGAAGCATGTCCGTATCCCGCCGCCAGTTTATTACTGCCGCTGCCTTGAGTTCGCTCGCCCTGGGAGTGGAGGCGCAGGAAAACAAATCATCAGCACAAGTGAAGATGGCGCGCAAGCCGGTGCTGATCTGCGCCTTCAACGGGTACAACTACATTGAGCGCGGCTACGCCACCCTCAACGGCGGTGGCGGTCCCCTGGAAGCCGGGCTCAGCGTGGTGCGCGGCCCGGAAGATGATCCCAACGACCACAGCGTCGGCCTGGGCGGACTGCCCAACGAAGAGGGCGTGGTCGAACTCGATTCCTGCTGCATGCATGGGCCTTCCCAGCGCGCTGGTTCGGTGGGCGGAGTGCACGACATCAAAAACGTCTCCCTGCTCGCCCGCGCCGTCATGGATCACACCGGCCACGTCATGCTGGTGGGCGACAATGCCACTAAGTTCGGTCTGGAAATTGGCTTTCCCCGCGAAAACCTGCTCACCGATGCCTCCCGCAAGATGTGGCTGCTGTGGAAGGAATCCAATTCCGACCGCGACTGGTGGGGACCCGGACCGGATGATCCCCGCTGGCACGTGCCGGAAGAGGAGCAGCCCACCCACACTTCCGAGTATCGGCAGCGCCGCCTGGGCAAACTGGAGGCGCTGGCCACGCGCCTGGGGATTGCGCCCGAACTGCGCCGGGAAGCCATCCGCAATGTTTTCTACCCGCCTACCGGAACAATTCATTGCTCCGTGCTCAGCGCCCAAGGCGAGATGGCTGGCACCACCACCACCAGCGGCCTGGCCTGGAAGGTGCCTGGGCGCGTCGGAGATTCGCCCATCATCGGCGCCGGGTGCTACACCGACCAGGAAGTGGGCTCCGCCGGAGCCACGGGCAGCGGGGAAGAGAACATTAAGGTGTGCGGCGCCAAGAGCATCATCGAGAACATGCGCCACGGCATGACGCCGCTGGAAGCGGGTATGGACGTGCTGCGGCGCATCGCCCACAACTATAAGAACGATATGGCCCGGCTGCGCTACATTGACATGACCTATTACATCCTGCGCAAGGACGGCGCCTATGCAGGAGTGTCCCTGTGGACCGGCTACGAGGCGGGCAAGCCGCACAAATTCGCCATCCATGACGGCACTCGCCGCCTGGAGCAGACGGTGGCGCTGTTTGAAGGCTATTCGCGGGAGTGGCCGCCCATGCCGAAAGGAACAGCGTATTAGTGGCCAGTGGCCAGTGGTCAGAAAAACTCAGCAATCAGCACTCAGTTCAGCCCGTAAATATCAGACCGGGACTGACTGAATGCTGATTGCTCAGTGCTGAATACTTTCCGCCACTGCGCGCCGCTGCTACGAGAACCTGATGCGTATATCCGGCCGATTTTCCAGGTGAATGCTGTCCACAAAACGCACTTTGCCGGTGGCTTTGGTCATAATCACAGAAGAAGTGCGCGTGCCTTCGCCGAAGAAGCGCACGCCGCGCATGAGCGCGCCGTCAGTCACGCCGGTTGCGGCGAAGATGATCTGCTTGCCCGGCGCCAGATCTTCCGCCTTATAGACCCGGTTCTTGTCCTTGATTCCCATGCGGTGGATGCGCTCTTCCAATTCTGGTTTGTCCACCACCAGGCGTCCCAGCATGTAGCCGTTCAGGCAGCGCATGGCAGCAGCCGTGAGCACACCTTCAGGCGCGCCGCCGGAGCCCATGACCACATGTACGCCGGTGCCGATGACGGCGGCGGCAATGCCGGCGGAAAGATCGCCATCGCCGATCAGGCGGATGCGTGCCCCCGCCTTGCGAATCTCGCTGATCAGCTTTTCGTGCCGCGGCCGATCCAGCACCACCACCACCAGGTCATCCACATCGCGGCCCAGCCGCCGGGCAATGTTCTTCAGGTTGTCCCGTACCGGCGCGTCCAGGTCTACCGCGCCATGGCAGGAAGGGCCCACTACGATCTTCTCCATGTAGCAGTCGGGCGCGTTCAGCAGACCGCCCTTTTCCGAAGCGGCCAGCACGGTGATGGAGCCGGGAGCGCCGGTGGCGCAAAGGTTGGTGCCCTCCAGCGGGTCTACGGCAATATCAATTTCGGGGACCTTGGTGCCGTCCGGAAACGAGGCGCCTACCTGTTCGCCGATAAAGAGCATGGGGGCCTCATCGCGCTCTCCCTCGCCGATGACGATGGTGCCGCGCATGGGCACCGTGTCCATGGTCTTGCGCATGGCCTGGGTTGCGGCCTCGTCGGCCAGCTTTCTTTCCCCCTGACCCATGGTGTGGGCGGAGGCGATGGCCGCATTTTCCACCACGCGCAGGAACTCCAGAGCCAGGTCGGTCTCGATGTTCTGCCCGAAATTCTTAGCCAATGCCTTGGCTTCTGTTCTGACCTCGGTAGCCATATATGAGTCCTCCCGTTCGGAAATCAAGGGCCCTGAGAAACTTCCCCCGCATTGACGCCCCGGCCTTGCCTGGGGCTGCCGGCACAAGACAATCGGGCATGATGCCCTTTACATTCAGTTTGGTCAAGCCAGGCGACCGGGGAGGATTCTGGATGCCCATTCCCAAAGTGGGAAGGTGAATTTTTGTTCATACAGCATGTCTGAATGGAACCTGCGTGATCGGGTAGTGGGGTGGTTTTGGTATCTTTTTGCCCTATGACCACGCGACGCGAACCCACTTATAAGTTCACCGAACAGCAGGTCGCAGCCAGGAGCACCTTGGCGCGGCAGTTTATCGAAACCAGGCAGAAGCTGAACGCCAACGTGGAGAAGGCCGACAACTACCTGGTCAAGCGCTTCTACAACCTTGACCACAATACCTACCTGGAAGGGACAATTCCGGCCAAGTACAAGGAACTGATGGGGCTGGTGGTGTCGGCGGGCCTGCGCTGCGACGACTGCATCAACTACCACATCATTCAGTCGTATCGCCTGGAGGTCACCCGCGCCGAGCAGGAAGAAGCGCTCAACGTGGCCCTGGTGGTGGGAGGCAGCATCGTGATTCCCCACCTGCGCCGGGCGTACGCGTTGCTGGAGGAGCTGTATGGGGGCTGAACCCATCGCCACTGTGCGCGAGATTTCTCGAGGTTGAAGCTCGCTCGGCATGACGCCAACCCCACTTTGCCGGCGTCATCCTGAGGCGCTTTAGCGTCGAAGGATCTCGAGCGTAGTGAGTAGAAACGTCAGTACGCGTCCTGACCGGTAATCGCCGACCCGATGATCAGGGTGTGGATATCGTGCGTGCCCTCGTACGTCTTCACCGACTCCAGATTGGCCATGTGGCGGAAGATGGGGTACTCGTCGGCGATGCCGTTGGCGCCCAGGATGTCGCGGGCCATACGGGCGCACTCCAGCGCCATCCACACGTTGTTGCGCTTGGCCATGGAGATGTGCTGATGCCCGCAACGCTCCTGGTCCTTTAAGCGGCCCACCTGCAGCACCAGCAATTGGCCCTTGGTGATCTCGTTAATCATCCATACCAGCTTTTCCTGCACCAATTGGTGGGAAGCAATGGGTTGGTCGCGGAACTGCTTGCGGAACTGGGCGTATTGCAGGGCACAGTCGTAGCAGGCCATAGCCGCGCCCACCCCGCCCCAGGCAATTCCGTAGCGGGCCTGGTTCAAACACATTAAGGGTGACTTCAGCCCGCCGCTCTTGGGCAGCAGGTTGCACTCGGGAATGCGCACGTCCTGCAGTGAGAGGCTGGAGGTCACAGACGCCCGCAGCGACCACTTGCCGTGCACATCGGCGGCGCGGAAGCCGGGCCGGTCGGTTTCCACCAGAAAGCCGCGAATCTTGTCGTTCTCTTCTTCGTTCTTGGCCCAGATAACGGCCACGTCGGCGATGGA
>DATJEH010000051.1:0-9832 GCA_035496875.1 Terriglobales bacterium | reverse complement strand
CCCGCCGATCAGGCCGGCATCGGAGATGGTGTGGTGGGGGGCACGGAAAGGGCGCACGCCGACCAGGCCGGCATTGTGATCGAGCACCCCGGCCACGCTATGGATTTTGGTGGTTTCCAGCGCCTCTTCAAAGGTAAGGGGCGGCAGGATGGTGGGCATGCGCTTGGCCAGCATGGTCTTGCCGGAGCCGGGCGGGCCGATCATGAGGATGTTATGCCCGCCGGCGCAGGCCACTTCCAGAGCGCGCTTGGCGGTGTGCTGCCCGCGCACGTCCTTGAAGTCCACAGAATACTGTTGTGATTCCTGCAGCACCGCATCAGAGTTGACGGTGACCGGCACAATGCCATTCTTGCCGTTAACCAACCCCACGACATCCATGAGGGAGCGCACCGGGTAAACGCCCACCCCGGCAACCACGGCGGCCTCACGGGCGTTGATTTCGGGCACCACCAGGCGGGCGATTTTCTTTCCGCGAGCGGCGATGGCAATGGGCAAGGCACCGCGAACGCCGCGCACGCCGCCGTCGAGCGATAGTTCACCCACGAAAACGTAGTCGGGAATTTCCTTGGAGGTCAGGCCGCCGTAAGCGCCGACAATACCCAGGGCCATGGGCAGGTCAAAGCCGGAACCCTCTTTCTTGATGTCGGCGGGGGCCAAATTGATGGTGATGTGAGTGGGCGGAATATCGTAGCCGCAATTCTTGAGGGCGGAGCGCACACGCTCGCGGCTTTCGCGCACAGCGGCATCGGGCAGGCCCACGGTGACAAAGTGGTCTTCGGTGGTCTTAATGCCGGAGACGTCAACCTCCACCTCGACCACGTTGGCGTCAATGCCATAAACCGCGGCACTCAAAGTCTTAAAAAGCATGACGGGGGGCTACGGATCACGAATAGCAGATTCCGGCCGGAGGGGAAGTGATAACAGTCACGGGGAGGGGTGACTCGGGGAATTGAGTAATTGTGTAATTGAGTAATTGGAAAGCAACATCAGATACGTCCACGCAGCCTGACTTCCGAAACTACCCCACTCAAGCAAGACCGCTTGAGTGTGTCACCGGACCCTCCATTACTATTGCACCCCCATCATGTAGCTGTTCTTGCTCCTGGTTTTCACGGCCACCATTTCCATTCCGCGAGGTGCGCCCAGCAGGGAGTCGGCGAGGGCGATGGTTTCCAGCGCCTGGATTTCGGGATCGGGGATGCTGTTGATGGCCTGCAGCGCGGTTTGCGGAGAAATGCGGGTTGCCAGGGCAATAAAACGGCCCCAGGCAGAGGTGGAAGGCCACATGGCTTTGAAGGCCTGATTGGGATCGTTGGCGTCGGTATCGGTGGCGTAGAGTTTCTCGGCCAGCTTGACGCCCTGGTCCACGACCTTCTTGGCGGACTCAGTGTTGCCCAGTTTAAGGTAGTCATCGCCGGCCCCGGCCAGCATATCGAATTGAACGATTTCCCGCTGAATGGAGGGGATGATTTTCATCAGCTCATCGAGTGCATTGGCGGCGTAACCTGGGCTGGTCTTCAAGGTCGCACCCGCCAGCCTTAGCAATGCCAAGGCGCGCGTGTTGTGAAAGTCGGGCAGAGACATGGCGGCGGCCAGCGCCTGCTTGGGATCCTTTTCGGCTTGGGCGATGATTTGCCGGATCTGAGGCTGCAGTTGTTCCTCGTAGCGATCGTCGGAGGATACCCCGCCGCTGTTGGAGGGCAGGCGCATGGTGATGGAATCGGGCATGCCATTTTTGGGATCGAGAGACTTCAATCCGTCGGGATATTGCTTGGCCGTTGCCTGCAGATCAAGGTTCTCCTGCAGCAGGCGATCGGCTCGCGCCGGATCAAGCGCACGCAACACCGGCATCAGCTCGAATAAGTTGTAGTCATAGACCGAACTGAAAGAGGCGGCGCCTTTCTCCGCGCCGATAGTAATCTGCATTTTCGCATCAGACTGGCGGGCTTGTTTCAGCGCCTCGTCAATCGCCTGCAGAACCAGATCGGGCGGGAGGCCCTGCCAGGTGCGCGTGATGAACACGGCAAAATCATCCATGCCGGGATCGCTCTTATGATCGTGCTGAGTGTAGCTGGCCAGCGCCTGAGCGAAGAGGTTCTGCTTGTCGGCGGCCAGCTCCGGGGGCAGGGCCTGCACTAGATTGCTGCCGATGACGTACGGGAACTCCTCGTCACCTAACTGACCGAGCAAAGCAATCGCCTGGGCGAACTGCTTCTTGCGTGTGTGGTACATGATCAGCCGGTTTATAGCGAGCTTGTGCGGGTACCCGGCGAGCTGGGGGACGAGCTGTTCGCAGTAGGCGGGGTCGAGCGCGACCAGGCGACTTAGGACCTGCCCCTGCAGCCAGGTTTTGGTGGATGCTTTCGGGTCAGAATCGTCTTCTATGGACTGGCTGGCCTGGAAGGCGTCGCGGAGGGTAGCCAGAGCTTTGGGAGGATTCAGCTTCTCGTAGCCGCGGGCAATTTCCAACCGAGCGAAGGTGCGCATGACTGGGGATAGGCCTTTGGCCACGCCTGCCTGCTGGTCAAGGATGCTGAGGCCGGTCTGCTGCTGAGGCGTGAGCTTGGGCTTGGCAGCGGACATCGTTTTTGCTTTGGGGGTTGGCTTGGGAGCCTGCGCGCTGACCGGAAGGGCAAGCAGAGTGGCGAGCGCTGCCTTGGCGAGATGGATGCGGGGCATGGCGACCTCCGCAGGAATATGCGCGGGCACTATTTAAGCACGAAGTGTATGCAGGCGGGGACGCTCGCGTCAAAAAAAGCAGGTCCTTCGTTGCGCTCAGGATGACAAATCAAAGAAGTAACAGCTCATTTCGACAAGCCTAGCGCTCGACGGCCATGGCCACGGCATTGCCGCCGCCCAGGCAGAGGGCGGCGATGCCCTTGTGTACGTCACGGCGAATCATCTCATAGATAAGCGTCACTAGCACGCGAGCGCCGCTGGCGCCGATGGGATGTCCGATCGCGACTGCGCCGCCATTCACGTTGACCTTGTTGGGGTCAAGATTCAGCTCGCGAAGGATGGCGACAGATTGAACGGAGAAGGCTTCGTTCAGTTCGTAGAGATCCACTTCTTCGTTCTTCCAGCCGGCCTTTCTCCAGATCTGGCGGATGGCGTCCACCGGCGCCATCATCACCCACTTAGGGTCCACGCCGCTGGTGGCCTGGGCGACGATGCGCACCATGGGCTGGGCGCCGAGTTCTTTGGCGCGACGGGCGCTGGTGACGACCACGGCGGCGGCGCCATCGTTTACGCCGGGAGCATTGCCCGCGGTGACGGTGCCGTCTTTTTTGAAGGCCGGCTTAAGGGAGCGCAGCGCTTCGATGCTGGTGTCCTCGCGCGGCGATTCGTCTTTGTCGAAAATCACCGGCGGCGCACCCTTCTTTTTGGCGGGAAGTTCCACCGGCAGGATTTGTGACTTCAAGCGGCACTCCTTGATGGCGGCCACCGCCTTGCGGTGGGAATTGAGGGCGTACTCGTCCTGCTCTTCGCGGGTGACGCTATACTTTTCGGCCACGTTTTCACCGGTGTTGCCCATGTGGTAGTTGTTGTACACGTCCCACAAACCATCGTTAACCATGGAATCCACAATCTGGGCATTGCCCAGGCGATAGCCCTTGCGTGCCTGGGGCAGCAGGTAAGGCGCATTGGTCATTGACTCCATGCCGCCGGCTACGACGATCTCGCTGTTGCCGGTTTGTATGGCCTGGGCGGCTAAAGCCACAGCTTTCAGACCGGAGCCGCAGACCTTGTTGATGGTCATGGCGCCGACCTCCGGCGGCAGTCCGCCGAAGAGCGCCGCCTGGCGCGCAGGATTCTGGCCCAGGCCGGCGGAAACCACGTTGCCCATGATGCACTCGTCCACCTGCTTGGGATCGAGGTTGGCGCGCTTTACCGCCTCGCGCACCACCATGGCCCCCAATTGTGTGGCGCTAAAGTCGGAGAGCGAGCCCTGAAATTTTCCTACCGGTGTGCGAACTCCGGAGATGATGACGACATCTTCCAGCGCGGGCATACAGTGCTCCTAGGACGGACTTGCGAACTACACATTATAGGATGCGAGGCGGCGCGAATCGAAGTGGCGGAGCAGTGAAACAAGCGGCGCGGGGTGAGAAAAGAGCAGAAAAAAGTTTTTAAAGTTGGTTTTGGCGTTACCAAGGTACTTGGATGTGGTGGTGATCTACTCACATGAATGTGATTTTTCTCTTGACATCGTTTTTCATTGACTCTATACATCAATCAGTTGCAACAGAGCACCGTTGCAAATTCCATGATGAATGGAAGGGAGAATAGTTCAATGGCAGCTAAGAAGAAAGCAAAGAAGAAAGCGAAGAAGCACTAAGCTTCGCCTGAAGCATACCGGGGACGCGATGAGCGTCCCCGAAGTTTTTTGTGGGCAAGAAATTTCGTCCCCGCCAAAGCCTCTTCCTCGTTCTCTCCTCCCTTGATCCTGCCGGGCATCTCAGGCTTCGCTCACTTCGTCGTATGGGTTCAGGTGGGGTTTATGGCATGGGTAATCGGGAGCCTGGGAATCATGATGGGAACTTTTGTCGTCGTTCTCGGAGGAGATGACGAGAAGCAAGCGACTTGGCCTTACCGCAAGCTGGGCTTGTTCCTACTGGTGACGGCGGTGGTGCTGATGATGCTGACGCTCATCAACGCGCTGATACTCGGGGCGTAAAACGGGGTTTCGACGAGAGGCGCACGCGGAATGCTTCGGCCCTGATGGGCCTTCGCATGGTCCTCCTGCGGAGACGCGGGCGGGGGCGCCCGCACAAAAAATTCCTGGTGCCAGCCTTGGTTTGCGGCCGTTAAGGAAAGCGGGTCCTTCGCGGCGTTCCCGCGCTGCGCTTTAGTCGCGCGAAGCTCAGGATGACAAGCGTGGAAACGTGAGATGGCTGTGCACGTCACTGCCCGCTGACGGCGGGCAGGCGACCCTTGCCGTTGCGGCCGAAATACTCGGCGAGGGCCTGGCCGGTAAATGACTTCCTCTGGCGGGCGACCTGCTCGGGCGTGCCCTGGGCGACAATGCGACCGCCGTGCTCGCCGCCTTCGGGGCCAAGGTCAAGGATCCAATCAGCATTCCGGATAACGTCGAGGTTGTGCTCGATGATGATGGTGGTGTTGCCCAGATCGGTGAGGCGGTGCAGCACGTCGAGCAGTTTTTTCACGTCATCGAAGTGCAGACCGGTGGTGGGCTCATCGAGCAGGTAGAGAGTGCGGCCGGTCTGACGTTTGCTGAGTTCGCGCGCCAGTTTGATGCGTTGCGCCTCGCCGCCCGAGAGCGTGACCGCAGACTGGCCGAGGTGAATGTAGCCCAGGCCAACGTCCACCAGGGTCTGCAGCTTCTGCCGCACCTGAGGAATATTTTCCAGGATGGGCAGGGCATCGGAAACAGGCATTTCCAGCAGGTCGGCAATGGAATAGCCGTTGTACTTCACTGCCAGGGTTTCGTGATTGTAGCGCTTACCGCCGCATACTTCGCAGAGCACGTAGACGTCGGGCAGAAAATTCATTTCGATGCGGCGCTGGCCTTCGCCCTGGCAGGCCTCGCAACGCCCGCCGGCCACGTTGAAAGAAAAGCGGCCGGCTTTGTAGCCGCGCTCGCGCGATTCCGGCAGCATGGCATAGAGGTCGCGAATCTGGGTGAAAACGCCGGTGTAGGTTGCAGGGTTGGAGCGCGGGGTGCGCCCGATGGGCGACTGGTCAATCTGGATGACCTTGTCAATGTTCTCCATGCCGGCAATGGCCTTGTGCTCTCCGGGATTCTCGCGCGAGTGGTAGAGGTGGCGGGCCAAGGCGCGATAAAGAATGTCGTTGACCAAAGTGGATTTTCCCGACCCGGAAACGCCCGTGACCACGGTCAGGACACCGAGGGGGAAGGCGGCGTCGAGATTCTTCAGATTGTTTTCGCGCGCGCCCAGCACGGAAATGGAGCTGGCAGTGGGCTGGCGGCGGTCAGGCAGCATGGGAATGTGCTTCTTGCCGGAGATGTACTGGCCGGTAAGCGACGCGGGGGCGCGCATGATGTCCTGAGGCGTGCCGTGTGCAACCAGGTGGCCGCCGTGGCGTCCGGCGCCGGGACCCAGGTCAATGACGTAGTCGGCGCGGCGGATGGTCTCCTCATCGTGCTCCACCACCAGCACGGTGTTACCCAAATCGCGCAACGATTCCAGCGCGGCCAGCAGACGATCGTTATCGCGGTGGTGCAGCCCGATGGAGGGCTCGTCGAGCACGTAGAGCACACCCCGCAAGCGCGAGCCGATTTGCGTGGCCAGACGGATGCGCTGGCCTTCGCCGCCGGAAAGGGTGGCGGCGGAGCGGTTGAGCGAAATGTAGCCCAGTCCGACTGCGTTCAGGAACTGCAGACGCTCCACCACTTCATGCACGATGCGGCCGGCGATGAGCTGCTCCCGCCCGGCCAGCTTGATGCCGGCGGCGACGGCGAGGGCGCGCGAAACCGGCAGCGCGGTGAAGTCGGCGATGGACATGCCGTTTACCTTTACGCCCAGGCTTTCCGGGCGCAGGCGCTTGCCGCGGCAGGCGAGGCAGGGCGTGGCTGACATGTAGTTGAGCAGCCATTCGCGGTAGCTGTCGGACGAGGCCTCCTCGAGCGAACTGTTCAGGTAGGCGAGCACGCCGCGGAAGCCGGTGCGCGGACCGCCATTGCGCTTGGCGGGCTCGCCGTAGAGGACCAGGGTCTGAACTTTGTCGGGAAGTTTCTCGAACGGCGTGTTCAGGTCGAAGCCATGGGCGGCGGCGGCAAGCTCCACTACGTGCCGCAGGTAGGAGGAGCCGGAGCCAGGGCCGAGTCCGCCATCGAGCAGGGGCTTGGACCAGTCCACGATGATTTTGGCGGGGTCGAAATCGTACTTGCTGCCCAGGCCGTGACACTCGGGGCAGGCGCCGTAGGTGCTGTTGAATGAAAACGAGCGCGGCTCCAGCACGGGCACGTTGATGCCGCAATCGGGGCAAGCCAGCTTGGCGGAGTACAGGCGCTCCTCGCCGCCCACTACCGCCACCTGTGCCAGGCCATCGGCCAGCTTCATGGCGGTGTTGATGGAATTCTCCAGGCGCTGTTCGATGCCGGGCTTGACCAGCAGGCGGTCAATTACCACTTCGATGGTGTGGTTCTTGCGCTTGTCAAGGCGGAGGTCGTCTTCCAGGCTGACCAGTTCGCCATCCACGCGGGCACGGGTGAAGCCCTGCTGGGCGAGCTTCTCTGTTTCTTTTTTGAATTCTCCTTTGCGGCCGCGCACGATGGGCGCCATGACCATGACGCGGTCTTCCGGGGTGAGTTGCATGACGCGCTGCACGATTTGGTCGGCGGACTGGCGGCTGATGGCCTGGCCGCAGTGGGGGCAGTGAGGCACGCCGATGGAGGCATAGAGCAGGCGCAGGTAGTCGTAAATTTCGGTGATGGTGCCGACGGTGGAGCGCGGACTGCGGCTGGTGGTTTTCTGCTCGATGGAGATGGAGGGACTCAGGCCGTCAATGGCGTCCACGTCGGGGCGCTCCATCTGGTCGAGGAACTGGCGGGCGTAGGCGGAGAGGGTCTCCACGTAACGGCGCTGGCCTTCGGCGTAAATGGTGTCAAAGGCGAGGGAAGATTTGCCCGACCCGCTGAGCCCGGTAATCACGGTAAGAGAATTGCGGGGTATCTCAACGTCAATGTTTTTAAGGTTATGCTGGCGCGCCCCGCGCACCGTGATCTTAGTAATCGCCATCGGTCCCTGGGTGGTTTAGTACCTCGGTAATTGGACAGGTCCTCTAGTAAGAGGGAGAGTGAGTTAGCGCAATTTTACTCACGTATCTTAGTCGTTAACAGCGGGCAAGGTCAACGCGAGTAAAGTGGGCAATGCGCCTGAGGGCGCGCCGTTTGCCCCGATGCCCGAGCATTGTTGCGAAATGTTGCAGGATGCGGTGGATGGCGGCGCGATTCTGAACGCCCCCCGCAATCGGATGCCTGGGCGCATTTTGAACGAAGTAGATTCGGACTACGCCGTCGCCTCCCCTGACGAGCGTCCCAAGCTGTACTTGATGAATTTCTGCCCGTTCTGCGGGCGCGCGATTTCGCGCAGCGTGTGGAACGCGGAAAAGAAAAAGTAATCGGCCGCGCCGCCGGCGAGTGCATCTGACCGGTTGGTTTGAGCATCTTCTACTTGCGGTGCGGCAAAACAACAGGTGGGCCGAACCTTGAGCTTGCTTCTTAGTCTAACGACCTTATTCTTCACCGTGTTAGCGGCCATGGCGTTAGGGATTGCGGCCAGCTATTGGGCCGTGAGCGGCATTCTTTTCGCCTTTGGGCATCACTCACGACTCAGCGAGCCGTCCGCTCTGGTGGAATCGCCCGCCAGCGGCGACTGAAATTCTTTGCTAGCCGGGCTAACCTCAGCCAAGCGGTGGCTTTTTTATCAAGTATGCGGCTGAGATGCATACTTCGACTCCACAATTTGCAGTTAGCCAAGCTCCACATCGATAAAGAAAGAGGGGCGCGAGCTCTCACGCCCCCGAAAGGCTCAGGCCGCTCTGCTGTAAGCGTCCGAACCGTGTTGTTTTACCATTTTGTTGTAAACACCCATGATGAGAAACGCGGGCGCCCATTGGCCGACGAAGAGAGCCCAATCATCACGGCCCAAGATTTTCAGCACAGCTGATGCCGCCATCGAACTCACCGCCGCAGCCAAGTAGCCGGAGGATGGAATTCTCGAAGTTTGCGATTCAATTGCCCCGGTGAAACGATCCTCAGCTTCACCGCGGGTGCGTGTGCGCACGTCCATTGTTGTGCCTCCTTGCAGGAATGATTGCTGTGTGATGACGCTGCGACGCCCCAGGATAGCTGCGGAGTTGTTATTCAGCTGGCGGCGGTGTTCCCTCCCTTGCGGAAGCAATATCCCCGGGCCGTGGCCGCCCCGACCCGCGCCTCAGGAGGTCAGCACCGGTACGGAAAAACCTCTGTTACCGTCGGACTTAGGCTGCGAATGAAAGCTGGGAAAGTACTCCATTTCTGATTGCCCCCTAAAAACAGAAGCCGCTCTCAATAGCGCGCGTTGGTGGCGCGGCTTTCTTTTTCACCGCGGAGCCAAATGTAGAGAGGCGCTTGAGGGAACGGCGGCGGCCAGGGCACGGCGATCTTGAGCGTCTGCTCTCCGGCGCTGCCCGGGACAGGCGTAGGAATGCCCTGGGCCTCATAGCTGTGCTTGGAATTCCATCCCGTCCTATCAATCAGCTCCAGATCTTGACCGGTCAGGGTGCCGGCATAAAGCGACTCGCCCAGCTTTTCTGCGCTGATGGTGAACTTCTGGATGCTGGGCAACCGGACCACCCGCCCCAGGGGATAGGGATCGGAACTGCCGGCGGGCTCGCCAACAAGGGTGGCAATCATCTCGCAGCCGGACTGGCCGACCACGCCAGGATCGAGGGAAAGAAAGAGCATGTCCTGTCCCGCGGCGTCCAGTTCGGCGCCATCCCTGCGGTCGCCGGGATAGAGGGTGAGCTTCTTGCGGGTGCTGCCTTCGTCCTTGCACCGCAGTTGCATGCCAGGACGCGAATCGGTGTTGTCGGCACGAACTGCGAAGCTGACCGTCATTCCTGAGGGGATCTCGCCAGGCTGCAGCTGCACCCCGGCGGGGCTGGCAAAGGACTGATTGACATGAGCAATTTTGGGCCGTGGTCCCAGCACTTGCAGGGCACCGGCAAGCTGCAGGGGTGTGTGCAGGCCACTCACAAAAACCGTGGCGGCCATGTGATCACCGGAGTGCGCCTTGGCGTCCAGCTTAACCGTGGCGATGCGCTGCTCGAGATGCTGGTCATCGCCGGCAGGGGACAGTGTCCA
>DATJEH010000050.1:0-7122 GCA_035496875.1 Terriglobales bacterium | reverse complement strand
TACAGCACCGAACCGCGCAGCACCTTCCTGGAAATGGTCAGCCCGGTGCGCTATGTGGCCGGCTTGCGCGAGCAGCCCTATCCCGCAGATCCGGACAGCAAAAACAAAGCGGTCTCTTCGGCCTGGACTGGCATGTCAATTTCCGGCGAGGTCACGGCGCCGCTGGTATACGCGCACAGCGGCAATCCCGAAGATTATGACTACCTGCGCCAGCAGGGCATCAGCGTAAAGGGCAAGATCGTTCTGGTGCGTTATTCCAATCCCTATAGCTATCGCGGATTTAAAGCGCTCACCGCGCAACGCGAAGGCGCCGCCGCCATCCTCATCTATAGCGATCCCGCCGAAGACGGCTACAAGAAAGGCAAAGTTTTCCCCGACGGTCCTTGGGGCCCGGAGAGCCATATCCAGCGCGGGGCCATCACCTACGACTTCATCGTGCCCGGCGACCCGCTCACTCCCGGTTGGGCCTCGCTGCCCGGCGCCAAACGCATCGCGGTGAAGGACGCGCGCTCGCTGCCCAACATTATGGCGCTGCCGCTTTCCTGGAACGATGCCAAGCCGCTGCTGGAGCACATCGGCGGCCCGGTAGCCCCCAAGGATTGGCAGGGTGGCTTGCCCATCTCCTACCACCTCGGCGGAAATGATGCGCAAGTCCATCTCAAGATTGATATGGACAACTCCATCAAGCCTTATTACGTGGTAGAAGCGCGCATCCGCGGCTCGGAGTTTCCCGACCAGTGGGTGGTGATGGGCAACCACCGCGACGCCTGGGTGTTCGGCGGTGTGGACCCCAGCAGCGGCACCGCATCTATGATGGAGCTGACTCGCGGCCTGGGCCAACTGCTGCGCCAGGGAATCCGCCCCAGGCGCACGCTGGTGATTTGCAGCTGGGATGGCGAAGAGGTCGGGCTCACCGGCTCCACGGAATGGGGCGAGCAATTTCAGGATGAACTGCGCCAGAAGGCGGTGGCCTACATCAACGTTGATTCCTCCACATCGGGCCCCAACTTTGAAGGCAGCGCCGTAGCATCGCTGGCGCCTTTGCTGCGCGAGGTGAGCCACGGCTTTCAGGATCCGGCATCAGGCCGTCCTCTTTATGAAGCCTGGAAAGCAGCGGTGGAACGTGCGCGGGCGGAACGCAAGGAGGCCGGCCCGGTGACGGATGCCAACCTGGTGGACACGCGCATCGGCAGCGGATCGGATCACACCGTATTTCTCAACCATGTAGGCATGCCGGTAATCGGCCTGGACTTCGACGGCCCTTATGGCGTTTACCACTCCATGTACGACGACTTTTACTGGATCAACCACTTTGGCGATCCCGGGTACCGCTATCACACCCTGATGTCGCAGTTGTGGGGTGTAATTGCGTTGCGTTTGGCGAACGCTGACCTGCTGCCCTTCGATTTTTCGGAGTACGGCAACAACATCGGGCAGTTCGTGGATGAACTGGCCAAGGCCAAGGACATGAGCCGGCTGGACCTTGCTCCCTTGCGGTCGGCGATTGCGGACTTCACCAAAGCTGGACGCGAACTCGATGCGGCGGAGCAGGAGAAGCTCGCTTCCGGCAAACTCGAGCCCACGCTCCAACAACAGGTGAACCAGGGCGCCATGCAGGTGGAAAGAAACTGGCTGAACCCGCAGGGTATTCCCGGCCGCCCCTGGTTCGAGCACATGCTTTATGGCGCCCGCTACACCTATGCGCATCTGGAACTCCCGGCGCTGACCGAAGCAGTGGACAAAAGCGACTGGACCACCGCGCGCCAGCAGGCGGAGTTGCTGCGCCAGGCTCTGGAAAAGAACACCCATCTACTTCAGGAACTGACCAGCGAGCTGCAAAATCCCCCCACCTCAGCGGGAGGACGCGCGCAGTGAAACGGCGTGGCGTCTTCTTCTTCCTTCTGCTGTGGCCCGCCCTCGGGACCATGGCAGCCGTAGCACAAACTCAGGCACGGGCGGCCGGCGGCGAGTCTCTGGGGCAGTTGCGCCCGCAGTTGCAGGCAATCCGGCAGAGCTTTCCCGGGAGCATGTCCATCTACATGAAGAACCTTTCCACCGGCGACGAAATCGCGCTGGATGCCGACACGGTCTACGAGACCTTCAGTGTGATCAAGCTGGGCATCGCGGCCGAGGTTCTGCGCGAGGTGGAAGCGGGGAAGTTTTCCCTCAGCGACCGCATCGCCATAACTCCTGCTGACCGGCGATTGCCCTCGGGTGTGCTCTACGCGCTCGATCCTGGCCTGCAACCCACAGTCCGGGATTTGCTGACCCTGATGATCATCATCAGCGACAACGAAGCCACCGACATCCTGGCCAGTAAAGTCGGGCGGGCAAACGTGACCGCCTACATGCACAGCCTGGGACTGAAACAGACCAGCATCCAGTTCTCCGACCTGGACTGGGACCGCACCTGGCTGGGAAGCCTCGACCCAACTTACAAGAACGCCCGCGGAGACCAGACCATCAACTTTCCATTCGGCAAGTACAGCGATGCGCAGGTGAGCGCCGCCTTCGGGCACACCATTTACGATGCCGGCATTTATTTCGGCCACAGCACGACCCGGGAAATCGGCCAGTTGCTGGAGTGGACGGCGAAAGGCAAGCTGGTTTCCAAAAACGCAAGCGAGCTGCTGCTGAGCTTGATGGAAAAGCAGCAGGTAAACGACCGCTTTCCCCGCTACCTGGAGGATGTTCGCATCGCGCATAAGACCGGCGATGGACAGCCGTTCATCGCCAATGATGCGGGCGTGCTGTGGGTCCATGATCAACCTATCGCGCTGGTGGTATTCACCGGTCACCACCGCGGCCCCACAGGCCCTCTGCACGAGTCCATCGCGCGGGTGGCCGCGCTGGTGGTGCGGCACTACGGCGGCAAATTGACGCCCGACTTCAAGCCATGAACTTCACACAAAGAAATCTCAGAAAATCAGCAGCACGCCTGCTAGCCATCTGTTTGGTAGCCCTGTCGGGCATGTCGCTTTTCGCCGAAAACGTTCTGCTGAAGAACGTGGTGATCTACGACGGCAGCGGGAAGACACCTCGCCGCGGGGACGTTCGCATCCAGGGCGACAAAATCGCGGCTGTTGGCCACCTGCACGCGAAACCTGGAGAAGAAGTGCGCGACGAACACGGCCTGGCGCTGGCGCCGGGCTTCATTGACATGCACAGCCATGCTGATTCCGGCATTTTTGACGATCTGAATGCCGAGAATGTGGTGCGCCAAGGAATCACGACAGTTTTTGTTGGCCAGGACGGCGAATCGCAGTATCCGCTGGCGGATTTCTTTAACAAGCTGGAGAGGCAGCCCGCTGCCATGAATTTCGCCAGCATGGCAGGCCATGGCACCCTGCGCGAGCAGGTGATGGGGAAAGGCAAAGAACTGCTGCGGCCCTCCCAGCCTGTGGAACTCGAGCAAATGAAGCGCCTGCTCGCCCAGGAAATGCAGGCGGGCGCCTATGGCCTATCCAGCGGGCTCGAGTACGATGCCGGCCACTTCGCCACTACCGACGAAATGATCGAGCTTTCGAGGGTGGCCGCCCAGTATGGCGGCTTCTATATCAGCCACGTGCGTGATGAAGGCAACAAGGTTTTCGATTCCTTCCGGGAAGTATTGGAGATTGGCAGGCGAGGCCATCTTCCGGTTGAGATTTCCCATATCAAACTGGCTACGACACCGGTGTGGCACATGGCGCCCACGCGCATGCCCGAATTCTTTGCTCAGGCCAAGAGCCACGGCGTGGACTTGAAGGCTGATGTCTATCCCTATACCTATTGGCAGTCCACCCTGCGCGTGATCATGCTGGACCGCGACTACTTCAACCAGGCGAAGGTTGCGAATGTGATTGCAGAAAACGGCGGCGCTGATCACATTCGCCTGGCGCGTTACCAGCCCGACCCTTCCCTGGCGGGAAAAACTCTGGACGAGATTGGCAAACAATGGGGAGTCACGCCGGCAGAAGCCTACGGGCGACTTGTGAAGGCCACCATGCAGGGCCCCGACGGCAAAGGACCGGAGGAAGGCATTATCGCCACCACCATGAGTGAAGATGATGTGCGCTGGTTTATTGCCAATCCCCACATTATGTTCTGCACTGACGGCGCACTGCACGACCGCCATCCCCGGGGAGCCGGCGCATTCCCGCGGGTTCTGGGCCGATATGTGCGAGAGCAGAAGGCGCTTTCGCTGCCCGCCGCCATTCACAAAATGACTGCCATGCCCGCCGCGCAGCTCGGGCTTAAAGACCGTGGCCGGGTGGCAGCAGGATACGTTGCCGACCTGGTGCTGTTCGATCCCGCAACTGTGATTGATGAATCCACGGTGGAGAATCCGGAAGCGCCGCCAGTAGGCATTCCGCAAGTGATGGTCTCAGGCGCGTGGGTGGTGGATGGCGGCACGGTGACGGGCAAGCATCCCGGCCACGTGTTGCGGCACAGCTTGCCTGCTTCCAGCGAAGGTTCAACCAGGTAAGCGGATTGCAAGTACAGCGCCGATGCTAAGCCGCAGCGAGCTTCGGTACGGTTACAACCCATGCGCCAGCAGGCGGAGGCTCTCATGATCCGATCATTCGCTTTGTTCCTTATCCTGAACATTCTGTCGGGCGCCATTACTGCGCAAAACACCGCCGCTCCCGATGTGCCGGAGCCCGGTTCGGTGGAAGCCATTGCGGCCGCGACCACGGAAAAAGACTTTCTCTCCCCCTGGGTTTCCTATCTGCCGCAATCGTCCACTGTGCCATCGCCCATGAAGTTTCTGGGACGTATTCCAGGAGCGCCGGGAGAGCTGGTGGGCACGGTCAAAGCCTATGCCTACTGCCGCGCGCTGGCCGCGGCTTCCCCGCGCGTTCGCGTTTTTACCCTGGGACACAGCGAAGAGGGCAGGGAAATCCTGATGCTGGCCATCGCCGACGAAGCCGGTATTCGCCAACTCGATCAGCTCAAAGCCGCCACCGCCGCCCTCGCCGACTCCAGGCGCACCGATCCCGCCGCGGCTGACAGCCTGGTCAAGACGGCGCGGCCTATCTATTACTTCAACGCCGCTCTGCACTCCGACGAAACCGGTTCCACAGAGGCCATGCTGGAAATGGCCTATCGTTTAGCCGTCTCCGAACAGCCCATGATCCGCCGCATCCGCGAGCGGCTGGTTGTGCTCATCAATCCCATCTCCAATCCCGACGGCCGCGACAAAGTGGTGGACTGGTTCTACGAGTACTTGAAGGGCAAAACCGATTACGACACCCTGCCGCGCCAGTCTCCTCCCTACTGGTCGAAGTACACCTTCGTGGACATCAACCGCGATACCCACCAGCAGACGCACGAGACCACCAAAGCCGTGCACCGCATGTTTATCGAGTGGCACCCCACCGTGGTCCATGACCTGCACGAAGGCGAGCCCATGCTGATGACCTGGAATGGCACCGGGCCCTACAACCCGCACATTGATCCCATTACCTATGCCGAGTTTCTGGAGCTCAGCTTCCATGAGGTGCAGACCATGACGGCAATGGGCATGCCGGGCGTGGCTACCTGGGATTTTGGCGAGGCTTTTTCCCACCTTTACCTGGATTCCGTGGCTATGAACCACAACAGCATCGGACGCGGGTACGAAACCTGGGGCAACGGCTCGGCGGAGACCATGCGCCGCACCATTGATCCCTCCGACATGGAGATGAAGTGGTACCGGCCCCTGCCGCCAAAATCGGAAGAGGTAACCTGGTCGGCGCGCGACAACTTGAACTATCAGGAAACCGCGGCGCTGGCCGCGCTCGACTACAGCGCCGATCACGCCCCGCAAATGCTGCACAACTTCTATAAGAAGGGCTGGGATTCCTGGCAAAAAGGCTTGCACCAGCCGCCTTATGCCATTTTCATTCCCGCGGACCAGGGCGACCCCATGCGTGTGGCGCAGATGGTGGGCGTGCTGATGAAACAGAATATCGAGGTGGGACGCGCGACAGGGCCGGTTCAGCTCAAGGATGGCAGCTTTCCCGCCGGGACGTATGTGGTTCGCATGGATCAGCCCTACCGCAACTATGCCGTGGACCTGCTCACGCCCCAGCATTACCCCATGGATGGCAGCGAGCCCTACGACGACGTTTCCTGGGAGCTGCCCGCCAACTATCATCTGCAGGCAGTTCCAACCATCGATCCGGCCGCGCGCTCGCTTCGGCTGATTCCACTCTCCCAACTTCCGCATCCCGACGGTGAAGCGGCGGGAAAGGGACCCATGTTTATCCTGAGGGATACCGGGCAGGAGAGCTTCCTGGCGGCACGCTATCGCCTGAGCCGCTTCCGGGTGGAGATCGCTGAGCGCGCTTTCAAGTTCAATGGCACGGACTTTCCCGCCGGCTCCTGGATATTCCCCTCACAGGATGGGTTGGAGCAGGCATTGCGCGGGGTGGCGAGCGAACTGGGGCTGGATTTCACCAGCATTTCCGCCCTTCCGGATGTGGCGCATCATGCCGCTCCCGCGCCTCGCATCGGGCTATGGGTGCCCTGGGCCGATACCGACACCATCGGCTGGATCCGCTACTCCCTCGACCAGCGCAAGGTGCCCTATACCTATCTTCGCGATGAAGACATCCGCGCCGGCAATCTGCGTGATCGGGTGGATGTTCTGCTCTACGGCAACGTGGACCTGGGAGTGGCACAACAGATCCAGGGCTTGCCCAAGGCCTGGGGACCGATGCCCTATAAGAAGACGCCGCAGACGCCAAACCTGGGCACGCCGGCCGAGTCCGACGACATCACCGGCGGCATCGGCTGGGAGGGCATGGCGCAGTTGCAGAAGTTCGTGGACGGCGGCGGGCTGATGGTCACTTTGGGCAGCGGCTCCATGCTTCCACTGGAAGCCGGAATCGTGCGCGGAGTGCGCCGCGCGGCCGGCGGCGTTCCCCGCAGTACGCAGGGTGGTGGGGCCGCGGCCGCAGCCGCATCGCAAAATGCCGCCACGCGTACTCCCGGGGCGCATGTGCGGGTCACCTTCGTACGGCCCAATGATCCCCTGGCCTACGGCTATTCCGCGCGGACCTGGGTCTTCCGTCAAAATTATCCTCTCTATGACGTTCCCCGGCGCTGGCTGCGCATGGCCTACTGCACTACCTGCCTGGACGGGCCGGAAGACCG
>DATJEH010000049.1:0-3246 GCA_035496875.1 Terriglobales bacterium | reverse complement strand
GACGTCCTCCGGTCCGGGTTTACTTCCACCGGAACCTGGTAGTTGGCGCCACCAACGCGGCGGGTCTTCACTTCCAGCAGCGGCTTGCAGTTCTCCACGGCCTTCTTGAACAGCTTGAGCGACTCGTCGCCGCCCTTCTGCTGCAGCTGATCCATGGCTTTATAGAAGATGCCCTGGGCTGTGCTCTTCTTGCCCGCCCACATCATGGAGTTGATGAACTTGTTGACCAGGTCCGACCCGAAAACCGGATCGGCCACAACCCCGCGCTTCGATATATGACCTTTTCTTGGCATTACCTTTTAGCTCCCGCTGCTACCTCAACTCGCAGCTTGTCGGTCCGCGTTGGCTAGCGACGAACGACTAGCGACGGACGACTACTTACGCCTTCGGTCTTTTAGCTCCGTACTTCGACCGGCTCTGCTTACGATTCGCGACGCCCACTGCGTCCAGCGTCCCGCGCACCACGTGATAGCGCACGCCCGGCAGATCCTTCACACGGCCGCCGCGGATCAGCACAATCGAGTGCTCCTGCAGGTTGTGGCCGATTCCTGGAATGTAGGTCGTAACCTCAATCCCGTTGGTCAGGCGAACACGCGCCACCTTGCGAAGAGCCGAATTCGGCTTCTTGGGAGTCTGCGTGTACACGCGGGTGCAAACTCCGCGCTTCTGCGGACAACCCTGCAAGGCAGGGCTCGCCGTCTTGTACCGTGGCGCTTTCCGGCCGCTCTTCACCAGCTGATGAAATGTAGGCACTCCTGCCGCTCCTTCAACGCACATTGCCCCGCGCACGCCTCAGGCGCGCAACGGAACTGGCGCTGCAATCTGCTTTTGTCCTCTTGTGGGAGGCTGGCCGGCTGTCGCCGCCATGCTTCTAGCCAGACACCATGGCCCGGCAAGAAATTTCTGGATGTCCTAAGACTAACGCCGTCGACGGTGGCGCCCAGCCCTCAAATGCTACGGGAGGCACTCCGTTTCGCCAGCTTCGCCCCGCATATCCCTCCACAGGTGAAGGGTGGCGCAGGGTCCGTTTCAGCGAGGAATTCCCAACGTCATTGCTGTTGGGAATGTGTATCTTAACAGCTCAGCTGCAGTACATCGGCGCTTCGCAAACATCGCGACCGACACAGGCAAGCCAGACTTAACTCGCGGAACCGATCAAATATAGCAACTCTGTTGCACAGCGTCAACCGCCGTCACGCGCATCTCACTTCTAAAGCCATTAAATTCAGGGCGTGGCGGAATAGGTCCACGAAAATGCCACCTCTGTGGAATTGAGCCGCAAGCGTGCGCCATAGACGCACACGTAGGGGCGGGTGCCCCCACCCGCCCGGCGGAGCGAAGCTTCGCTTCTACCGGGCCCAACGAATGATCGCTCGACTCAGAATGAAATGAACTTAAACATAACGAAATGAACATAACAAAGATCCTTCGCTGCGCTCAGGATTTCGCCTGCGGGCTCACGCCCGCAAACCGGCTCAACTTGATGAAAAAATCTTCAGCCTCTACACTGAGCAGTTTCCTGCAAAGAATAGCTCGTCCCGGGTATCAACGCGGGGCGGGGAGGGTGCATGGGTAGGTTGGGACTGCTATTGCTTGTCATCATTCTTCTCCCGTTTTTCCTGGCCCTCACCGGCTGTGGGGGAAGCAGCACACCGCCTGCTACTCCCGTTCCCGCCATCATATCGGTCACTCCGTCCAGCGCCTCCATGGATATAGGAACAACTCTGTCGTTCACCGCTTCCGCACTCGATAGCGGGAAACATGCCGTGAATGCCTCTGTCACCTTCCAGTCCAGCAATCCGGCTGTGTTGACGATGCTTACGTCAGCCAGCTCTGGCGGCACGGCTGCCGGTCTCGCCTGTGGCGGTACATGGGACACCGGCGGTCAGGTTTGCACTCCCGGCGGATCCGGAGTCACCCAGGTGACCGCCACGTCGGGGGGTGTCACCAGCGCTCCCGTCACCGTTTACGTTCATCAGCACATCGACAAAATAAGCGTCATTCCGCAGACGAACACCAACCCATGTGTGTCCGCGGCGCCCGCCTTGGCACAGAGTGCGGTCTTTACGGCCGTTGCAAGCAGCGGAAACATAGATATCAGTTCCTCGGTCGGTCCCTTCAATTGGACGGCCACCAATCCGGCCGTTGCTCAACTCTTTCCCCAAAGCGTGAATGGCGTTCGAAATGGTTTGGTCTCCGCGCGGCCGAAGACGCCCGGTGTAACTCAGATTTTTGCTTCTATCGCGAATACCACCAGCGTTCCCTTCAATTTCACCACCTGTCCCGTGCAATCCATCTCGCTCTCGGTGAGGGGCACTGGAGGAACAACCATCACGGCGGCAAAAGGCGCTAGCTCTACCGTCGCGGCATCGGTCTTCGATACCACGGGCAATGCGGTTGTCGCGCCACTTACTTTCGCCTCCAGCAATCCAACTGTGGCAAGTGTCAGTGCCAGCGGAGGAGTGACCAGCAGCACCCCCGGGGGGACAACCATTACTGCCTCCTGTACTCCGCCGACCTGCAACATTGGCTTTGTCCCGGCTCAACCCGTGTACGCCTTACAACCCATCACAGCCACTTACACCGGCACTAACACGACGGCTAACTCGATTTACGCCACCAGTACAGGATGCGGCACGACTCCAAAATGTGAAGCTATTCTGCTTCCCGTCACTGGAAATCCAGCAGCTCTGGGGAATGGAGTTGCGTTACCCAGCATTCCGAATTCTTTCGTATTTAATGCGGCCGGCACCAAGGCTTACCTAGGCAGCCAAACGGGACTTATGCAGTTCGATCCAGCCGCTGCCACCAATAGCGTAAGTGTTTCGCCTGCGACCACGGGCAAGGTATTGGCGATCTCGCCAAAGGGCGACCGAGTTATTGTTTCCGACACTCAGTCCTCCAGCAACAAGCTATTTATTCTCGATCCCAGCAGTAACACGAGCGTGCTGAGCCTGATCACCGGCACCAATGTAGCTACACCTGCGGGCACCATCACCGGTCAAACCGCCGCTGCATTTTCACCGGACGGTTTGAAAGCCTACATCTTCGCAACTAACCCAAAGAATTTCGTCACCAATCCTAACGTTCCCCCTCCAGCGCCCTGCTCTGTCACAGGTGGTTGCACTCTGTACGTTTATTCCGCGCAGGCGCCGCTCCAGACCATCGATTTGACCGATCCGACACTCGGCCCCGCAACGGACATTGCATTCCTCGGCAACGGAAGCTATGGATATATGGCTCGTG
>DATJEH010000048.1:0-19284 GCA_035496875.1 Terriglobales bacterium | reverse complement strand
GGGACGCGGGCAGGGCGGCCAGGTGCTGGCCCCTCTCTACTTATGCCGCCAGCCGTGGACAAGCCCGGTAACATCATGCTCGCCTCCATGATCGCCTTGATTGTGATTTTCCTGCTGGCGGGTTTCTGGCTCCGCTACCACAAAACAGCGCCTACGCCCTCTATCAAAGGCACGCCTGTGTCGTCGCAGTGAAGCGGTAGTCAGGAGCCAGGACTCAGGTATCTGCTCACAACTCGCACTGGGCGTGAGCTCACGATTTTCACCACCAACTACTAACTATCAGCTACCAATTACCCTTCTACGCTGACTCCTGAGCCCTGACTACTTACTTCTTTGCCTGATCGCATGCTCAGTGAGAATGGCCTGCTGGCGGATGCGGTCGGGAAGCCCAGGCTGCTCCCGCTCGTAGCGCGCGATGGCGGGCAGTTCGTCGGCGGTTCCGATCACATAAAGAGCGCGCAACGCCTCCCAAACCTGGTCTTCACCCGGGTCAACCATGGCCAGCGGGTCACCGGCTGTGACCTGCGCTCCGCGCGGCATATTCACTGCCGCCACTCGTCCAGTAATTGGCGAACGCGCTTCCACAGTTTTGTCGCCGCTGCGGATCGTGGCTACCAGGCCGCCTCCGCGTACCGCCGTGCCCGGCTTCGCCGTATCGGCCAGCTTGCCGGCTGCGGGCGCGACAATGGCTGCGGACTGCAGCAGGGAAACAATCTGTGGCCGGCCGCTGGCGTCGCCAAATCGCACTAGTGCCAGCGCGGCATTGCCCCGCACCATCAGCGCCGGGTCCTGCAGCATTTTCAGCAGGGTTTGGTGAAATTCGGGGATGGACGTGTCCTGCCCCATGGCCCAGGCGTCGGTGTTGCGGATTTCAACTGAAGGATTCTCGGCCAGCGCCACCATATCGGGATAATACTTTTTCGCCGCCGGGTCCTGGCGCGCCATGCGCTCTGAGAGTTGCACCAGGGCGTGCTGGATGTGCCGGGGCTTGTTGATGTCGTGCAGGTACTCGTTCAGTTGGGCATCGGAGAGATTGCGTCCAAACCAGGTGCTCCACCAGAACAGGAAGGGCATGAGCACGATGAGCCAGGCAATGCCGAAGAACAGCAGCCGAGTGCGAAACGACATGCGTGGGCGGCGGGTTTGTGGTGAGTCTTGTTCCGGCGTGGCTTCGCGATTATCGGATGGCGTTTGTGGGGGTTGGCTGCTCATGGGACGAAACTAGGCCGGCTGCGCCTCTTCCAGCACGTCGGCATCGAGCACGCGGTCTTGCTCCAGATAATGAGAAACCGCGTACTGCGCCAGCAGCGGCGTTTGCAGGCGGATTTCCGCTCCCATCCACTCGCCTTTGCCGTGGGGCGCGTCCTGGGGGTGGCGGCAGGGCCCGCTGCTGCCGAACTGCGGGCCAAAAGCCGCGCTCTGAATCTGGTCAAACTGGCGCAGCCCGCGCCAGGCCTCGTCGCCTCGCGTCCCCGAGATGTCAATCTTCAAGCGGACAACCGACATAATCTGGAATGGAAAATCATACACCACCAGTTCACCTTCCCGGGCGCGCCCGGGGTTCGACTACCCCGGCAGCAGGGAAGTGAGCGCCGGAGCTGGCGCGTACAAACGGTAGAGCAGGAAATATATGACCACTCCGGTAATGGAGACGTACAGCCATACGGGAAAAGTCCAGCGCGCGATGGCGCGATGGCGGTCAAAGCGTCCACGCCAGGCGCGCGCCAGCGTGATAATCACCAGCGGTACAATCACGGCCGCCAAAATCGTATGCGTAATCAGAATGGAGAAATACACCGGGCGTACCAGACCCTGCCCCTGGAAGTGGATCACTCCCGCATGCGCGTGGTAGTAGAGATAGCAAACCAGGAACAGGCAGGAAGCCACCACGGCGGCGATCATACAGGCGCGGTGAGCCGCGACCCGGCCTCGCTTAATGAGACCGCGCCCGGTCACGATCAGCACCGCGCTGGCGCCGTTCAGCGTGGCATTGATGGCCGGAAATGCGGTGTAGTCGAACATGGGTTAAGCTGGCGTAGAGACATCATTGATCACGTCTCTACTGAAATTTCGAGTAATGCATCACGCTGCCGGCTTGGTGGTCCGCCGGTTGGCCATCATAAACGCCAGCCCGAACATGGCCGCCGTGAACAGAGCCAGGATCAGCAGAGACGTGCCGACCGAATAGTCCAGCGAACCGGCGCCGGGGAAGAGCAATCCCCGCAGCGCTTCCACGCCATAGGTCAGGGGATTCAGCCGCATCAGCCAGCGCAGCCATCCCGAAGCTCCCGACAGCGGAAACAGCGCTCCTGATAGCAGCCACAAGGGTATTAAAAACAGATTGATGATGGCATGGAAGGCCTGGGTTGAATCCATCGGCCAGGCAATGGCGAAGCCCAGCGCGGTCAAAGAGAACGAAACCAGGAATACGGTCAGCACCAGCAACCCGAACTGCGCCAGGCCAAAATGCACGCCAATCGCCGGCGCGAACACCAGGAAAATCAGCCCCTGGGCCGCCGAAAGAGTGGTGCCGCCCAGCACCTTGCCCAGCACGATGGCGGAGCGCCGCACCGGCGCCACCAGCACAGAGAGCAGAAATCCCTCCCGCCGATCCTCAATCACCGACATCATGGTGAAAATGGAGGTGAAGAGCACAATCATGATGAGCGCGCCGGGATAGAAATATTCCAGATAATGCTGCCCGCCGGCGGAACTGCCGGCGTTAAATGACGTGCCGAAGCCCGACCCGATGACCACCCAGAACAGCAGCGGTGAAAGAATCACCCCCACCACGCGCGTGCGCTGGCGGTAGAAGCGCACCACCTCGCGCCACCACAAGGACATAGCCGGCAGCAGGCCCAGGGTGCGCGCCTGCGCGGGAACCGGAAGAGTTGTACTTTGAGTCGCCACTAACTGCCTTTCTGTGTGCCTGCCGCGGCCTGCGACGTTCTTAAGGGTTCGCCGGGAGCATTTTTCGCCGCTCTAACCCGCCGCACCCCGGCAACCGCGCTCTGAAAAAAAATTCCCGACATGGCCAGCAGGATCAAGGTCATGAACAGGCCGCCCACCGTGAACGACAGCCCGTTGGCAAACAGTTCCCCGATTCCTGCCAGGGGAAGCACTCCCATTAGAACTGACAACGCCACCCATACCAGCATTTTGCCTCCCTAATGTTTCCTCTCCCCCTTTGCCGCTTCTCCGTTGGCCTCCGTCCAGAAGCGGTGTCCGGTGCGATGTATAAACACGTCTTCCAGCGTTGGCTTGCTTACGGAAACCGACTGGATCTCTCCCGGAAATGCCTCCACCACGTCAGTGAGAAAACGGTGGCCATTTTCGCGCTCAATGCGCACCTTGCCGGCAAGCACGGCGGCCTGCACCGAGAAGCGGGCGCGAATGCGCTCGGCCAGCGACTCCGGGCCATCGGCCTCCAGCAGAATCACGTCGCCGCCAATTTCGTGCTTCAACTCCGCCGGGGTGCCCAGGGCCACCACCTTGCCCTGGTTAAGGATGGCGAGGCGGTCGCAGCGCTCGGCCTCCTCCATCAGGTGGGTGGTTACTATCACCGTGACATGTTCTTCGTCGCGCAGAATGCGCAGGTACTGCCAAACGTCGCGGCGCGCGCCCGGGTCCAGCCCGGTGGTTGGTTCGTCCAGCAGCAGCACGGAAGGATGGTGCAGCAGGCCCTTGGCCAGTTCCACCCGCCGCTGCATGCCGCCGGAAAAAGTTTCCACCCGCTCGTTGGCGCGGTCGGCCAGCCCTACCCGTCCCAGCATTTCCTGGATGCGCGCCCGCAGGGTACCTCCGCTCAGCCCATAAAGATGGCCCTGGTGGCGGAGGTTCTCGTAGGCGCTGAGCTTTACGTCCACGCTTTGCGCCTGGAACACCACTCCAATCTGCCGCCGCAGGCCGTTGGGATCTTTGGCGGCATCCCGGCCCAGGATTACGGCCCGGCCTTCGGAGGGCAGCATCAGGGTGGAAAGAATGCGGAACAGGGTGGTCTTGCCGCTGCCGTTGGGACCGAGAAGACCGAATAATTCCGCGGAGCGGACCTGGAAGGAAACGCCGTCCAGCGCCACCCGGTTGTCGTAGCGGTGGCGAATATTGTCCACGAGGATAACCGCTGGCTCGGAGCTGCGGGCAGTTCCGGCGCCCGTCTCCTCCGCTGGGGCGAGTTCAGTGGCTTTGGGGGTCACAAGCTATTCTATCGCGCCGCGATGTTGAGCATCATCAAAGCGAACAGCAAAGGCAGATAAAAAATTGTAGCCTGCAACAGGCGGCGGGCGGCCGCCTTGGAGCGCGCGGCCGCGGGCGGCAGGCGCAACCGCGCCAACCGCAATCCAAACCACAGCAGCGCCACCCCTAGCACGAAGGCTCCCACCAGGTAAATTCGTCCCGACATCCCCAGATAACTTGGTGCCAGGCTGACAGGAATCAATAGCAGCGAATAGAACACGATGTTGCGCACGGTGGAGCGGCCATCCGCTTCCACCACCGGCAGCATGCGGATACTGCCGCGCGCGTAATCTTCGCGATAGAGCCACGCAATCGAGAAAAAGTGCGGGAACTGCCACAGAAATACGATGCCGAACAGGACCAGGGCTTCCCAATCCAGGCGGTTGCGCGCCGCCGTCCAGCCCAGCACCCCAGGCATGGCTCCGGGAATGGCGCCGATGAAGGTGCAGATGGGATGGATTTTCTTCAGCGGCGTGTAGGCCGCCAGATACATGACTGAAGTTGCCAGGGTCAAGCTGCCGGTGAGCGGATTGGTGAACAGCGCGAGGTAGAGCGAGCCGCCCAGTGTCAGCATGCCGCCTGCCAGCAGCGCGTGAACCAGGCTCATGCGCTTGGCGGGCAGGGGACGCAGCGCGGTGCGCCTCATGTGCCCGTCGGTTTCGTGTTCCATTACTTCGTTGAGCGCGGCTGTGCCTGCGGCTACCAGTCCAATTCCAACCACGGCATGCACCAGCGTCCACGAAACCGAAGAGACCCCCGATTTGAAGGCGCCGAAGTAGAATCCCCACCATGCCGTCATCATGATCAGCGAGGTAACACCCGACTTGGTCAGCTCCCCATAGTTCTGCGCCAGCCCGATAACTCCACCGCGGGAAACAGCCAATGGGCTGGCCACGCGGCCACTGGTCTCCGCCTGAGGGACTAACGGCTGGCTGGCGCTGCTCATGCGTTCACGGCTTTCCTCAAATCTCTGGGCAAAACTCTCTCCCCTTCCTGCTGTGCCCATCCCATGTGCCGCCAGGCCCGCAGGGCAAGCACCACCGAGGAGGCCAGCACCAGCGCTCCCACCGCCACATGCGCCACCGTGGAAACCACCATGGGCATTTCCGGCTGCACCGCGTTCTGGCCCCACTGCACGCGGGTGAGGTAGGCGGCGAAGCCCAGTCCCAGTTGGGTGACCAGAAGCGCCATCAGCACTACCGCCGGGCGCCGCAGCGCCGCCACCGAACCATAGCTCGTAAGCACCCGGGTGATGGTCCACAGCACCAGCGTCGTGACCACCACCGCGCTGATCAGGTGAGGCAGCAGCTTAATGCCGGAGTGGCGGAATCCCGCGCCCAGAATCAGCTGCACGTAAACCGAAGCCGCCGCTAAAGTGGCCAGCGTGGTCAGGCGCAGGCGGTGCGATTCCGCCAATTCGCCTTGAGGCGCTTCCGTCCAGCCGCGTCCCGTGACCAGTGCCATTACCACCACCAGGCAAAAGAAGGTTTGCGCCAGGATGGCATGGGCAGTAGAGACCGCGGGTGGCAGGTAGTACAGGACGGTTATTCCGCCCAGAACGCCTTGCGCGATTACGGTGGCGAGTGCCGCCATGCCCAGTTTGCGCACCCAGCCCCGGCGGTCTACCCTCCAGGTCCAGATCGCCAAAATGATCGTCAGCAGGCCGATAAATTCCGCCACCATGCGGTGGCCATGCTCGAACTTCACACCCCCTACCATGCGCGGCAGCTTGTAAAGGGAGCCGAAGGAAGTCGGCCAGTCGGGCACGGAGAGCCCCGCGTCATTGCTGGTCACCAGAGCCCCGGCGATGAGCAGCAGGAAGGTGGCGCCGGCTACAAGTACGCAAAAACGATGGTGGGCTCGGTTGTAGGGTGTTGGCGGAGAGTTCAGAGTAATACTCCTTGGGTCCGGTCGTTCTGGGCTTCTCGATGTCGCGGCCCCACGCCGCTATTTACGCCGGCTGGGAAACCAAAAGCCAGCGAGAGAAGGAAGATAAGTGGGCCGGCAACCCCGGCCCACTTAGGACTGATGATTTTACCAAATGCTAATCGCCCATGCCCGCGGCCGCCGCTCCACCCGGTTTGAAGGTGAAGTCAACCGTCTGCGACCCCTTAGGCGCGATGGTAATTTTCTGGTCCTGCTCGCCCAGCTTTTCCTGCACCGCGGCCAGCGTGTAGGTGCCCGGAGGCAGGCCCTTGATTTCGAACTTGCCGTCCTTGTCGGTGACCGCAAAGAACGGCGTCTTGACTACGCTGATGTACATCTTCATCCACGGATGCTGGTTGCACTTCACTGGCAGCATGATTTCCTGGCGCGCAAAGCTCTTGTCAATGGGCGCCGCCTTGGGAGGCTGTGATTCGTTCCATTCCCGGTTGTCTTTAGGAGTGGGATGGATGTTGTGCGTGGTGGGGTCGTCGTTGATCACCTCCACCGTCTGACCGGCCATCACGCCCAGCACGTGGGGATGATAACGGCAGCCTTCCTGGTTGATCTTGGCCGCGTCCTTGGGCGGCTCGAAGGAGTAATTGTCCATGCCATCTTTCACGTACACGAAAACATTCGCCAGGTTGCCGTTGTCCACCACCATGTCCTCGGAGGCGTTGGCGCCTTTGCAGGCTGGGTCCTGGCTCATGTCAATCTTGACCGGCTTGGGAGCCGTTCCCGCGAATTTGATGGTCCCCTGCACGCTGCCTACCGTGCTGGGGTCAATGGTGGCCGTGGCTTTGGGGGTGGCGGCGCTCTGCTCTTCCTCGTTGCTGGCTTGCTTTTTGCTGCACGCGGTAAGCAGCGCGAGTCCGAGCAGGACAAAGAATCCTGCCGTGATAATCCAGAGTTTCTTATTCATGACTTCGTTGCACCTTTCTGAAGGTCTGAACGAGCCCTTTACAAACTAACTATATTAACGCGAACCGCGGCCCAAAGCAGCGGCTTGCACCGCTCCAGGGGAATGGCGCAGCGCCCCGGTCACACGCTTTCGCGGAGCGTTGTTGGAAGCCTTCTTCGCCGGGGCCGCGCTCCGCGGCATCATGCCTGACAGCCGGTGCTGCTCCTCCGGCGTCAACTGGAAGATGTAGCGCATCAGCAGCGCGTTCTGGTCCTGCTCATAGCCCTGGAACGAGGCGGGAGTAGGCCCGGCGAACACCCAATGCCCGCTCTGCTGCCGGAACAGCCCCGACGGCATGGACGTGCCCGGGCTGATGGCCTGCGGGTCGATCAGCCAGCGCGCCACCCAGTTCGGTTTCAGGCGGTCCTTGGCCAGCAGGAAGTTGGGCGCGGTGGCGAACTTGTCGTGCGCCGGGTCGCCGGTGGCGTGGCACTTCAGGCAGGGCGCCGCCTGGCTGGTGAACAGGCTGCGCGCCATGTCGGTTTCCTTCGCCGTCAGTACCGGTACCTGCTCCGGCAGGTACGGCATCGGCTGTTTAGAGAGCGCCTGGAAAAAGCGCACCAATACCCGAACTTCGTGGTCGGAGAAGAAGAAGGTCGGCATGTGTACCTTCAAGTAAGGGCGCACGCCGTTGCGGTTGGTGTCGGTGGTGCTGAGCGCCGGATTGGCCAGGAACTTGGCCAGCCACTGCGGGCTGACGCGCGCTCCTTCGGTCAGCAACTGGGGCGGCAACTGATCTTTCCAGTCCGGATCCTGGTAGCGCTTCAGGCCCATCAGCACCGTCGGTTGTCCGGGGTAGAACTGGTGGCAGCCCATGCAGTTGTACTTGCGCACCACCCACCAGCCTTCCTGGATGTCGCGCCGCGAATCCTCCGGCGCGTACTGAAAGCTGGCGGGAATGGCGGAAGTATCTTCGCTGCCCATCAGGAAGGTGGTGATGGCGCGAATTTGCTCCGGCGTGAGGTGGGGATTCGGCATGCGCAGCTTGTCGGTGTCTGACTTGATCATGCCCTTGTCGAAAATGTTGGGTTCGGCCAGCTTGTGCTCGAAAAAGCCCTTCAGTGTGTACCAGGGAGCCTTGGCTGGTCCTTCGGGCAGGCGGGCGCGGTCCACGGGATCGGTGATGGGTTCCCCCTCACCGCGCTGCGCCATGTCAGTGAACAGCGCAAAATCAAGCCGCTCGATGGGCTTGCTGCCTTCCTGGGTCAGTTCCGTGCCGATGCCGCGATCGTCCTCAAAGCCGGAGATTTCGTGGCAGCCGGCGCAGCCAAACTGGCGGATCCACTTCTCGCCTTCCCCCTTCAGCTTGGGATCGTCCATGTAGGAGGCGTCGGGATAAGAGTTGGGGTCCTTCTCCTTGAGCGTGATCAGATAACTGGCCACATCCTGCGCGTCCTGCTGGCTTAAACGCAGGCTGGGCATCACCGTCATGTTCTCCACCTGCAGCTCGTGGCCGTCGTTGGGACAGGTAGTGTGGTCCAGGTCCACCACGTAGGGCAGGCCGTGCTTGGCGTAGTCCTCGGCCCCGATGTCCTTCTTCTCGTACGGGCAGTAGGGACGGACGCGCTGCCGCGGGTTATGCACCCAGCGCACCAGGTAATCGTAGTTGACCTTCTCCCCCACCCGGGTGAGGTTGGCGGCGAAGTCGCCCCCCTGCATCTGGTCGCCTTCCCCGATGGAGTGGCAGGCCATGCAGCCGCGGGTCTCGAAGAGCTCCTTGCCGTGCGCCGCATCGCCCGGCGCGGCATGCGGGATGGGGTCCTTCACCGCCGTCTGCCACAGGTAAGCGGCAATGGACCGGATCTGCTCATCGTTCAGCCGGAAGTTCGGCATCTTGGTGGTGGGCCGGAAGTCGGTGGGCTTGTGCAGCCACACCGGAATCCAGTTGCGGTTCAGCTTGGCGCGGATTTCCTTCAGGTTGGGCCCGACCTTCTTCATGTCGCGCATCAGGTCGCGCGAGGTCAGGTCCGCCTGATGAATTTGCGCGTCAATCTTGCTGTTATCAACCTTCAGCGCTGTCGCCTTGGTGTAAAGAGCGTTGGCGCTGGCGTTATCCGGCGCCTGGTCGCCCTCATGCGTGTATGCGGCGGCCATTTTCAAATTGTCAATCTTCTGCTGTTCCAGTTGCTTGATCTGCTGGTCCGCGCCTCGCAGTTCCTCCGGCTCGCTGTTGTATCCCTGGTACTTGTGGCAGCCCATGCAACCGCGCTGTTCGAACAGAAATTTGCCTTCGCTGATGACCTGCCCGGCGCTGCCGCTGATCAGCACCATGTCGGCGGAGTGGCAGTTCTGGCATCCGGCTTCCACGTTTTCCTTGGGGAACAGCGGCCACAGCCAGTGCTCGTACGTGCCGTGCGCCTTCACCATGCTGGTTGTGGCGCGGCCATTGCCCTGGTGGCAGGTGGTGCAGCCGAACTTCTCCGGATCGTGAGTCTGCAGCAGCGTGTCCAGGTCGGGGTGGCTGACAAACGCGCGCGCGTACTTATCCGGCTTCTGTCCCGGTGCCGCCATTTCGGCCGCCGTCAGCTTCAGCGGCTCGCGAACCCCCAGGTGGCAGGATTCGCAGCGGTCCACCATGATGGGATTGCCGCTGTTGCGCGGGTCGGGAATCACGATCTGGTGTATGGCCGGCGACAGCTCCTCAACCTTGTTCTCCAGCCCCGTGACTTGCGATGGCGTCAACGTGACCATGTGGTCGGCCACGTACTGCTGCATTTCCGTGCTGATGGCGGTGATGGGCTTAAGCACGTCGCCCAGTTGGCTGTTGGCGTCCGTGCGCTGGTCTTTCAGGCCGTTGTACTCCGCTTCCAACTGTGCGAAGTTGTATTTCTTTCTGCTGCCGTCGGGGAACACCACCGTGAACTGCTGCTGCTCCCACTTCTGCAGGTCGCGTTGCTTGCTCTGTTTGGACGAAGGATCGGTGTCGGTTTCGATTTCATAGGTGACCGCGCTGACATAAGCACGCTTGTCGGTGAAAACGTTCTGCACCGCCAGAATCTGCGCGCTCAAATCAGCAATGCGGTCGTGCAGTCGGTTGATCTGGGGAGTAGCCTGCTCAGACGCCTGTTTGTACTGCGCCGCCAGCTTCTGATAGTCGGGGTTCGACTCTACGTCTTTTTGCGACTGGCTGGACGTCTTGCGCGCGGTCTTCAGGAACGCGCTGTAGCGCTGCTTGAAAACTTCCTGGTAGCTTTTCCAGGGCCGCTGCCCATAAGCCTCATCCCACAGCGCCCAGAACATGGAGGCGATGAGAACGGCGGTGGCAACCGCGTAATACAGCGCGTACGATTTGCTGGTTATCGGATCATCGTCAGGCGTGGGTAGCTCCGGCACCGTCGCCTCCTCAGATGTTGAAGTACGGCGTTATCCACACGTATTTAATGTGCATGGCGTGCCTGATGACCATCTTGATCGGCAAGCCGAACATGGTCAGCAGGAAGAACACCATGATGGAGTACTGCAGCAGGCTCATGCGCCGGTAGTCCCGGGGCTGATAGCGCCGGAACAGGGCGAAAACAATGAATCCGCCCAGCAGGTAATAGCCCCCCACCACAACCGCCCCGAACACCACCTTGCCCATGTTCGAAGTGATCCCGAACAGGTCAGGCAAATCGCGGTTTACCTCGTAGATGAGGCGGCTATGGTCCCAGGTCTGCCCCGGCCAGAACCACTGCCAGCCGGGACCGCGGATAAAGGTGCCGATCAGAATCATGGTCACCCACAGAAACAGGAAGCCGAAGGCAAATGTTCCAATAGAGAAACGCCGCTGCCGCAGCGTGTAATACCCATTGCCCAGCGGGTTGGTGTCAATGTAGGGAACCACCATCAGCCCCACGATGATCAGCGTGGGCATGACCACGCCCGCGATCCAGGGATCGAAGTACACCAGCATTTCCTGCAGGCCCAGAAAGTACCAGGGCGCCTTGGCCGGGTTCATGGTCACGTTGGGGTTGGAAGGCTCCTCCAGCGGCGCGTTCAGCGTGATGGACCAAACCATCAGGACGGCGGTGATGATAATGGCGGCCAGAAATTCCACCCGCAGCAGGAACGGCCACACGTGCACTTCTTTCGCCCACCCGGGTTTGAAGGGCCAGGTCTTGCGGTAACGCGTCTTGGCTTCCTGGGGATTGGCTTCCAGTTCCGTGATCAGCTTGTCATTGGCGCGCGCCTGCCTCACCGCCAGCCAGGTGTAAAAAATGAGCAAAGGAACCAGCGCGACGATGGGCACATTGTCAGGTGCGGATGCGATTTCCCACAGCTGATGCCAATCCATAGAACCTCCCTGCAGCTGACTAGCTGACTAGCTAGAACCAAGGTGCCGCCGACCGGCTAGCCAGCCAGTCAGCCAGCCAAGCTTCTTTACGCCTGCGCGGCAGCCTTCGCGCCACGCGGTTCCTTCACTTCCGACTCCAGCATCACCGGCGCCGGACCGGAGATGCCGCCGTCTTTCCTTACCCGCCAGAAATGCACGATCATGAAAATCGAGGCCACAATCGGAATGCCGATGCAATGCCAGATATAGGAGCGCAGCAGCGCATTGGCGTCCACGATCGAGCCGCCCAAAAGCCCGAAGCGTATGTCGTTGTAGGGCGTCATCCCCAACTGGTGGCCCAGTGGCCCTTCGTTGCCCAGCAGCGGCGTGGCCCGCGCCATGTTGGTTCCCACCGTCACCGCCCAGAAGCCCAGTTGATCGTCGGGCAGCAGGTAGCCGGTGAAGGAGAGCAGCAGGGTCAGCACCAGCAGGATTACGCCCACGTTCCAGTTGAATTCGCGCGGCTTCTTGTAGGAGCCGGTGAGGAACACGCGGTACATGTGCAGCCAGACGGCAATCACCATCAGGTGCGCCGCCCAGCGGTGCATGTTGCGCAACAGCTTGCCGAAGGGCACATCGTGCTCCAGGTAGAGCACGTCGCGGAACGCCTGCACCTTTTCCGGGTGGTAATAAAACATCAGCAGCACTCCGGTGAAGGTGAGCACAATAAAAAGGTAGAAGGTGATTCCGCCCATTCCCCAGGTGTAGCTGTAGCGCACCGAATCGCGGTTGATTTTGGCTGGGTGCAGGTGCAGAAACACGTTGGAAAGCACGCCCAGCGCGCGGTTGCGTGGGGTGTCATCGTGTTTGTGGCGGAAAATCGAAGTGTAAACCTGAGTCTTGGTCGGGTCCTTTACCAGTTCTACCTGCTCTTTGGCCTTGGCGGGCAAATCCACCTTGAGCAGTTGGACGTCTTCCTTGACTCCGGCCATCACCTTGGAGCGCATCTTCGACAGCAGCTTGACTCCGCCGCCGTTCCCGGTGGCTCCGTTCTTGCCATTGCTGCCGTTCTGATTGTCGTCAGCCATATGTTTCCTCTGCTGTCATCCTGGGCGCTATTGATAACTTCACTTTCTTGTCATCCTGAGCGAAGCGCGAGCCGAGCTTGCTCGGCGATCGCGAGTCGAAGGACCTTGTGTTTTATTCCCTCTACCGGCATGTGCGCCTACACCGGCAGGAACGCTCCCGGATCGTTGAACTGGCTTGGCTGGCCTTTTGGCCAGGAGTACAAATGCGACGTATCCACCAGGATCTGGCCGTCGGGTGCGATTTCAATGTGCGCCCGGTCCATGGGCCGCGGCGCGGGACCTTCGAAGTTGACTCCCTCGTCGTCGTAGCCGCTGCCGTGGCAGGGGCACTTGAACTTGTGCTCGGCCGGTTTCCAGTCCGGGGTGCAGCCCAGGTGGGTGCAGCGGGCGTAGATAATGAACAGGCGATCCGGCCGGCGGTCCACCCAGATGCGGTATTTCTGCAGCCATTTCTCGTCAATGCCCAGGGCGTAGTCGGAAGGTGCGCCGATCTTGAACACAGTGCTGGGCTCAAACAGAGTGCGCGGCAAAAAGAAGCGGAAGAAGGCGATAAACCACGCGCCCAGAAAGGCGGCTACGCAGCTCCACACAAAGCGGCGGCGCACCCGGTCAATGTCGGTGTCTTCGGGGCCGGCGGTCGCCACTCCGCCTGCGGCGGCCGCTTTGGAGGTGCCTACCGCCGGAGTGCCAACGTATCTTACCGCGGCTCCCTGTCGGGTCACCGGTGGAGGGCCCGCGGGCGCCGCTGGCCTTGCCGCAACTGCGGGTCTCGCCGGAGCCGCCGTTGCGGCCATCGCCGCCGGGGCTGCCGCGACCGGCGCTGCGGCTGCCGCTGCCGGGGCCTCGCCCGCCAGTGCTGCCATCTCCGCGTCGCTCAGCAGGGGCAGTCCTTTGCGCTTTCTCCGCGCCTGCTCCGCTGCTACTGAAGACTTGTTCCACTTGGGATAGGAGGCGAGCAGCGCCTTGACTGTGTCCGTCATCCCGGCGGAAGCACCGCTTGGGGGTTCCGCCACCGCCACCGCCGCCGGTGACGCCGGTGCGGATACCTCGGCCGCCGCCGCGGTTGCGGCCACCGGAGCTGCCGCCCCGCCCCCTCCGCCCCCTTCCCAGGGCATGGGCACGCCCGCTTTCAGAGCTTCCACCTCAGCGTCGTTGAGCCCGGGAAGCCCCTTGCGCTGGCGGTAAGCCTGCTCCATCGCGATCACCGAGTTGTTCAGCGGTTTGCGCGGCCAGGGCGGAAGATGCCCCAGCACCCCCGCCGGTTTCGATTGCCCATCTGCCATTGGTTCTTACCCCGCTTTTTTGCGATAAATCCCGCCCCGTGTCGGCCCCGCACACTCAGTTTGCCGCTACCAGGCGCTCCATATCGCTCGGGCTGTCTTGTGGGATCCCGATAGCTGCGGCTACCAGTTCCGCCAAGGCGGCGATAAAACTAGGTGAATCGTTCAACCCCGCGGACATCTCGAATTGCGAGATCCCCAGCTCGGCGGCCTGCTTCCGGGCTTCGTGATCCACCTCGCCCAAGGTCTCGACGTGGTCGGACACGAAGGAAATCGGAACCACACAAACCTGGCGCACCCCTTGCTCCGCCGCCCGGCGCAGGGTATTGCGCAGCGAAGGCTGCAGCCACTTGCTGGCGCCTATCTTGCTCTGATAACAGAGCCGGTGACGATTACGCCAGCCGCCCCGCTCCATCACCATTTGCACGGTCTCCTCAATTTGTTTCTGGTAAGGATCGCCTGCCTCCACCACGCTGGTGGGCACGCTGTGGGCGCTGAATATCAGGGTGGGCTCCTGGGGGCGCGGGAAGCGGTCCAGCGCCTCTTCCACTTTTTCCACCAGCGCATCCAGATAGGTGGGCTGGCGGTAGAACTCCCGCACGCAGCGCACCGGAACCGGGCCCGGCCGGAAGCAGCGGTTCCATTCGTTGAGGCTGCTGCCGGTGGTGGTGGAGGAATATTGCGGATAGAGCGGCAGGAGGACGACTTCGTCCACTGCCGCCGCTTCCAGTTTGGCGACAGCCTCGCGGGTAAAGGGATGCCAGTAACGCATGGCCACCACGCAGGTGGCCTCGATGCCCGCCCCGGCCAGCTGCGCTTCCAGCGCCCGGGCCTGAGCTTCCGTGTGACGGCGGATGGGCGAGCCGCCGCCGATTACCGCGTAATGATGTTCCACTTTTCGCGCTCGCGTGGTGGAGATCAGCTTGGCCAGCGCCTTGCGGCCCAGCCGGGCAAAAGGAAAATCAATAATGTCGGGATCGCAGAAAAGGTTATACAGAAAAGGTTCAATCGCTTCCAGTGTGTCGGGTCCGCCCAACTGGAAGAGCACCACACCTATGCGTCGCGTTGTAGCAACCAAGTTCCCCACAGACCCCAGACCACCCCAGGAATATGAGCCGCTTTCCTTACTGTCTAGAAATTGTGGGCGATGTTACTCCCTGGGGGCGGGCAGCGTCAATCACAATGGCATGTGACAATGGGCGGAGAAGTGGGCGGGCAAGAGCCGGCTCTCAGGCGCGCACCGGTTCCGCCACCGGCTCCGACTGCATGGTTTCAATCACGGAATCGGCGAACTGCGAGGTGCCGGCCTTGCCGCCCACGTCACGAGTCAACTTCTCCCGCTGTCGGTAAACCTTCTCTAGCGCGGTGCGGATGCGCCACGCCGCGTCGTGCTCGCCCAGGTGGCGCAACATGAGCAGAGACGAGCGCAACACCGCTGTTGGATTAGCGATATTTTTGCCCGCTATGTCGGGAGCCGACCCATGTACCGCCTCGAAGATGGCGGTGTTGTCGCCCAGGTTGGCGCCCGGTACCAGCCCCAGCCCTCCCACAAACGCGGCGCACAGGTCGGAGATAATGTCGCCGTACAGATTCTCCAGCAGCAGCATGTCGTACTGGTAAGGATTCATTACCAGCTGCATGCAGGTGTTGTCCACGATGTGCTCGCCATACGTGATCTCCGGGTACTCCTTGGAAATGGCGCGCGAGCAGCGCAGAAACAGGCCGTCCGACAGCTTCATGATGTTGGCTTTGTGAATGCTGTGGATCTTTTTGCGCTGGTTCTTGCGAGCGTATTCGAAGGCGAAGCGGGCAATGCGCAGACAGGCTTTTTCCGTGATGATCTTCAGGCTCTCCACCACCCCGGGCACCACTTCATGTTCTATGCCCGAGTACAGCCCCTCGGTGTTTTCGCGCACGATGATCAGGTCCACGTCAGGATAGCGGGTAGGAATGTGGGGCAGGTTGCGGATGGGGCGGAAATTGGCGTAGAGCTCGAAATGCTTTCGCAGGGCCACGTTGATGCTGGGAAACCCGCCTGCTATGGGCGTGGTCACCGGACCCTTTAGCGCCACCCGCGTGCGCTCGATCGAATCCAGCAGCTCTTTGGGCAGGTACTCGCCGTATTTTTCATAGGCGTCCTGCCCCGCGTTGCACCTTTCCCATTCAAACTTCAGCCCGGTGGCTTCCAGAATGCGCACCGCCGCGTCGGTAACCTCGGGGCCGATACCGTCGCCGGGAATTAATGTGATTCTGTACGCCATCTTCTAATCAGATGCGAACTCCGGTCTTCCCTTTGGGAGGCGCCGGCACCCCTTCTTTGGTCTTCAGCAGATCCTTCAGTTCGGCCATGAATTCCTGCACGTCCTTGAAGTCGAGGTACACCGAGGCAAAGCGCACGTAGGCGACCTTGTCCAGTTTGCGGAGCCGGTTCATGATGAGCTCGCCGATTTCGCTGCTCTTGCGCTCGCGTTCCGCTGAATCAATGACGAAGGCTTCCGCTTCGTTCACAATCTGCTCCAGCTTGCCCATGGAGACGGGACGTTTTTCGCAGGCGCGCAGCAGCCCGTTCAGCACCTTCTGCCGCTCGAACTTTTCCCGCCTTCCATCCTTCTTCACCACCATGTATGGAATCTCGTCGATCCGCTCGTAAGTGGTAAAGCGCTTGCCGCATTGCAGGCACTCGCGGCGGCGGCGGATGGATTCCGCTTCCTTGCTCTCCCGCGAATCCACCACCTTATCGTTCACGAATCCGCAAAAAGGACACTTCATGGCAGCGCTAAGTTGTTAGCGATAAGTTGATTGTATCAAGGCGCTTGAAAAATGAATGTTCAGGACTGATGCGGACTCCGCGGAGGATGCTCCTGCCGCGTGCTCTGCGGCCGTTCTCCCCCGGGGTTATCCGCCGGCCCCTTGGGCAGGGGATGAGGATTGGCTCCCGCGAATAAAGGCTCGGCCTGCCCCTCCTCGCGCTCCTCTTCCTCGTGACTTTCCGCCGAGAGTTTGCGCAGCGAAAGGTGTCCGCGATGCGCGAAGAACAACCCCACCGGAATGCAGGCCATGAAGGTCACCAGCCACAGCAGGATGCCGCAGCTCACCGCCGCTTCCGGCGGGATTCCATAGATGACCTGCAAGGCGCTGATCACGGCCAGCTGGCTGCCGCCCCCCACCGCCGGGAGCTGCGCCACCGAACCGATCATGCTGAAGCCCATCAGCAGCAGCACATGGGCCACGTCCATGTTGCTCAGGTGGGGATGGTCACCCACCTTCTTGAGCCGCTTGCCTTTGCGGGTCAGCCACAAATCACCCTTGTATTCGGTCAGGTTATAACCTTTAACGTGCAGAGCCGGTTGCAATTCCTCCACGGTATCGGGGACGAGTGGTTCTCCGGCGAGCTCGGGCAAGCCGGCCAGCTTGGCCGTTTCCACGTCCACGGACGGCGGCCCCATTTCCACGATTTTCTCGCCGGGGTCGGGAGGGTAGGAGTGCGCCACCTCCCGGTAGGCCAAGGCGATGAGGAACCAGATGACCAGAGAAAGGGCCACCAGTTTGGCAAATGATTTGGCTCCGGCTATGGTGTTCAGTCCGTCTCCGAAGGCCCGTACCTTCTGGTCCACGTGATGCGCCAGCCCGGCGGAGATTTTGGAAGTCACCCCGTGCAGGAACCTGGCCACCTGTGGTCCGCGCCGGCGAATCATTACCGCCGCTATGCTCATGAAAGCCACCAGCCCGCAAAGGGCTATCGCCGCCAGCTGAAACTTGCCCACATAGGGGTTGGCTTTGATCGGCGGGGAGAAGAAGACTGCTATGGCCATGAGAACGGTGAAGGCGCCAATGTCGAAAATGCGCTCCACCGTCCACACTCCGATTTGCGAGGAAACGGTGACATTCTCCTTGGTTGCAATCAGATAGGGACGGATAAATTCGCCCGGCCGCCCCAGCAGCGCCAACCCGGCAAAACCGATGAATGTAGGCGGGATTAAGTCCCTTGAGCGCGCCCGGCATACCGGCTCCAGGAATACCTGCCAGCGCACCGCCCGCAGGATATAGGTCAAATAAATCAGGATGATCGCGATCACGATCTGCAGCGGGTGAACATGACTGGCCTCGCGAAAGCGCGCCCAGTCAAAAGAGCGCCAATGCTGCACCTGCAGGTAGACCAGCGCCGCCAGGATGGCCACGACTACGGAAGTGGTGAGGATGCGCTTCTTGCTCATGCGGGCGCCGGGCCCAAGGGTAAACCTTCAAACTAAATGACCTGCTCGGGCAGGTCAACGCTGCTGCATGCGGGGAAGCTGCTTTACGAGCCGGTGCCCGCCTGCTTTTGGGCCGGGCGACCGCTCACGCGGGCGGGAGTGGACACGGTCTGGCGACCGGCGCTGGAACCCTTCTTGCGCGCGCTCTGCACCCGCTGTTCCGCCAGTTTCTTGCGATTGAACTCGCGAATAATCCTGGCCACATAGGCATGGGTCTCGCGATAGGGCGGCACACCATGGTACTGCGCTACCCGCCCCGGACCCGCATTGTAGGCGGCCAGCGTTTTGGCCATGTCGCCGTGATAGTAATCCAGCAGTTCGCGCAGGTACTCGGTGCCTCCATTCACATTAGCCGCCGGGTCGAACGGATTCTCCACCCCCAGCTTGGAAGCTGTGCCCGGCATCAACTGCATCAGTCCTTGGGCGCCCTTGGGCGAGATGGCGTGTGGGTTGAAGCTGCTCTCCGCGCGGATGACGCTGTTAATGAAGTCGGAGTCAATCTGGTGGCGGGTAGAGGCGGCGCTTACCGCGGCGTTCACATCCTCCACTCCCGCAGCGGGCGTTTCCGCCCGGCGCACCGGCGTGTTGTCCCTGTCAAAACGGACGATGTCAGCCGTGGGAACATCTACGTAGCTGCCATTACCGGGGCCAAGATAAAGGCGAGTGACCTGGTTCAAAACCGCACGGTGGTCGTGGCGGATAGAAAAACCGTTGCTCAGGACCGCAATCTGGCCCGCGGAGGCAGCGCAGGCTCCCAAAACCACTAAAACTACGATTTTGGAGAAAAACTTCATCCCATTTGGAGTGAAGATCTAAACTGCTGTTTTTGCACCGCTTAGTACTTGCTCCACTGCCTGGGCCACGCCTGCCTCATCGTGCAGGCCGGTCACCATCCAGCCCCTGCCGCGCAACTCTGCCGAGGCATTTCCCATGATAACCGGGATACCAGCGAAGACAAGCATCTCAATGTCGTTGTAGTTATCACCAATGGCCATGACCTGTTCCCGGGGGATGCCGCGATAGTTGGCCCACCGCTCCAGGGCGTGACCTTTGGAACAGCCCTGGTTGAGCACATCCACAATGCACAGGTCGCGCACCGGGTATTCCGTGCGCAACACCGTGATGCGGTCTGCAAGTCCGCATTCCGCCAAGGTTTGCAGCGCTCCCCGCATGCGCTCGATGGTGCCGCAGAACATGGCCTGAACCGGGTCACTCACCAGGGCTTTCTCGATAGGTACCACGAAATCAATAAATTGCAGGTTCTTTTCCAGCCAGCGCTGGATGCTGCCATTCA
>DATJEH010000047.1:0-7409 GCA_035496875.1 Terriglobales bacterium | reverse complement strand
TCGTCATCCAAGGAAAGCGTCGTCCGCACATCATGATGCCAAACTATTTGCATCCTGATGTCAAGCGCAGCGGCTGAAGCTGCTCTTGCCGCTGATTGCAACCTCAATAGGTCCGCTTATTTAGCAGAATTAATGGTCTTGTGCCTTGTATTCCGCTCATCTTCAATCAGATTCATCGTGCCCAGGCAACGGCTTGCTTGGATTGCTAGGTGGCGAACTGGGACACGTCAGTTGCTTGTTCTAGTTATAGAACACATCCGCCACACATCGGACGCCAGCAACAAGTTGCAGACGACTTGCTTTGAAACCGATGAGTCGAACCGGCGATTTGTATTCTGATCATCGTTGTCCTCTAACCGTGCAGTTTTTCCTGTGACCGGCACTCAGCGCTAGTGGTAAAGCTGGCAACCATGTAAATAGCCTGCATCACCTACACACCCTTCACAATCTCTTCTGGACCTACGAGTTGGAGCTGCTTGCAATGCATGCAGCCCTCATCCTGATCATCTGGCGAGATCACATGGTGAGCATAGGCGCGTTCGTGCACTAAGAGTTGGGTCTCTTCATTAAACTTCAAGCCCCGGCCTGAGCTACCCAGCCGGCGGGTAAGCAGGCCTAGGCTCTTCAACTTGTATCCCACCTCCTCGACGGTGGCCTTGAGCCGCTCGCCGCGACCTTCGTAGATCTGGTTTACCGTCTTGGTAATTTCACGCACCAAGCTTTTGCTCTGTTGCTGGTGGCAATGGAGGAGAAGCGCTTCGAGCACCGTGGCTTCAAGACTCTTGGTGTGCTTGCTCAGCCTCTCGTCCTGGCTTGTGAGCAGCGGCACAAGCTCCGCCTGAAGCGCTCGATCTCCCACAATACAGGCGCCAAGCGCGCGCGCCACTGCACGGGTGTCCGACGAAAAAGCCGTGTCAAAATCTGACCTAGCAACTCCTCCGTTGTTGAACATGCGATACGTAAAGAGCTTGTTCTGTAACTCCTGTACTTTCTCCCGCGAGGGCAGGCGTTCACCACGCAGTACCCGATCGGGCTTGGAAGCCAGCTCGATGCGGACTATATAAGGACCGAGCATGGCGACATCGCCGTACGCACGGACGTAAACTGCTTTTGCGCAATAGAGGTTACGCACGCCTCGCGGCACAACTGTAAGACAGTTGCGTTGGGCCGAGGCACGCAGCAAGTCTGCCATGCGTTTGTTTAGTTGAGGTTCGCGAATCAGCAGAGTCGGAGTGATCTCCATGGGAAGCGATGCAAACGCCGCGGGCCCCAGGCCGGCCAGCAAGAATGGAAGGCGGCACACGCAAGACAGCAGCAGCAGCAACAACTCAGCTTCCAGCACCGGCCCGGTGACAATCAATAGAGGCGATAATGGCAAACAATCGGTAAACCACGATGACAGCACCCAGCAGGCCAACAACCGGCTGTTCGGCTCGGAACAGGGGCCGTGTTTTTGGAAAAACTCGCCCAGTGTTTGTAGCAGTTCTCTGGTCGACCCGTACGGCTGTCTGCCCAACTGGGGCACAGGAATTTGGCCAAGGGAAGTGCGAAACAGTTCAGGAACTCGATAGGTTTGGCCGTCGTGCGTGACGCTGGAGGCAATCCGACCCTCCTTATTTTGTATCTTTACCACGCCCAACTCACCCTCGGAGTTTCGCACCAAATCAATGATAGTTGGCGGATGGCTGGACAACTCAGTCTCTTCCAAGTTGTCGCTCGTCGGACTCTCGGCTTGAACTATCCCTAGCCCGTCGCTAGTCTCTAGATCCCCAGATGATTTCGGATGCTCCATCTCGCTAACTCCCTAAACCTTTTTTTCAGCAGCAGCTCCATCCCTTCAAAAGTCGTGCGGACCCGGTCTTGGGCCGCTCGAGGTTCTTAATCTTCAGGTTACGTGCCATGGCAGGGGAGAAAAAGTAGGCCATCGGCTACGGCAGGGAGATCGCAACTGCCGAGCAAAACAGAATTGTAACCAGGAGGTAGATCAAAAGGGCAAGTGACCGAAGTAATAGCGTAGGCGCAGGGTTCGAAGCACCATCAAACTAAGGGGCATCACGACTGGCTACGGTGGAGGTCCACCGCTGTACAGCGATTATGCTGTTCGGTGCCGTTCAGGAGGATTAAGAAAAGCAGTTCTCTTGGTGTTCGCTTGGCGAAGTCAGGCTATTGATAATGCGACTGGCAAGGCGGTTCAGCTATGGAAGGAGGGGGTGGGGCTTTCGATAAACGAATGGTTCGCTCTCCGGCCCGGCCAGCTCGCTACAAGTGCCACCCATAGCTAAAAATTACACGCAGAAGGCAGGACACAGCTAACTGTGTGCGCCCAAGTTACCGAAAGCGACTTGACCTTCTACCTGCCCTGACAGCGTTGGGTCTTCGTTCCGGTCCTCATCCCCTGCACCGCCTCTGGTTGCCATCCTTTTCGAAAGCGACGCGTGGTGTTGACCGAGGGCGTTCGCAGCCAGGTGATTGCCCTGATTGCCGCCGCTGCAACCCGACATGTTTGCCAGGGTTGAGAACCATGCCGCGATCGGCAGCCTCAGCGAGCTCTTCAGGGCGGGAGTAAAGGTCCGCTCGGCGCCCGAACTTTTCTGTCTGGATCTCTATAGATACTTCGATTTGGACCGGCTGGCGCTGTTTCAGCACCGACTCGCGTTGATCACTGAGACCGCAGCAGCGTGTGAGCCGGAGAGCGGCCTTGATTTAATGCTAACAACAGGGGGAAATTCAAGGCATAGCCGCGCGTCGGGAAACTTCCCCGATCACGCGCAGGACACCGGCTCTGGGGACACCTACAGTTTCGCCGGGCTGCAACTCGAGGTTACTGCGGGGTTCTAAGGCGCCGGGTTCGCGCCTTCCGACGGCAAGCGATAGGAACTCGGCTTGAGCCGAAGCGGCCGCGCGCCACCAAGCTCAAGCAGGATAGCCAATTGGCCCTGAGTGAGCCATAATACAGCGACCACTTGGGGTGGATGCAACCGAGCCATGTCTGATACGCCCTTCCAAACTCCCCCACGAGCCCTGTCGCAGCAAGGCGGCGACCAGCCTCAGGACGCCATTCTGGGCAAGGTGGTGTCTCATTATCGTGTCGTAAAAAGGCTGGGCGGCGGCGGGATGGGGGTGGTTTACGCGGGCGAAGACACCCGGCTGGGCCGGGGAGTTGCCCTAAAATTTTTGCTCGATGATCATGCCAGTACCCACGGGGCGTTGGACCGTTTTCTCCAGGAAGCGCGCGCGGCCTCGTCCTTGAACCATGCCAACATCTGTATTGTGCACGACGTGGGTGAAGATGAGGGACGGCCGTTTATCGTCATGGAGCTGCTGGAAGGGCAAACTCTAAAGCACCGGCTGCAATCCAGGCCGCTGAGGACGGAAGAAGTCCTGGAGCTTGGCATCCAGGCGGCGCAAGGCCTGGAGTATGCCCACTCGCAGGGCGTGATACACCGGGATATCAAACCGGCGAATCTGTTCGTAACCGCGAACGGACAGCTAAAGATTCTGGATTTCGGATTGGCGAAATTCGCTGCCGGGGCGGCCACCAGGGCGGCAGCGCTCGGTCTTTCCGTTACATTGAGCCAGGGGACGACGGGATCCGACCTGACCGCACCGGGGGAGTTTGTGGGCACGGTGGCCTACATGTCGCCGGAGCAGGCGCGGGGTATGACGCTGGATGCGCGCACCGACCTGTTTTCCTTTGGGGTGGTGCTGTACGAGATGGCGACGGGAACGCGGCCCTTCCAGGGCGACACCTCGGCGGTGATTTTTGAGGCCATTCTGAACCGGGCACCAGTGCCCCCGGTCCGGCTGAACCCGCAACTGCCGGGCGAGTTCGAGCACATCGTGAACCGCGCCCTTAATAAGGACCGGGAGCAGCGCTACCGAACGGCGGCGGAAATCGCCGCCGACCTGCGGCGCATCGCAGAACAGGCGAGTTCTCCCACCGTAACCGGCACGGTGCACGCGCCCCGGGTGGCAGCAAGCAGCGAGGTGGTACTCCTCTACAAGCGCAACGCCCATCCCGATGAGGAACTGCTGGGCATAGCCGAAAAAGGGCTGCGGGCACGCGGTTATCAGGTATTCATTGACCGCCACCTGGTGGTGGGCATGGAGTGGGCGCGGGAAATCGAGCAGCGTATCAGCCGTGCCGAAGCCGTGGTGGTGCTCTTGTCCGCAGCCTCCGTGCAAAGTGAGATGCTGGCCTACGAAATCCAGATCGCCAGGGAAGCCGCGCAGCGGCGCGAGGGCAAGCCCCTGATTCTTCCCGTGCGGGTCAAGTTTGACGATCCCTTGCCTGAATCGCTGGCCGGAAGTCTGGACGGCATTCAGTGGGCCCGGTGGAATGGTCCCGAGGAGAATGACGTGCTGCTGGCGGAGCTCAGCGCCTCCCTGCTCCAGGTCAACCGATCCACGGCGCAGCCGGTCAAGCTGGAGGCGGTGGGCGGAGCTGTCCCTCTCGATTCCAGTTTTTACGTTGTGCGCCCCACAGATGAGGAGTTTTACGACGCCATTTCCCGCCAGGACAGCATCGTGCTGGTGAAGGGGGCGCGGCAGATGGGCAAGACTTCGCTTATGGCCCGGGGGCTGCAGGAAGCACGCAAAGCAGGTTGCAAGGTGGTGCTCACCGATTTTCAAAAGTTCAACGCGGCGCACCTGCAGTCCGTGGACAAGTTTTTTCTTGCTCTCGCCGAAGCTATCGCCGACCAGCTCGACCTCGACGTCGAGCCCGACATCTGCAATCCCCGCCGTGGGCCGAGCATGAACTTCGAGCGCTTTCTGCGCCGCGAAGTGCTCAAGAACGTGGCGGCCCGCCTGGTGTGGGGAATGGACGAAGTGGACCGGTTGTTCACCTGCAGCTTCGGCAGCGAAGTGTTTGGTCTGTTCCGTTCGTGGCACAATGAGCGCTCGCTCGATCCCACCGGCCCCTGGCAAAACCTGACGCTGGCGATTGCCTATGCTACCGAGGCCCACCTGTTTATTACCGACATGAATCAGTCGCCATTTAACGTGGGTACGCGGCTAACGCTTTCCGATTTTACCCTGGAGCAGGTTTCCGAGCTTAACAGCCGCTACGGTTCTCCCTTAAAGGATCCCAGGGAACTGCTGCAGTTTTACGAATTGCTGGGCGGACAGCCCTACCTGATGCGACGCGGGCTGCACGAACTGGCCTCCCGCAACTTGTCTTTCAGCGAATTTGAGAGCCAGGTGGCAAGCGACGAAGGTCCGTTCGGCGACCATTTGCGCCGCATTCTGGTGTCTCTGGCCCAGGACCAGAAGCTTTGTGATGCCATGAAGGCAGTACTCGGGGGAAGGCCGGCCTCCAGCCCGGAATTGTTTTACCGCCTGCGCAGTTCGGGAGTAGTGACGGGCGAATCGGTCCGGCTCATGCACCCGCGTTGCCGGCTCTACGAAATCTATCTCACCCGGCATTTTGTGTGACCGGTACGCACTCCAGCTCCGCAGCGGAAGCTTTCTACGTGGTGGGCGGCACTTTGCGCCGGGACGCAGCGTGCTACGTGGCCCGCAACGCGGACGAGCGCCTGTACCACGACCTTCTCAACGGCGAAATCTGCTACGTGCTCACCGCTCGTCAGATGGGTAAGTCGTCGCTGATGGTGCGCACCGCCTCCCGCTTGCGACAGCAGAATGCCTCGGTAGCCGTGCTCGACCTCACCGGGCTGGGCCAGAACCTGAGTGCCGAGCAGTGGTACAACGGGCTTTCCGAGCGCATCGGCAGACAACTGGATCTGGAAGACGAGGTGGAGGATTGCTGGGGCGGGCACGGCGGCCTCGGGCCTTTGCAGCGGTGGATGCGTGTGGTGTCCGATGTCGTTCTGCCCAATTGCGACGGCCCGGTGGTGATTTTTGTGGACGAGATTGACAGTGTGCGCAGTTTGCCCTTTTCCACGGACGAATTCTTCGCCGGCATTCGCGAGCTATACAACCGGCGCAGTGACGAGCCGGATCTGAACCGGCTCACCTTCTGTTTGCTGGGCGTGGCCAGCCCCTCCGACCTGATCCGTGATACCCGAACGACGCCCTTTAACGTGGGGCGGCGCATTGAGCTCAGCGATTTCAGCGACCGGGAGGCGGGTCCGCTTTCCCTGGGCTTGCGGCGTGATCCGAAACTTGGGTTACAGCTTCTGCGCCGGGTCCTGTACTGGACAGGCGGACATCCCTATCTGACCCAGCGCCTTTGCCTGGCGGTAGCCCAGAGCGAAGCTGGGTCCACTCGCGAGGTGGACCACATATGTGATGAACTGTTCCTCTCGCGCCGCGCGCGCGAGCGGGATGACAACCTTCTGTTTGTGCGCGAACGAATGCTGCGCAGCGAAGTGGACGCACCGTCCCTGCTTACCCTCTATGCCAAGGTAAGGCGCGGCGGCGAGGTGGCCGACGATCCCTCCGACCCTCTGGTGACCGTATTGCGCCTTTCCGGTATTACGCGTGTAGAGGATGGCAGGCTGAAGGTGCGCAACCGCATCTATGGCCAGGTCTTCGATGACGAGTGGGTGCGCTCCTGCCTGCCGGGCGGGGAACTGCGGCGCCAGCACGCCGCCTACGTTCGCGGCCTGAGATTGGCCTCGGGAATTCTGGTGCCCCTTCTGCTGCTGACCGCCGGGTACGGGCTATACGTTTACCGGCTGAATCCCACCATTCCTCTGAATATCAGAAAAACCGGGACGATACTGGAGCCGCCTGCGTTCTGGGCCTCTTTCAACAGCACCACGACGCCGGCGTCGGGAAATGGGGGGCTGCTGGTGAACGCTGGTGATTCCGGGGTGCGAATTCTGATCAATGGCCGCGAATATGGCACGACCAGCAGGTCCGGCAAGGTGCGCATACCCATAATGTCGGCGGGAGTTTACGATGTGGCGGCCGATAAGCCGGGTTTTCAGGGGATGCAGCAGCGGGTGGAAATCCACACCGACGCGGTCTCAACCATCAGCTTCAAGCTCCTCCCGGTTTCTGTGCGTGGCGGCCTGATGGGGACCATTACTGATGCCTCCGGTGCTCCGGTTCCCGGAGCTACCATCAGCTTGAGTGGACCGGATGGGAAAAGCACCAGGGTGGCTGCCAACCAGGCGGGCCATTATGCGCTGCAGGATCTGCTGGCCGAGAATTACACCGTTACCATCGAGGCGGCAGGATTCAAGTCCTTCACTGGTCCAGTAACGATCTACGCCAACCAGTTGTCGCTCCGCGACGCGCAACTGACGGTGGACAACGAATTCCGCGCCTGGGAACAGGTGGCCAAATCGCGGGATGCCGCGCAAGTTACTGGATTTTTATCCAAATACCCGGGCGGAGCGCATGCCGCAATGGCGAGCAATCTGCTGGCACAATTGCGCTCCGAAGAGCATGCCGCTTGGGGACGGGCCAGCAGCGCAAATCAGCTGGCCGCGTACCAG
>DATJEH010000046.1:0-12631 GCA_035496875.1 Terriglobales bacterium | reverse complement strand
CTCTGCCCGTTACAAGCTCCGCACCGCTCCTTTGTGGGGCGTGCGCCTGCGCAGCCGCCTGATGCACGATGGCGAAGCCGTTACTCTGCGCGACGCCATTTTGCGCCATGCCGGCGAGGCCGCCGAGGTCACCCGCCGCTTTGGCAAATTGAAGCCCCAGGACCAGGAGGCCCTGCTGCAGTTTTTGCGTTCGCTATAACTTCCGGAGCTTGTGGCCTGCCGCTGGGGATTGCACAGAGGGACATTTTCTTCATGGCACCTCCGGGCTATTACGCGAATATTGCCCGCGGGCTATCATCTTTACGTTTCTAACAACCGGGGCTTCAATTGCTAATTTGGTTGGCAGTCATCGCATTGGCAGTCTTCTGGCTGGTCGCCATCTGGATGCATCTCACCGGCGGCCTGGTAACCTTCGGCCTGGGTGTATGTTTGCTCATCACCATCGTCGTTCGCCTGTGGCTGCCGCGCCGCCGCCGCCAAGCTGAGCGCCGGCCCAGTTGAGCGTCCGCAGTAATACGGCTATCGCAGCCGGCATTTACAGCGGCGAATCATTTGATCCTGGCAGCTGTCACCTCCAACTGAAACCGTCGCGTGCTGCTGGGATCCTCCATTGCGCTGACCACCGTCGGCTTGTCCAGGGCGACAATGGCATCTACCTGCGATCTTAATTGCCGAATGACCGGCGGCCGCGCAACTCCCGCCGCCTTGTCCGCTTCAGGAACGCTGAAGTTAGAGGAATCGGCTGTGATGCTGAGTTCAATGCCTCCGTTGCGCTCCTCCGCCCTGCAATCAATGTTCATGCCTACGTCCAGGTACTGATAGTTGGAGGGTCCGGGTCCGCTAGTAACCGGCACCCGCACGCCGGCCCGAAGTTTGTTCCACTTGCCCTCTGTTCCCAGCACCTCGTAGCTGCGGCTGTTTACTTCATTTCCCCCCTGCCATTCACTGAATACAAAGTGCAGGCGGTAGGCCGCCTCCGGCTTGGAGGAGGTTATCCCCGGGCTCTGATTCTCCTGCGTGCCTTGCGCCTGGCCCAACGCCGCCAAATTCCACCCCAGCACAGCTGCTGCCATCACTGCCCAGACTAGCTTTTGTCGCATAGCTCCTCCTTAGTTCCTCCCACCTTGTTCCGATTCCCGCATCGAATTTGCAAGCGGGGGTATATCGAGATCCTTGATGCTTAAGTCGGTGATAGCTGTCTCTCGCTTTTGCGCAAGGGCCGCCTGTACTTCCTCGCGAGGCGCCTGGCCTAGAAATTCCAGAAGCAATTTGTCCTGCTCAGAAAGCATCCTGGGAGAGGGGAATTGCGGCGGCCTGGTGTGCGCGGCCGAAAGTACCGCTACCCGTTCGCTCCTTCTCCCAAAAACCGGGGAACTGCGGGTCCATTCCGACTTGATCTCCGGGGCCGCCGCGCGTCGGCCATTTCCAGCTGACATAGGGGCGTTCTGATTTGCGACCATAGTTTCGCGAACCGGGTGCAGACCGTAGAATTTCCCCATTCCCACGGCAAGCATCAGGGCGAGGGCGCCTGCAGCGGCGGCAACCGACCCCCACTTTCTATAAAAGGGTATGGGTGGCGGTTCCGTGCGTATCCTCGCAACAATGCGCTGCTCCAGGTCGGGCCGGACTTCCACAGCGGCGTAGTGCTTCAGCGCCGCATCCAGCCACTGCTCAAGCTCACCTTCATCGGCTGCCATGTTCACCTTCCATCAGCATCGCTAATTTCTGTTTGAGTATCTGCCGGGCGCGGAAGAGGCGCGAGCGCACCGCGGCTTCGTTGAGGCCCAGCACCGCGGCAATATCGGCCGACGAAATCTCCTCTACCGTCGAAAGGGTCAGCGGGTCACGCAATTTTTCCGGCAAACCCGCGATTAGCCGCTGCAGTACCGCCACCATCTCCTTACCGAGAAGCTTTTCCTCGGCGTTTTCGGATGGGCACAACTGCTCGGCGCGCCCCCCTGCTTCGTCGAGCCCGATATACCTATTCTTCTTGCGGCGCTCCCCCGCCACTCTCCAGGCTATGCGGGCCACCCAGCTACGGCGGTCACGCGCTTCCTCCAGCCGCTTGCGATACCGCAGTACTCGCAGGAAGGCTTCCTGGGTTGCGTCCTCCGCCTCATGATGGTCGTGCAGCACGGAATACGCGATGCGAAAGACCAGCCGTGCGTAGTCACGTACCGCTCCTTCGACCGCGTCTTCGGCCATCTGCACTGTGGCCATGGCTTGATTCTTGATCACCAGCTCCGCCATGGGACCCTCAACTCTGAAGAACGGTATTGTGCGCTAATTGTTCAGGTATTTTCTGGGCGTGGGGTCCTCCCGGGCTGATGGCTGGGGCCCACCGCCGCCGCTCGCCGATTACCAACGTAATGGCTTTTCTGTGACCGCTATCACGGATGCCCTGCCCATTAGTTGATAATTCTAGGACCGGCAGCCAAGTCGCTCTCTTCCCGCTCCTGCTCCGCTGACAAGGCCGCCACTTGCGGGCGAACCAGCCCCGCCGACAAGGGCAGGAACACTGGATGGGGGATAAGAAGCAACGCATTGCCGCACCACGGAACGGCAACCGGGCCCGCAGTCTAATCTCCCAGACCGGCGTAGCGCCGCATTCCGCTATCCGGCTGGATTCCCGCCATCATATTTCCTTCGCGGTCCTGCGCGCCGCCGCCCTGGAGGCGAACGGCAATTCCGTGATCGTCACCGATCCAGCTGGCACCGTGCTCTGGGTCAACCCTGCCTTTACCCGAGTCACCGGATATACAGCCGAGGAGGTGATTGGCCGTACTCCCCAGGTATGGAGTTCCGGAACTCATGCCCAGGAGTTCTACCAAAATCTGTGGGACACCATTCTCGCCGGGCAGGCGTGGCACGGAAAGATTGTCAATCGCCGCAAGGATGCAAGCCTGTACAGCGAAGAAATGACCATTCTTCCTGTGCTCTCCGAGCGCGGAGAGATCCTCAATTTTGTTTCCATTAAACTGGACGTCACCGAGCACGAGCGCGACACTGAGATGCTGCGGCGAAGCGAGGAACGCTACCGCAGGCTGGTCGCCAACCTGCCCGATGTGACCTGGACCTCCTCGGAAAACGGGCAGACTACCTACATCAGCCAGAATGTGGAGAGCGTTTACGGCTACACGCCCGAAGAAATATGCACGCGCGGGGAGGAACTATGGTTTGGGCGTATTCACCCCGAAGACGTGGAGCGGGTTTCCCGGGGCTTCCAAAATCTTTTTTCCAAAAATGAATCTTTTGACGCGGAATACCGGATTCAACACAAGAATGGAGAGTGGATTTGGGTGCATGACCGGGCGCTACGCACGCACACCGACAAGGGGGTGCGGTACGCGGATGGGGTATTTTCCGACGTTACCGCCCGCAAGCGGGCGGAACTGGCGTTAATCGGCTCGGAAAAGCGCTATCGCTCGCTGTTCGAGAACAATCTGTCGGCGGTGTTCCGCGCCGCGGCCGGCGGCAAAATTCTCGACTGCAACCCTGCCCTGGTCGCCATGCTCGGTTATGGATCGCGGGAAGAACTGCTGCAGCGCTCGGCCGCCGACATCTTGTACGATCCCGGCGAAGAGCGCGCTCTGCTCGGCCAGCTCGCCAGAGAAGCTTCGCTGAGCAACTATGAAATTCGGCTCAAGCGCAAGGATGGCGCGCCGGTCTGGGCCCTGCACAACGTTGCCCTGCTGCAGAGCGAAGACGGCCAGCCTGCCGTAATCGAGGGAACCGCGTTCGATATCAGCCGGCGGCGGCGGGCGGAGGAGGAACTGCGGCATCTGGCTTATTACGACGCGGTCACCGGACTTCCCAACCGCACTCTTCTCGAGGACCGCCTGAGTAAGGCCATGGCTGCCGCCCGCCGGCGCAAAGAGAAGCTGGCGCTTTTGTTTCTCGATCTGGATCATTTCAAGGTCATTAATGACTCGCTAGGGCACGCCACCGGCGACCGGGTTTTGAATGAAGTGGCCACCCGGCTCAAAAAATGGTCACGCGACCAGGACACGGTCGCCCGTTTGGGAGGCGATGAATTCGTCATTGTGGTGAATGGGGTAAAAGAAATAGGCGATGTTGCCGTCGCCGCCAGGCGCGTGCTGGATGCCCTGACCGCCGAGGCCCGAATCGAAGGACGTTCGCTAAGCATCGGGTGCAGCCTGGGCATCAGCATCTTTCCGGATCATGGCACCGACGCCGTGGCCCTGCTCAAGAACGCCGATGCCGCCATGTATTCCGCCAAGGAAAACGGACGCAACAATTTCCAGTTCTTCACCCCGGAGATGAACGCCCAGGTGGTGGAGCGGTTGAATCTGGAGAGTGACCTGCGCGCCGCCTTGCAGAACAATGAGCTCTTCCTCGTGTACCAACCCCAGTCTGATATTGCCAGCGGCAAGCTCATCGGCGCCGAAGCCCTCCTGCGCTGGCAGCATCCCAAGCTGGGGCTCATCCCTCCGGACAAGTTCATACGTATCGCGGAGAACAGCGGGCTCATCCTTCCCATCGGAGAATGGGTGCTGCGCACCGCCTGCGCCCAGTCCCGCAAATGGCACTCTGAGGGCTTAGCGGCGGTTCCGGTGGCGGTTAATGTCTCAGCGGTGCAGTTTCGCCAGGAGGGTTTTCTCGACCTGATCCGGAGGGTGTTGCGGGAGACCGGCCTGCCGCCTGAGTATCTCGAACTGGAGCTCACCGAAAGCCTGATTATGTCCAATGCCGAGAGTATCGTCTCCATGTTGCGGCAGCTGAAGGAGACGGGCGTGAAACTCTCCATTGACGACTTCGGAACCGGATACTCCAGTCTGAGCTATCTCCGCCACTTTCCCGTCTACAAGCTCAAAGTTGACCGTTCCTTTGTGCGCTCGGTCACCGCCAACCCGGATGACGCCGCCATTACCGGCACCATTATCAGTATGGCCAAGAGCCTTAACTTGAAAGTCATCGCGGAAGGCGTGGAAACTGAGGAGCAAATGCGCTTTCTCAGCAAACATCGCTGCGATGAGGTGCAGGGCTACTACTTCAGCAAGCCTCTGAGCGCCGCTGACTTCTCAAAGTTCGCACGCGGCTGGGGGTTGCTGTCGGCGCCCATGGCAGCCCAGAACGGCTCCCAGCCACCCGCCGAATAACGTGGGGAATTTGCCACCGGGCAAGGGTACTCGACCCCTCTTTTCAGGTTTTCATGCCCTTTTTGGCCGCCGATAGCGCCTGCCCGCTTTTTGCACCTGGCGGCACTTTTTATACCTTGTCTATCAAAATTACTCTGCCTGCCGCCTGCGGCTCCCCCTTCCGCCTGGAAAGGCGCTACAATTTATTGTGATTGAGCAACTTACGAATGCCGGTCCGGCGGCAGTTTGGCAACTCAGGTGATTACAGGAAGATGGAGCGCGTCCGCAAGGACGATATTTTCTCCCCGGTTTTGGCGAGGCGCCTCGCAAGGGTGCTTCGCAAGGAACCCAGGTTCGGGACGGGAATAATTCAAGAAAGAGCGCTTAAAAGCGCAATGGAGCGGAGCCCCGAAGCTCCCCAACTCGGAGGATTTCCAATGAAGAATCGCGTATGGATGGCGCTGTTGCTGGCCGCGGCCCTCTCGGTCCCGGTTCTGGCGCAGCAAGACACGACCACTTCGGACCAGTCGCAACCGACAGCCCAACAGCCGGCGGCGACCCAGACCCAGACACCGGCCGACCAGAGCACGCAACAGCCGGCCATGCAAACCGACAAGAACGCCCAGACCGGCACCCAGACCTCGGGCGCGCATCAGCCCCTGGTGGTGGATAAGAAGCAGGGTTTCTGGGGCAAGCTGAACCCCTTCGCCCGCAAAAAGTATGTGCAGCGGCAGCTCTCGCCCGTCCGTGACCGGGTTAACGAACTCGATGACCTGACGGCCCAGAACGCCAAGGACATCAAGGACGTTGATTCCCGCGCCCAGCAGGGCATCCAGTTGGCCACCAACAAAGCCAACGAAGCCGACCAGCACGCCATTGACGCCGGCAACCGGGCGCAGGCCGCGCAGACGACGGCCAATACCGCTACCACCCACATCAACACCGTGGAGCAGGTAGTCAGCAACATTGACCAGTACAAGCCCACCACGCAGACCGAGATCCGTTTCCGTCCCGGCCAGAGCGTGCTGAGCAAGCGCGCCAAGGAAGCGCTGGATGAGATGGCCACCCCGCTGGCGAACCAGCGCGGCTACATCATCGAAGTGCAGGGCTTCTCTTCCGGCCGCGGCCAGGCCGCCATCCAGAATTCGCAGAAGGTGGCCGAGTCCGTGGTTCGTTACCTGGTGCTGAACCATGACATTCCGGTGTACCGGATCTACCTGCTGGGCATGGGCAACGCTCCTGTCGCCGCCGAAGGCGGCAAGGCGAAGCGCATCAGCGGCGGGCGGGTGGAAGTCAGCCTGATGAAGAACGACCTGGAACAGCTGAGCTCGGTAACCGGCACGCAGGGCAACCAGACCGCTCCTGCCACCCCGGCGCCACCGCAGCCGCAGCCGCAGCAATAAGCGTTAGCAACACGTCCTCCCTCGAGCCCCTTGCTTCGGCAAGGGGCTCTGTTTTGCGGCCCTCATTCCGCCGCCTGGAGGAGTGCTCCCTCCATTGACCATCCACATGCCCGGCCATTTTCCACTGCGCTCCGGCCGGTTGCGCTGGTGCTATGCTGAACTCATCCTCCCATGAAGTTGCTGGACGCAGACCGTCCCCCAGTCGAGGTGCGTACTCCCGAGGAGGCCGCCGCCCGGCGCCGGCTGATCGGCTGGATTGTGTACGGAGTGCTGGTGCTGGCCGCGGCGGGCGCGGGTTCCCTGGGCGGGCTGCTGTTCGTTTACAACACCGACCTGCCGCAGGTGGACGACCTGGAGCACTACCGTCCCATATCCAACACTGAACTGTTTGACGACCAGGGGCGCGTAATCGGCTCGTTTGCCCTGCAGCGGCGTGTGGTGGCGCGTTTCCAGGACTACCCCCCGGTGCTGCGCCAAGCGGTCATCTCCATTGAGGATAAGAATTTCGAAAAGCACTGGGGGGTAAATGTGTGGCGGGTGCTGGGCGCCGCCTGGCGCGACCTTATCTCCGGCGGCAAAGTGCAGGGCGCCTCCACCCTGACCATGCAGCTTTCGCGCAACCTGTTCCTTTCTCCGGAACGCACCTACGGCCGCAAGCTGGAGGAGATTCTGCTCGCCATCCAGATTGAGCGCCGCTTTACCAAGGCGCAGATTTTTACCCTCTATGCCAACCAGATCTTCCTGGGCCATGGGGTTTACGGTTTTGAAACCGGCGCCCAGTTCTACTTCGGCAAGCACGCCCGCGACCTGACCCTGCCGGAAGCAGCCCTGCTGGCGGGCCTGCCCAAGGCGCCCAGCTACTACTCTCCCATCAATAATCCGGAACGCGCCCTGCGGCGGCGCAACCTGGTCATCAATTCCATGCTGGAGGATGGCAAGATCACGGCCGCCGAGGCCACCGCCGCCAAGGAAGAGCCCATCCGCCTGAACCTGCAGACCGACCCCAATTCCCTGGCCCCCTACTACGTGGAGGAGATCCGCCAGTACCTGGAGAAGAAGTACGGCAGCGACCAAGTGCACCAGGGCGGATTGCGCGTCTACACCACCCTCGACATGGACATGCAGAAAGCGGCCAACCAGGCCGTGCTGGATGGTCTGGCGGCCTATGAGCACCGGCACGGCTGGAAAGGGCGCCTGGAAAACGTGCTGCTGGAGGGCCGCACCCTGGAGAGCTACCACAATCCCGACTGGGATGAAACCCTGGAGCCGGGCAGCTACGTGCACGCCCTGGTCACCGAAGCTTCCGCCGGCACGGCGGTGGTGAAGTTTGGCCGCTACTTCGCCTCTCTGGGGCCGGAGGAAGTGGCCTGGACCAGGAAACGCGTTTCCCAACTGCTGGCTCCGGGTGACGTGGCCTACGTGAAAGTGATTTCCTTGGGGCCGGATAGCCGGGCGCGGGTCGCGCTGGAGCAGGACTCGGGCGTGCAGGGCGCCCTGGTCGCCATTGACAACGCCACCGGCGACATCAAGGCCATGGTGGGCGGGCGCGACTTCGACCTTTCCAAGTTCAATCACGCCACCCAGGCGGAGCGCCAGGTGGGTTCGTCCTTCAAGCCCTACGTCTACACCGCCGCCATTGACCAGGGGGCCACGCCTGATGACGTGGTGCTGGACGCGCCCGTTACCTTCAACACGCCTTCCGGACCCTACATCCCGCACAACTACGACGAGAAATTTGAAGGCAACATCACCTTGCGGCGCGCCCTGGCCAATTCGCGCAACATTCCGGCTCTGAAGACAGCGGAGAAAGTCGGCATTGAGACGGTGATCAGCTACGCTCACCGCTTCGGCATCAGCGAAGAGATACCCGACTACCTTCCCATCGCGCTGGGCGCCGCCGACGCCACCGTGCTGGAGCAGACCTCCGCCTTCAGCGTCTTTCCCGAGGATGGGGTGCGTCTGCTGCCGCGCTACATCAGCAAGGTCACCGACTACGATGGGCGCCTGCTGGAGGAGAACTATCCCGACGTGCGCGACGTGATCAGCCAGCGCACGGCCCGCATTATGACCTCCATGCTGCGCGAGGTCGTGCTGCACGGCACCGGAGTGGCCGCCAGCCGCATGCCCTACGCCCTGGCGGGCAAAACTGGAACCACCAACGATTTCACCGACGCCTGGTTCGTCGGCTTCTCCCCCAACCTGACCTGCGGCGTGTGGGTAGGGTTTGACCAGAAGAAATCGCTGGGCAACAAGGAAACCGGATCGCGCGCGGCGCTGCCCATCTGGATGGAATTCATGTCGGCCGCGCTGAAAGGGCACGACCCAGGCGATTTTCAGCCTCCCCCTCCTCTTCCCCCCGGCGCCGTCGCCCAGAGAGTGGATACTCCTGACAGCGCGCCCGCGGGAGATGAAGCTCACTGAGTGGCCGTTGGCTTGAGCCCGCTGGCTATTCTTGGCTGTTCCCCAGCCGGCGCGCCCCAGCAATTCCCCAATCGTCAATCAACAATCGTCAATCATCGGTTTTTCTCTCTGCCTCCGTGCCTCCGTGGTGAAAACGGGCTAAAATCACTCCATCGTCCGCTTAAAGACAATGTTTCGCCTGCTCTCCCTGGCCATGATTCTGCTCATGGTGGCCATGGTGTCGGCCATTACCACCATGCGCCTGGCGATCCACGGGCGCGAAGTGGCGGTTCCCAACTTCGTGGGCATGATGCCGGCGGAGGCGGAGCGGCTCGCCTTCCAGAATGGCGTGACGCTTTCGGTGGAGCGCCGCTTCTATAGCTCGCAGGTTGCCTTTGGCCGGGTCATGTCGCAGGTGCCCGATGCCGGCACTCTGGTGCGCCGCGGCTGGCAGGTGCGGGCGGCGGAAAGCCTGGGCTCGCAGCGCGTGGCCATTCCTGACGTGGTGGGGCAGAGCGGGCGCGCCGCCGAAATCAACATTCGCGAGCGCGGCCTCGAAATGGGCATACAGGCCAGCGCACACCTTGTCAGTCCCGCGCCCGGCATGGTCATCGCCCAGGACCCGCCCGCCAACGCGCACGAGGTTTTCGCGCCGCGAGTGAGCGTGCTGGTGGCCGCGCCTCCCGATCCGCCGGCCTTCGTGATGCCCAGCTTTATTGGCCAGCCCCTCGCCCTGGTCAGCGCCGACATCGAAAAGGCGGGCCTCCACCTGGGAAACCTGACGGTGCAGCCGTCGCCCGGCAGCCCGGGAACGGCGGCGCCCCCGCTCGGCACCGCGCCGCCGGCACCCACTTCCACCTCTGGAACCACTGCCACGCTCATCGTGGGCCAGAGTCCCGCTCCCGGACAGAAGGTCACCGCGGGCACGGTGGTGAACTTCGAAGTGACCCGCTAAAGCACACCACAAAGGGCACGAAGGACGCGAGAGACGCCAAAGATGTCAAAGATTTGGGGCGCGAGCCATTCTTGGATGTCTTTTCTTCGATTTTACTTTGTGACCCTCCGTGTCCTCTGTGGTTAACCGGTTTTTTCCAGGATGGCGGCGGGTGGCCCGCTAAAGCACACCACAAAGGGCACGAAGAACACGAGGGACGCCAAAGATGTCAAAGGTTTGGCGCGCGAGCCATTCTTTGATGTCTTTTCTTCGATTTTCCTTTGTGACCCTTCGTGTCCTCTGTGGTTAAAAGCTTTTCTCCAGGATGGCGGCGAAGAATCCATCGCCGGGATGCACGCCGGGCAGCGTGCGCAGGAAGGGCCCGTCCGTAATCGAATCCAGGTCTTGCCAGATAAGTTCCCCGCGCTCGCGCATGGCCTGCAACTCCAGTCGGCAATCCAGCACCTGGATGCCGGGTGCGCTGGCGAGCAGTTCCTCCACCACCGCCTGGTTCTCCTCGCGCTCCAGCGAGCAGGTGGAATAGACCAGCCTTCCTCCCGGCGCGAGATGTTCCAGCGCGGCGCGCGCAATTGCGACTTGGCGGGCGTGCAGGTCGTTGAGGTCTTCCGCTTTCAGGCGCCACTTGATTTCCGGGTTGCGGGCCAACGTTCCCGTGCCGGAACAGGGCACGTCGGCCAGGGCGCGGTCGAACTCCGCAACCACCGGCAACCGCCCGGCGTCGGCGGCGATTACCTGCACGTTGTTCGCCCGCACCAGCCGCCGCAGCAGCCGGGCGCGTTGCGGATGCAGGTCGGCGGCAACGATCTGCGAGGCGGGATTGCGGTCGGCCAGTATCGCCGTTTTGCCTCCCGGTGCGGCGCAGCAATCCAGCAACCTCCGCCCTCGTCCCACCAGCGCCGCCACCAACTGCGAGGCTTCATCCTGAATGGCAACCCGCCCCTCGCGGAAGGCAGCGCTGCGCGCTATGTCGCCTTTCCCCACCCGGCGAGCGTCGGCCAGAAACGCGCCCGGCAATAGCTCAATACCGGCTTGCCGCAATTCGGCTTCGGATTCGGGAGCGCGCAGGCGGATGGAGGTCACCGGCACCTGCTGGTCATAAGCACAGATGCGTGCCGCGCGTTCCTCTCCGAACTGGTCCACCCAGCGTGCGACCAGCCATTCTGGATGCGCATAGGCCACCGCCAGGCTGCGGGCGCTCACATCACCCAGTGGGCTGGGGCGAAGCTCCACCGCCCCGGCTGCCAGCTTGCGCAGCAGCGCGTTTACCAAGCCGGCGGCGGAGCGCTTGCGCGCCTTTTTCACCAGCTCCACACTTTCGTAAATCGCCGCCCGCGCCGGCACCCGTTCCAGCCACCCCAATTGGTATGCGCCCAGCCGCAACGCGAGCAAAACTTCGGGATCGAGTTTCTCTATCGGCTGCGAAGACGCCTGGGCCACTCCCGCGTCCAGAGCCGAGCGCCAGCGCAGCGCGCCCATCACCAACTCGGTGCAAAGGGCATGGTCGCCGGCAGAAAGCTTCTGGTAGCGGCTGGAATGCAGCAGTTCGGAGGCGTAGGCGCCCTGCCGCTCCGCTCGCAGGAGAATCTCAAAGGCGGCGGCGCGCGCGGCTGAAAGCATGGGGAATAATGGGTAATTCAAAGTCTTTCACCACAGAGGACACAAAGGGCACGAAGGAAAATCAGAAGGGTGGCAAGTAAAACCGGGCTCAACTAGTCCTATTCAGCTTTCAATTACATACCTGTCCAATTTGACGATTTGATTTTGCTTAGTGATCCTTCGCGTGCTTTGTGGTGAAAAATCGTTCTGTGGTGAGAAATCGTTCGCCCGGCTTGGGCCGGTAGCCGTGCACGAAATCGCGCGCCGCCATGCGCTTTTTGCCCTCGGGCTGCACTTCCAGAAGCTCGAGCGCGGTGTTTTGACCGCAGCCCGCCAGCAGGCGCTCGCCTTCGACTCTGATTTCGCCCGGCGGCAGTGCTGCCGCAGCCGGCTTCGCTTGCCACACCTGCAGTTGCTTGCCGCGAAAGGTGGTGAACGCTCCCGGCCAGGGCTGGAAGCCGTGCAGGCGGTTTGTAATTTCCGCCGCCGTGCGCTGAAAATCAATCAGCCCGTCTTCGCGCTTCAGGATGGGCGCCAGCGTTGCCCGGCTGTGGTCCTGCGGGCGTGGCTGAATGGTTCCCGCGCCCAAACCACGCAGCGTTTCGACCATCAGGTCAGCCCCGACTGCGGCCATACGCGGCGCCAACGTTTCCGCGGTGTCCCCGGGTGCGATGGGGATTTCTTTTTGTAGCAGGATGTCGCCGGTATCCAGGCCGGCATCAATGCGCATGGTGGTAACGCCGGTGACGGTTTCGCCCATGGCGATCGCCCACTGGATGGGGGCGGCGCCGCGGTGCTTGGGCAATAGCGACGCATGCAGGTTGATGTTGCCCAGCGGCGGCAGGTCAATCATCCAGGGAGGAATGATGCGCCCGTAGCCCACCACTACCATGGCTTCGGGCCGCAGGGCCGCAAGCTGCGCGCGAAACTCTTCGTTGCTTTTGATCTTCTCGGGCTGAACCACGGGCAGGCCCAGCTCCAGCGCGCGGCTTTTTACCGGCGAAGGAGCCAGTTCCAGCCCGCGGCCGCGTGGCTTGTCGGGCTGGGTGACCACCAGACGCACCTCGAACCCGCTGCTCACCAGCTTTTCCAGCGTAGGAACGGCAAATCGCGGCGTGCCACAGAAAACAAGTTTCATTGAGTAAGTGAGTAATCGGGTAATTGTGTAAATTGAAGAA
>DATJEH010000045.1:0-7276 GCA_035496875.1 Terriglobales bacterium | reverse complement strand
CTGAGCGCAAACACATTTCTCAACATCACCTACTTGTTTAACGACTCGCGCAAGCAGAATGTGCGGGGTGCGGCGCCCGGCGAAGGCCTGCCTTCCTCCTACCGCGATAACCCGGTTCGCGATCAAACCCTGTACAGCAACTTGATTCACGTTTTCAACCACGATCTGACTTCGGAAACCCTTATGCAGTACAACAAGCGCACCTTCAACCTGCAGCCCAAGGGCCTGGGGTTCGAGCCCGCGCTGGGGATTCCCGACCTCATGTCGTCGGGCGGATTTGTCGGCAGCGTCCGCTTCTATCGTGAACAGCACTTCCAGACCGCGGAAAACCTCACCTATACCCGCGGCAAACACACTTTCAAGTTCGGTGGCAGCTTCCAGCCAGTTTGGACTAGCACGCAGGTGACTCTGTTCAGCCCCGGCTTCGCCATCTTCGCTCCCCAGAGCTTTTTCGGGGTGGGGCCGTTCCAGGGCCTTCCGCCCGGCTCTCCGGTGGCCTTCCTTTTCCTGGAACCGCGCTCGCTTTTCGGGCAGCAGATTCCCAACCGCGACCCCAATTTCCAGAACGGTCTCTACGCCGGGCCCAGCCAGCAGACCTTCAACAATGCCACCTCCCTCAACTACCTGCACACCATGTATTCGGCCTATGCGCAGGATCAGTGGAAAGCGCGTCCTAACCTGAGCTTCAACTTTGGCCTGCGCTATGACGTGGACAAGATGCCTTCCGCCAGCGATGTAAAAATACAAGGCGCCTTCCATCCCACTAACTATGGCAACGTGCAGCCACGGGTGGGCTTTGCCTATTCCTTCAGCGGAGGCAAAGGGGTGGTGCGCGGCGGTGCGGGCCTGTTTACCGGCCCCTTTGTCTACAGCGACATCATGGTGAGCTGGATCGGGGCGTCAGAATTCAGCTACATGAACCAGCCGATGCTGCCGGAATTCGCCAATCCCACCCAGAACCTGATTGGCTTTGGCGCTTCCGGAGCGGTAGGCGCGTGTTCCACCAGTGTTGTCCCTGGACTCTGCCTACCCGACCCCGTATTCCTGCGCCAGTCGTTCATGAACTTCGTTCAAACCGGGGCTTATCCTGCACCCGGCAACCTGGTGCAGGTGCCCTTGGGATATGCCAAGCGCAAGTTCCCCCAGCCCCTATCGGAACAGGCCAGCCTGGAAGTAGAACGCCAGATCGGTAGAGACTGGTACGCCTCGATTGGCTACCAGTGGATGCATGCCGACCGCTTGCCCGTCTACTCCAGCATTAACGGTCTGCCGCTGCCCGGTTGCGATCCGCTCGTGGCTTCCGGCTGCAAACAAGACTTCCGGCCCGCCGACCCCAATTTTGGCTTTGTGCTCTACGTAAAGCCCATCGGCTTTTCCATTTACAACGCCGGCACCGCCACCTTGCGCAAAACTTTTTCCAACCACTTCAATGTCCTCGCTAACTACACCTATTCCAAGTCCATTGACATCTCCACCACCGTTAACCTGCCGAATACGCCCGAAAACTACTTGTTCCCACAATACGACCGCGCGGTGGGCGACAATGACATTCGCAACCGCTTTACCCTCGCCCTGTTGACCGATACCCCCGCGCAGTGGCCGCGCCTGGTGCGCGATTTCAAGTTCTCCCTGCTCAACAACCTGCAGAGCGCCCGATACTTCACCATCAACACCGGGTTTGACACCAATGGCGACATCTTTCCCTTTCCCGATCGGGCGGGCGTGAGCGCTCGCAACGCCTACAGGGGCGATCCCTACTACGACACCGATTTCCGCGTGCAGCGAGTGATCCCGATTTCAGAGCGAGTGAAGACGGAGGCCAGCCTGGAGATCTTCAACCTGTTCAACCGCCCCAACGTGCTGGATGTGGACCACGTCTATGGCGCGCCCGATTTCATCGGTCCGGTGCCGCAGGCCTTTGGCGACCATATCTCCAGCCCGGCGAATCCCAGTTTTGGCTCGCCCAAGTTCGTTTCCCCGGCCAGGGAGTTGCAACTGTCGCTGCGGTTCACCTTCTAGAAGGGACGGGTGATATTCTGGGCGCCTGCCGCCGGACAATGTTGAGGTGCTGCAAACCGTGGTGAAACCTTATACCGCTGTGGGCCTTATCCCTTCGGTACGGGGAATCCGCCGCCGCAAGGACATTAAGATCAACCTGGAACACCTGAAGCACCTGGTCAAGGCGGCCAGCTGGCTCTCCGCCCTCGACCTGCCCGTGCGCCTGATTGCCTTCCCCGAGGGCGCTCTTCAGGCCTTCAACGACGAAGTGCTTGACCTCGACCACGTGAAATTCGCCCGCGAATGCGCCATAGACATTCCCGGCGAGGAAACCGAGGAACTGGCAAAGCTCGCCCGCGAGTATGACGCCTTCATCATGGCCCAGGCCAAAGCTCGCCATCCCGATCTCAAGGACCGCTACTTTAACGTCGGCTTCATCCTCGATCCTAAGGGCAAGGTGATCCTGCAGCACTACAAGGTTTCACCCCTGTTCCCGGTGGAGCACTCGGTCTGCCCCCATGATGTGTACGACTGGTGGGTTGAAAAATACGGGCGCACCCTGGACGCATTCTGGCCGGTAGCGGATACCGCCATCGGGCGCCTGGGCATCATGATGGCCAACGAAGGCTCCTATCCCGAAAATGCCCGCGCCCTCGCCCTCAACGGCGCCGAAGTGATTTATCGCGCCTCCTACCCCCATCCCGCAACCGGCAACGACATTTTTGAAATCCAGAGCCGCGCCCGCGCCCTCGACAATAACCTTTATATTGTCGCCCCTAACATGGGCACCTACTACTTGTTTCCAGAAGAGACCACCCCCATCGACACCTTCGGCGGGCGTTCATTCATCATTAATTACAAGGGACAGATCGTGGGGCGGCAAGAGTACGGGGCCGGCTCAACCTACGTTGCCGGGGTGGTGGACATCGAGGCCTTGCGCGATCACCGGGCCCGGGCCCAGTGGGATAACTGGCTGAAAGACCTGCGCACTGAACTTTACCAGATTCTTTATGAACAGCCCATTTATCCCAAGAACCTCTACCTGAAGCGGGCCCCCATGAAGCACAAGGAGTATCGCGAAAAGGTCATCAAACGCCAGATTCGATTGCTGCACGATCGCGGCATCTGGAAGAAACCAGGGCGCTAGACACAACATTCGCCTCCCCTCCGCCAGGACTTCCACCGCCTTCGCCTGAACAACATTACCTATGTGCCGCAAATGGAGAGTACCATCGTGCTATTTTCAAATCTGGCTGGTTGGCATACTCTTTCCCGAGTCGCCACCGTTCACGTTTCAGGAGACTCTTTGCTGAGTCCGGCCCCGAGAGAATCCACGCTAAAACAGCGCGAGGACTTGCCCCATGGACGTAGCTGCATGCGATCCCGCTGAAGTGAGTGCCGGCCCAGCTCAGGCGCCGGCCACTCTAGACGAATTTGACATACCTGTAAATCTGCTCGAAGAGCTGGCTTTGAAGATCCTCTTCATGGCTGGCCAAATGTCCGTTCTCGATATTGCGGAGCGCATGCGGGTGGGCTTCCCCGTGGCCAATGAGCTGTTTCAGCGCCTTCGCAAGGAGCAGCTGTGCGACGCCACCGGAATGCTCGGAAATGTGTACCGCATCGCCATCAGCTCTTCCGGACGGGCGCGAGCTATGGATTTGCTCGCCTTAAACCAGTACACCGGACCTGCTCCCGTATCGCTCGACAACTACATACGGCAAACCCGAGCCCAGGGAGTACACAACTTTGAGGTCCACCCCCAGGATCTCACGCGAGCATTTGCCAAGCTGGTGCTTGACGACAAGACGCTCTATCAGCTCGGAACTGCTATCAATTCTGGCAATTCGATTTTTCTGTACGGGCCAACAGGGACCGGGAAAACCACCATTGCCGCCACTCTCTCTCAAGTATTTGCCGAACAATCGGTCTGGATGCCCTTCGCGGTTGAAGTGGATGGACAGATTATCACTGTGTACGACCCCGTCATCCACCGGAAGGTGCAGGATGATCGCCGCAACCTTGACGAGCGCTGGGTCCTCTGTGAACGTCCGGCGGTCCAGGTGGGCGGTGAACTGACCATTGACATGCTGGATCTTCAGTTCAACCCCGTTACCAAGTTCTATGCCGGTCCGGTGCAGATGAAGGCCAACTGCGGCATCCTTATCGTTGACGATTTCGGCCGGCAGCGGCTGCGCCCCGAAGAGCTTCTCAATCGTTGGGTCGTCCCCCTCGATCGGAGAATTGACTTTCTTACCTTGTCAGGCGGCAAAAAAATCGAAATTCCCTTCGAGTTGGTTGTCGTTTTCGCCACCAACATAAACCCGGATACTCTGGCCGATGAAGCCTTCCTGCGCCGGCTGCAGACCAAAATCAGGATTGATGCCGTTTCCGAGGAGCAATTTCACGAAATCTTCCGTCGCGTCTGCGGCGGGCTGGGACTGCAATATGAGCCAGAAATTGTCGCCCAGCTTATAGACGTCATCCGCACCCGCTTGAAGCAGCCTCTGCGGGCCTGCTACCCACGGGACATTGTCAACCAGGTCTGCTGGGCGGCTAAATACGAGGGAAGATCGCCCCAACTCGAGCCCGCGGCTCTCCTGCGTGCCGTTGAGGGCTACTTCTTGCCCCCAGACGACGTAAATTGACAATCCCTGGCTCGACCGCTCCCGCCAGCCCCGTGTGCTTATAATGGCTGGGGCGTGCAGGGCTGGCTACTGACGCAGCCTTGCACTATTGCTACTGGGGAATTTGTAGCCCCATCAATAATGAAAATCTCTTGCAGATTCTTATCAAGAGCAGCGTAATGCAACCCGTACCAATTGACGTTCTGCCCTGAAATCATTCCCGACACCCACATTGTGGAGACCGCTTCACTTGTGAATCAGAAAGCTGAACGACACCAGATACTGCCCCCGCGGCGTGCCGTTCCCGCAGCCATTGCACGAGGGCAGGAATAATTCAGCAATTCCAGAGAGCTGGTTGGTTTGCGGGTTGACAACTGAAGTGGTGGGATCCGGCAGGACCGTCCACTGATTGCACTGCCCTCCCGCCGCGACGGTAGGCCTTTAGCCTCTGTGGGTTGTGTGGCACGCCTTTGGTGATGCGGCTCACATCACCGTGCCAGCGCACGGCTTTAGCCGCCAATCAGGACGCCCAGTTGAAACTTCGTCGCCGTTCGCGGAAGATGGCAGGATGGCGCGGAACGCGGTAGCATTGGCCACGTGGCAAATCGTCATCAAGTGCCAGCCCTGATCCCAACCGACCCACTGAGCTTGCCTTGCCCGTTTTGCGGAGCCAGGAAGGGCAAGGATTGCGCCACCTCAACTGGTGGTTTCTCGGTCGTGCACGTATTGCGACTCCAGGCAGCCGCTTCTCTCGATGTCCAGGCCGCAAAACAGAACTCCCCGCGCAAGCCTAAGGGCCGCCGTCCGACCGCCGCCAGGACCGCTGGCGGGACTACAGAAGACCGCTAGTCATCACACTCTGCTCAGGGCCGCCGCGCCCTTTTGCTTTTTTCGAGCTGGCGAACGCCTGGACTTTCCCGGCAATGGAGGTGCCTCAATATTCCGAGCCACCTCCATCATTCAATCATTTATCTATTGGGTAGGGCCTTGAACCGTGTCTTCCTTATTGGTCAGGGTTCGGTTTTCAACCGTCAACAGGTCGTAGTAGGCTTTGCCGCAGGCCAAAGAGTCGAAGCTGCAGGAGTCATCGTACACGCCGCCGGAAAGAACATGGCTGTCAGGGAGGGTTGTAAAGAATGCAACCACCTGTGCCCACGTGCAAGTCATGTCGCAAGCGGCCGCATGTCCACTAGCCAGGAATTGACTGAGGTCCCAATAAGCGGTCGGATCGGCCAGATTTGACAGGTCCACAAAGTCCCATTTCCCGGCAATACAGCCGGCGCCGAACGCCGCATGACCCACATACCCGAACGCATTTCGTGGCCCAGTGCCGTCGCCAGGGTCAATGTAGAGTTGAATTCGCGGCGACCCGCCACTGCATGTGCTGCGATCTGCTCCCCCAGGCAAGTAGTACTTGAGATTGACCTGGTCGGTCATAGAAGCGACTGTGGTCCCCGGAAGCATGTTGCGCACCGCTACGCCGATTGTAGTAGGCGTGGCGAGAAGTGAGATGACATCATTGTCATTGTTTAGCGGATCTTGGTCATTTGTCATGGCGTAGAGGAGCTCAAACTTAAGTCCCAGCCCCTGCGCCTCGGGCGCGGTCAAAGTGGGATCGGCTGTGATCGTTGAGTTTTCGAGAAGCAGGTGGCCGACCCATGGAGGCGCGGTTTGCGAATCAGCGCTCGTGGAAACAGTGATCAGAACAACCAGCGTTGCCGTCATTACAGCAATTAACGAAAACGATGTTCTTCTGCAAAAACGGTGCCAGATATCGAATTTCTCTAGGGGCATAGCGGTAACTCCCTTCGGTAAGGCGATTGGAACTTGCATGCCTCGAGAGTACCGACTCTGCTTGACCCGCGCGGGTTGCCAGTCGAAACTGAATTGAGAGTTGCTGTTGGCCGGAGTTCCTGGCCCGTTCCATAAACCAAATCATCACCGGCTTTCCCTGTTGGTAGCCATTCATTCCACTTGCCGAACTCGTGGCTGATGGCCCGGGGCCGGGCCCTCGCCCTCAGATCAGTGATGAGGTAAGTCGGTGGAAGAGGTCGGCTCAGCGTAGCCCATCGGGCTCGCGGCTTGACACTACGTAAGTGGCTGCATTGGACATGTGATTTTTGACCGAAGCTACTCCAACTGCTTTCACAAAAAGCACGTACTTTCCCGCCCGCAAGCTGTATCTGCCGAGGTCGAGCGTGTGGACACCGCCGGTTACGGTGGCGAGCGGCATGAGGTTTTCACCATCGCGCGAGATAAACACGATATAGCGGCTGATGCTGTCTTCTTTCGTAGTATCGCGTCCCGCGATGCTCCACTGCAGGTCGTCTCCTTTTAAATGCGCTGAAACCACGGCGCAGTTCTCAATACCGCTTTCGATCTCCGTACCTTCTTCGTAATCATTCCAGGTCACAATCTGCAAGGCATCGAGCTGGTTGGTAGCGGAATAAAAACGCTGGATTTCGGCAAAGGTTTTGAGCCAGGTCTGCCCACAATTGCGGTTCATCACGCGGTCCAGACTCCAGGAGGCGAGCCGATCGTTAAACCCGGGCTTTACAGAGCCCATGGTGTACGCATGTTTTGTGTGGCCTCTGGCGTAGAAGGCGTCCAGGTATTTCTTTCCCCAGTCGTTTGGGTCGGCCTTATTGATTGCA
>DATJEH010000044.1:0-4913 GCA_035496875.1 Terriglobales bacterium | reverse complement strand
CCGGTAGTGGTCACGCCGGTTACCATGATCAACGACGAGCCCACCACCTTCAGTTACGGCGATCAGATTTACGAGCCGCGCAATTACAGGGACGAGTACCACGGCCAGGTGACCGCCCGCTACGCTCTGGCGCTCTCCTTGAACAACGCTACGGTGGCGTTGGCCCAGATGGTGGGCTATGACCGAGTGGCGGACCTGGCGCGCGCGGCCGGCATTACCTCGGTGAAAGCCACTCCCGCAATGGCATTGGGTGCTTATGACGCTACCCCGCTGGAGATGGCTTCGGCTTATACGGTTTTCGCCAACAATGGCATCAAATTAAGTCCTGTGCTGATTAATTCCGTACGCAAATCCAACGGAGACGTGCTGGCCAACTACCAGGCGGAACAGAAGCCGGTACTCGATCCGCGGGTGGCCTACATCATGACCAACATGATGGAAGGGGTGCTCAATTTCGGAACGGCTTTTGGGGTGCGTTCCGCCGGATTCAACGCGCCCGCTGCCGGCAAGACCGGCACCTCGCACGACGCCTGGTTCGCCGGCTATACCAGCGACCTTCTCTGTATCGTCTGGGTTGGGTACGACGATTACAGCGATATCCGCCTGAGCGGGGCTGAAATTGCTGCTCCCATCTGGACCGACTTCATGAAACGGGCTGTTGCCCTTCCCCAATATCGCGACGTAAGCGATTTCGAACAGCCTACCGGAGTGGTGAACGTACAACTGGATAGGGTGACTAACGCCCTGGCGACTTCGACCTGCACGAATGATTATGTGGCCGCTTTCATCGCCGGCACCGAACCCACCGAGACCTGCGATCAGGCCATGGGCGAGCACCGTGGCTTTCTCGCCCGCATCCTGGGATTGGGCGGCCCCAAGCCTCTGCCTCCGGTTCCTCCCGGACAGCCCGCCAGCGCTCAATCCGGCCAGCAGGCCGCGGGAGCGCAAGGACAAGCCGACGACCCCCAAAAAAAGAAAAAAGGTTTATTTGGCAAAATTGTGGGTATCTTTAAAGAGGACGACAAGCCCTCGGCTCCGTCTCCGCCGCCAGCCCAGCCGCATTGACGGCGGCAGTTGACCGGTTGTGGGGATCGGTCACAGGAGGTGCACCATGCCTCGCGCTTACAGCCGCAGTTCGCGCTCCTCGCTGTTCCTGCTGATGATTTCTGTTGCCGCGCTGGTCTGGTTCAGCGTTCCGGTTCTGGCTCAACTCCAACCGGCGCCACCCCCGGTCCATGTGGTGGAGCCTCCGCCCAGAGACTGGTCCGCGCAGGAGTTGGAACAACGCGCCGATTCTTTGCGCACCCAGAAGCTGTACCTCGATGCCATTGACTACTACAAAGCGGCCCTGGCGAAAAATTCCAAGAATTCCCTGCTTTATAACAAGATGGGAATTGTGGAGCTGATGCTGCAGCGCCTGAAGGACGCGGAAAAGGACTTCCACCGCTCCATTAAAGCCGACAAAACTTACGCCGAGGCCTATAACAACCTGGGCGCGGTTTATTATTTTCGCAAGAAGTACGGCAAGGCCATCAAGGAATACCGCAAAGCTATCAAGCTCTACGACGATTCCGCCTCCTTCCATAGCAACCTGGGAACGGCCTACTTTGCCAACAAAAAGTTCGATCTGGCGATTGTGGAGTACGCTCGCGCCCTGCAAATTGACCCCAGCATTCTGGACCGCACCTCGTCGCAGGGGGTGATAGCCCAAACCTCCTCGGTGAACGACCGCGCCCATTATCACTACATGCTGGCCAAGGCCTTCGCCCATATGGGGATGGCGGATCGTTCTCTGCTCTACCTGAGAATGGCTCTGGAGGAGGGCTACAAGGAAATTGACGATGTTTACAAGGATTCCGAGTTCGCCGGCCTGCGCAAAGATCCCAGGTTTCTGGAGTTAATGAAGACTCGGCCCGCGGCCATCCCCAATTAGGGGCTGGGTCTTTAAAAAAAAATGCTCGTGACCCGAAACTTTTGCCCGGAAAAGGGGTATAAGGTTATCAAAGCCTCCTGAAAGCAACAGGGTGAGTAAGGAGAAACGGTAAACCCACTGGCTGCACACCCGAGCACGCCCCAAGCACGCAGCCAGTGGGCGTTTTTGTTTGGCCTGAGGTCCTGCAAATCAGCACGGTTTCCCTTCTCGTTATCTCTCTAAATCTATGAGGAATGGTGGCTTGATGTCTCTAAGCTATGGAAGAGAGGACCCGGCCGGGCGTTTGCAAGGCCCAATTTACAAATTACCCGATTACTAAATTACTCAATTACTTAGCCGGACTCCGCTCGCGAATGTAAATCCGCACCACCTCATCCCACTTACCTTGTGATTTGAGGATGTACTCCACCGCGTCCCGCAGGGCCCCCTCCCCTCCCCGGTGCTCGGTGATGTAATGGGCCTCCTCTTTGACCTCGGTGCGGGCATTGGCCACGGCCACCGCCAGGCCACAGTTGCGCATGACGGGCAAGTCAATCACATCGTCGCCTACGTAGGCGGCCTGCTCGGGGCGCAGGCCTTCCTGGGACAGGATCTCCTCAAAAACCGTCAGCTTGTCCTGGATGCCCTGGTAAACGTGCTCCAGCTTTAAGTCGCGGGCGCGCAGGGCCACGGTTTCCGAAATGCGCTTGGTGATAAGGCCGCACTTGATGCCCGCCAGCCGGGCCAGCGAGACAGCGGCGCCATCATGGGCGTGGAAACCCTTAGCCTCCACCATGTTCTGGCTGACAATGCCGAAGCCACCTTCGCCGCCATGCTTTTGGGCATGCTGCTGAGTGGAAAGCTGTGCTCCCGCGGGCGCAGGAAAAAGCCATATGGTGCCGTCGGTGAGCACTCCATCCACGTCAAACAACAGCAGCTTGATCTTGCGAGCGCGTTCCAGGGACATGGAGGGAATGATAGCAAAGGGGCCGTGGGACTCTAGCGATTAGCAAATTGGCCGGTTGGGGATAGCGTCTGCTTGTATCGCCACCAACCTCACAGGAGTGAATTAAAAGTGAGAAGGCGATTTCACATCAATCAATGCGAAAATGCGCACAATTCGCCCTTTCGGTGGTTTAGAACTCGGTTGCAAAAGGGTGTTATGTTGAGCCAAGTCGCACCGCGATCGGTAGTTGAGAACAAATTGGTCTGAGTACCACAACAGGCAAGGGTCACCCACCCGTTGCTCACGTTTAGAAAGCTGAGGGAAAACACGACACCGCTGAAACTTGTGCCAAGAGCATCACGGACGACAGAAGGACCCACAACGCTATGCCTGGTTCCATTTGGACCAAGCATGATCAGTGTAATAGCCCCTTCAGTAGGTGGCCCTCCCACGATCCAAGTGGAATCAACGACAGAATTGGCGAACATCTGACCGACGGAGGTAGCTCGTAAATTGGGTAGTACTCGATCTGGCTTCCAACTACGTCCGCCATTGTCGGTTGCAAACAGCACCATTGCCGATTTTCCTTCCTCTGAATAGTCAACAGGAAGAAAACCACGTCGGCTGTCCAAAAATGTCGGCAAGCCGTAGGTAGCCTCAGCAGGGTACACTTGCGACGGCGCTGTGGGCGATACCGACTGCCAGCGTCTTCCCCCATCATGAGTGGCGTAGAGGTTTTCGAGGTTAGTAGCCCAACCCTCGTTCTCATTTACAAACTGCACAAAACCCCATCCCATCGGCGGTCCACCCACATCGCTCCACGTCCTACCTCCATCCGAGGTCCTAATCGTGCCACCTGGATTAAAGGCAGAGCTACCAACCAGACCAAAGTTCATCCAGCCATGCAGAGGATCTATAAAGGCCAATCTGGCATTGCCCGCAAGGGACGCGCTCTTGCCCGGCACCTGATTCGGGATGTTAATACGGTTAATCGTCCAACTGCTTCCAGCATCAGTAGTAGAAGCTAAGTCAAATGCGACAGTATCGTTGGACTCATTTCTGCGCGTGAACAGCGCCCAACCAGTTGCACGGTTCAGAAAAAATACAGCCGAAATCCCCCGCGAAGTGCCATCATGCGGCGTAATCTCCTTCCACTTTCGACCGTTATCGGTTGTCCAATAAAGGCGACCACCGTACAACGCCCAGCCGACGTTAGGGGCCAGAAGCTGCATCGAATGCTCAGTTTGTGGGAACGCCGTAATACATAGGCTCAATAGCAGCAAACAAATGAGCACACTGCGCGAAACACGGCGAGATTCATGGATGCAAATCAACTTCAGTTGACCCTTCGGGCTGATTCCTGCCCATTGTAGCTGCCCGTTGCGATGATTGACGAAAACAGGCTTTCTCACTCTTTACAATCCCATCCCCCCTCCTTCGCTATAAAGGTGCGAAAAAGTGCCGCTGAATAGCGCCGCCGTCCCGGCGGCCCTTGAGGGCGGGCGAGCTGCCCTGAGCGGAGCCGGAGGGGCCCCGCCGGACAGCCGGCGCGGCGCCGGTGCTACGATTTTTCGCTGAACCCCGGCACAAACTCCTCGACCACCAGCTTCGAAATCGCCCGGCAGTTGGCGCAAAGCAGCAGGGTGTCTTCACCGCCGGCGCTCAGGACCGCCAGCCGCAGGCTTTCGCAACTGGCGCAGCCGGTGGTGGGCTCGCCGGACTGGGGCTCTTCTGCACTGATAGCGGTTTCCGGATCAAAACGGCCGGTTTTCTGGGTGTTCAGTTCGAAGGTGCTGCGGCAGTCGGCGCAAACATGGTTGAAGCAGCACTTGGGCTCGCAGGAGTAGATGACCTCGCTGCCGCCGCACTGCGGGCAGCGGACGATGTCCTTGAGCTGGAGCAGGGGCATGGGGAGATTTTAGCAATTAGCCGTCAGCATTCAGCACTCAGCATTCAGCCAGGAAGCGTCTCGCCCAACCCGGAAGTTCCCAGGAATGGGACGTTGGTCTTGATCTTCCCTATTCGGATGTTGAGTGACTGAGCGCTGACTGCTGA
>DATJEH010000043.1:0-4127 GCA_035496875.1 Terriglobales bacterium | reverse complement strand
GGCGGCGCGGTGCGGGCTCGAGCCGCGCTTTGCCGGGCACGTATGGTTCGTAGTGGCCGACCTGCAGCAGTTGCCGTTTGGCGCGGCTGCAGATGGAATTTTCAGCACTGCTGCCATTCATTGGATCAAGGACCATGAGCGCCTCTTTCGCAGCCTGCATGGCGTGTTGCGTCCGGGTGGCTGGCTGGAAGCGCAATGCGGTGGCGGCCCCAATCTGGCCGTGCTCCTGCGCCGCGCCCAGGCGCTCATCTCCATCCCGCCCCTGGAGCGCTTCTTTAGCGGATGGCAGAGCCCCTGGGAGTATGCTTCGCCGGAAACCACCTCCGAGCGCCTGCGCCGCGCTGGTTTCAGCGAAATCAGCACCGGCCTGGAGCCGGCGCCCGTATTGCTGGCCGGAGCCCAGGAATATCGCGAGTACCTGGCCAACGTGATTTTCCATCGCCACCTGGAGCGCATCGGCGAGCCCGGGTTGCGCAAACATTTTTTGGATGACCTCACCCGCCAGTCGTCCGAGGATGATCCGCCGTTTCTGCTGGACTATTGGCGGCTGAACCTGAGCGGGCGAAAAACTTAAGGACCGGGAACCGCCAGGCGACATTCGAACTGCCATCGCCGGCCGCCAAAGGCCTACAGCCAAGAGTCAACAGCCAGCCAATAGCCAAGAGCTAACGGCTGGCGACCGATTCCTCGATCCACTTCATGTACTCCGCGCTTCCCGCCTCAATTGGCAATTGAATACACTCCGGCAGTTCGTAGGAGTGCAGTTCGCGGATAGCTTTAGCAACGGCATCAAACAAACCTGCAGTGGTCTTGATCACCAGCAGGTGTTCCGCCGCGGTTTCCACCTTGCCCTGCCAGCGATAAACGGATTGGATTGGGCCCACCAGGTTGACGCAGGCCGCCAGGCGGCGCTCCACCAGCGCCTGTGCGATTTTTTCCGCTTCTTCCCGCGAGCCGGCTGTGGTGAGCACAAGTTTTTTGTCGCTCATAACCTGCAATCTTTCCCGGCGCGCACGGAGCGCGTCCTGGTATTACACTAACATTCGCGCTTGGCGCACGCGATGGCGACACAAATCAAATTCGGCACTTCCGGCTGGCGGGCGGTGATGGCGGATGAGTTCACCTTCGCTAATGTGCGCCGCGCCGTTACCGGCATCGCCCGCTATGCGGCCTCGCAGAAGCCGCAGGGAGCGCGCATCCTGGTGGGGCACGACCCGCGCTTTCTGGGCGAAACCTTCTGCGATCTGGCGGCCCAGATTTTAATTCAGCACGGAATCACGCCGGTGGTGATTCCCCAGCCCGCGCCCACGCCAGCCATTGCCTTCGAAGTGATCCGCTTGCGCGCGGACGGCGCCATCAACTTCACCGCCTCGCACAATCCGCCGGAGTACAACGGCATCAAGTTCTCCACTCCCGACGGCGCTCCTGCGCTGCCCGAGGTGACCCGGCAGATCGAAGCCAATGTTCCCGTGGATGGCATGGAAGCGCCGGCCCTGGCGCCTCGGGCCACGCCCCCGGCCAGGGAATCCATTGACGTGCGCCCCGCCTATTTGGAGCGCCTGCGCGACATCGTGGACCTGGAAGTCATCCGCAAGGCCAATTTGAAGGTGGCCTACGACCCGCTGTGGGGCGCGGCCCGCAGCTATCCCGACCGCCTGCTGCGCGAAGCGGGGGTCAACGTGAGCACCGTGCATGATTCGCGCGACGTGCTCTTCGGCGGCCATGCTCCCGAACCCGACGATCATCTCCTCGACAGTTTGCGGCAAAAAATGCGCGAGAGCGGCGCCCACATCGGCATCTCCACGGATGGCGATGCCGACCGCTTCGGCATTCTCGACCAGGACGGCACCTTCCTCCAGCCTAACTACGTCATTGCCCTGCTCTTTGATTATCTGGTCGAGAGCCGCGGCTGGAAGAACGGCGTGGCCAAATCCGTGGCCACCACCAATCTGATCAACGCCCTCGCCGAGCAGCTGCAGGTGCCGCTCTATGAGACTCCGGTGGGATTCAAGTACATCGGCGAGCTGATTAAAGGCGACAAGATTGCCATCGGCGGGGAAGAAAGTGCCGGTCTTTCCATCCGCCATCACGTTCCGGAGAAAGACGGCATCCTTGCCGGGCTGCTGTGCTGCGAAATGGTGGCGCGCCGCGGCAAAACGCTGCAGCAGCAACTGGTCGAACTATTTGGCAAAGTTGGTTCCTATTTCCCGCGCCGGGAAAACTTCCGCTTGACGCCACAGGTGAAACAGAAGTTCACTGAGAAGTTGCAGGCGGAGCCGCAGGAATTTTTCGGGCACAAGGTGACACAGGTGGTGCGCACCGACGGCCTCAAGCTGGTGCTCGATGACGGCTCCTGGGTCTGCTACCGGCTGAGCGGCACCGAGCCGGTGGTTCGGGTCTATGCCGAGGCGCGCAGCGCCGACGGCCTGCAAAAGCTGATTGCCGCGGCGGAGCAATGGGTATTCGAATAAAGATCAACTGGGCAAGCCCGGCTATTCGCAAATCGCTCGCTACCTTGCGCGCGGCCTATGCCGCTCGCCGCAAGCTGGGCACCGCCGCCGTGGGCTTGCTGGCGGTGTGGATGTTCGTGCACGTTATGTTCGGCCCCAACGGCATGATCGTGTATCAGCGAAAGCGTACTGAATACAATAAGTTGCAGAAAGATATTCAAGTCCTGCAGAAGCAGAATCAGCACTATAGTCAGCAGATCAAGGCGCTCAAGTCCGATCCCAAGGCCATTGAGAAAGCCGCCCGCGAGGAACTCCGCTATGCCCGCCCCGGGGAAGTGGTATATGTCGTGCCTTCACCTGCCCGCCAACACCCGATGACTAAAACTGCCGAAAAATGAAGTAACCTTTCCTGCTTTCTGCTACTCCCTCTGTCAGGCTTTGCCCCGGCGCCGGATTTCGGGTGTGCGCTGGATGGGGAATGGCTATTTTTTGCAGACACTTAGTGTGAGAGGAGCAACTGCTACATGAAGAAGATTGCGCTGTATTTGTTGGTCGTATTCTCGCTGATGTTGTGCCTGGCAATCGTTTCCACCGCTAAAACCAAATCCGCCAGCGCCAAAGCCACCACGGTAAAGGGCTGGGTGACAGATGCCAAGTGCGGCGCGAAAGCCGCGAACGCCACCGCCGAAGCCTGCACCAAAAAGTGCCTGGCCGCCGGTCAAAAAATGGTGTTTGTGACCGACAAGGACCATCAGGTTCTGACGGTTGCCAATCCCGACGCTCTCAAGGACCATGAGGGTCACCACGTGTCCGTCAAAGGCGAGGTGGACTCCTCCGCCGGAACCGTCCACGTGGATAGCGCCAGCATGTTGTAAGCTGCTGGGCAGTTGCCATATCACTTTCAAATTTAGGGGCAGCCGATTGAGGCTGCCCCTTTTTTCTGGGCTGATTGCGGGGTAGCGCCCACATCTTGCCCTCTGTCGCGAGGGCCTCTCGCGCCCTCGCCCAGGGCCTTGAAGGGCACACTGGGAGGCGGTACAAGGCAGGGCCCGGCTGGTATATCATGGAGCCATGAACCTCGGCATTGGCGAGATGATCTTCATTTTCGTGCTGGCCCTGATCATCTTCGGCCCCAAGAAAATGCCGGAGATTGGGCGCCAGATTGGCCGCGCCCTGGCCGAATTCAAGCGCGCCAGCAACGAGTTCAAGGCGCAGATCGAGACAGAGATTCAGCAGATGGAAGTGGAAACCAATGTGCCCTCCTACGTCTCTGAACCCGCGGCTCCGCCCGAGCATACCGTGGCCGCAGGTGTGGGCGATACTGCCGGTGCCATCTCCACCACCGAGCTTCCCACCCCGGAGCTAATCCCGCCTGCCAAGGGGCCCGATGCCTGATCCCGCGGTACAGCCGGGGCGCTTCTCTCGCGGCAACGGCAAGGACGAGATGGCCAGCATGAGCTTCCTCGAGCACCTGGAGGAGCTCCGCCGCCGTATTATCTATTCCATCGCTGGCGTGGGCATCGCCTTCTTCGCCTGCTTCTACTATGCCGACCGCATTTTCGGCCTCATGCAGCGCCCCATCATGGAAGCCCTGCAGCGCAACCACATGCCGGAGAAGCTGGTCTATCTGAATCCCACCGAGCCCTTCAATATGTACTTGAAGATTGGGCTCCTGGC
>DATJEH010000042.1:0-15381 GCA_035496875.1 Terriglobales bacterium | reverse complement strand
CAAAACGAGTGCCTCCGGACTGCAAAGTCTTTCATCTTGATTATCTATACTGACATGATAGAGTATTGCCTTTGCGGCGATGCCTGGAAGCTCATGAAGATATCGCAGAAAGGGTTATACGCTTTGCAGGCGCTGATGGTGCTGGCCCGCCGCTATCGGCAGGGCGCCATCCGCATCCGTGACATTGCTTACGAGGAGAACCTGCCGGAAAAGTTTCTGGAACTGATTCTGCTGGAACTGAAAAATGCGCGCATGGTGGAGAGCGTGCGCGGCGCCAAGGGCGGCTATCAACTCAAGCGCCCGCCTAACCAGATTTTCCTCAGCGAGGTGATTCGCACCATTGACGGGCCCCTGGCGCCGTTTGCCGACGGCGCCGGGCTGCAGCAATTGATTGACAGCGACAAGCCGCACCGCCAGCTGTACAGCGTCTTCATGGAGGTGCGCAACGCCGCCGCCCAGATCCTGGAGAACACGTCGCTGGCCAATATCGCCGGCGATGTTGTGGGGCACGAAATGGAAAAAAAGAAACATCGAGGCCGCCAGACCGCCGAACATTAAGTATCGTTCCCGGCGGCAACGGAGATGGCCTGGTTTTCATAATGCCAAGTTAGCTGATGGTTTTACTTTTATTGGCGCGCATATAGCCCAGGTGCTACGCATCGCGCCCTGAACAACGGCGGGAGTGAGGATGGCGTGGATTTCAAAGTTTCGATATTAGGCTTCATAGTCGGCTTTTTGGTTGGGGTGACCGGCACCGGCGGGGGAGCGTTGCTCACACCTTTGCTGATCGTGCTGGGATGGGCACCGCCCATGATGGCGGTGGGCACGGATCTGGTCTGGAGCACAATAACCAAGGCTGCGGGCGCCTTGGTTCATTGGCGGCAGCAGACGGTGGATTTCACCATTGTCAAACGGCTGGCGCTGGGCAGCATCCCAGGGGCGCTGGTGGGGCTGGCGTTGCTGGCGCACCTCCACACCAGCGGCGGCGCGGACAGGTCGGATCGGCTGGTGCTCCGCATGCTGGGTGTTGCTCTGGTAGCGGTGGCCCTGAGCATGTTTTGGCGCTGCTTCCGAAAACCTCACAAAGCCGCAGCCGGCCAACCCGAAGAGAATGTACGCCGGCTAGCCTGGCTGACAACTCTTGCCGGCTTGGTGGTCGGATTCCTGGTCAGTCTCACCTCAGTGGGCAGTGGCAGCCTCATCATTGCCTCGCTGGTGATCCTCTACCGGGGCACGCCTTTGCGGCGGATCGTGGGCTCCGACATTGTTCACGCTCTCCTGCTGGTTGGAGTCGCTGCCGTGGGTCATCTGGGGATAGGAAGCATCAACCTTTCTCTGCTCAAGTCGCTTCTGATTGGTTCGATTCCGGGAGTCTGGTTGGGCAGCAGAATGACGGCCGTGGTGCCGGAAAAAGCCTTGCGCCCGGTGCTGGGCACCACCCTCCTGCTGCTGGGTTACAAATTGCTATAAGCGAAGAGAGAGAACTTGCAACCTCCAATTCAGCTGGCAACGGCCCTGGTCGCGCTATTTTTAGCGGTCAGCCTGGAGGCTCAAAGTGGCTCGCCGGCGTCTGCCGCCGCTCCCGCCACCCCTGCCGTTTTGCATACGATTTCCTTCGGGCACGATGGCCTGCTTCTTACCAGCGAAGACACCACCACCCAATTGCGGATCCATGGCTACATCCAGGCGGATGGCAGTTTCTTTTCCAGTAACCTGAAAAACCAAAGCCCGGACATCCTCCTGTTCCGCCGCATACGCCCGCTGTTGGAAGGCACATTGTTTAAGACGCTGGATTTTCGCCTGATGCCAGATTTCGGCCGGAACAATCCGCAGATTCAGGAAGCCTACGTTGAGATCAGGACGAGTCAGTTTGCCAAGCCGCGGATGGGGAAGTTCAAAACTCCCATCGGGCTGGAGGATCTGCGTTCCGACCGTGAGGCCACATTTGCCGAGCGTTCCCTGGCCTCGGACCTGGTTCCCTTGCGTGAAGTAGGGGCTCAACTCAGTGGCTCGCTGGTGCACGATTCCATCTCTTATGCCGCGGGTTATTTCAATGGAACCACTGACGGATCGAACGGGAATTTTCAATGGCGCGCCAGCAGCGAGGGTGCGGCGCGAGTATTCCTAACCCCGTTCTCCGCCCGATCAGTCAAGGCCTTTCGCGGCGCGGGCGTGGGAATTGCCGCCTCCTTTGCCAGCGAGCATGGCGCTTTGCCTAGCTTCAAGACGGTTGGCCAGAATACATTCTTCAAATATTCCGCCGGCTCAGCCGCCGACGGCGGGCACACCCGGCTCTCGCCCCAGGCTTACTACTATCGGGGACCGCTGGGGCTGATGGGCGAGTACACCATCTCAGCGCAAGAGGTAAGTAATCGCCTGAGCGCCCGGCGATTGAGCAACCAAGCCTGGCAGGCTACCGCCTCCATCGTGCTTACGGGGGAAAAGAACAGCTACGCCGGGGTGCGGCCACGAGCCGCATTCGAGCCGCAGAAAGGCATCCGCCATCTGGGGGGCTGGGAATTAGCCGGCCGTTATAGCCGGTTGCGGGTGGATGGAAGCGCGTACCCTCTTTTTGCCGACCCCAAAACAGCCGCGGCGGCGGCTACCGAGTGGGGCGTAGCTCTCAACTGGTATCTCAATCGCTTCACCAGAATTATGAACGCCTATGAACACACCAGCTTCTTCATGGCCCTGCCCAACCTGGCTCCCTTGCACAGCGAGAACGTGGTGATGTCCCGCCTGCAACTCGCCTTCTGAGAGCCGCCTCGCCGCCAACCCGTACCGCCCAGAACCCATCTGTTCGGTTTATGACTCGGTTGTGTACACCTTCTCCTTTTCCTGGGTTGCCGGTTCCGCCGGAGCCCGATCCTGGCCCTGGGCCAGTGGGCGATCCGGAGCCCGAACCGGGCGCCGGCCCTGACGTCTTGCCCGAACCCGGCCCCGACCGCCGTCGCGAGCTTCCCGGCATGTAACTTCGGTTACCAGCGCAGCGGATGCGAGTGTCCGTTGGGACACGTCACGCCACTGGTCTAATGGACGTTCGTAACTGCCGCAGATGTTTACTAGGCTTACTCCCGCAGCTACAGTTTGGAGAGGGCAACAGGCGAGAGGCGGAGGCGATCCGCTGCGTGCTTTGTCCACTCAGAAGAATCTGGCCGGAGTGGGAGATGCTGAACAACACTGACCAAGGTCTCGTCCAATACTCAAGCCGGCGCCGTTTCCCCCGTTTCGAAGTCAACCGGCCGGTTACCGCCATCCTTTACTGGGAGAGCGCACCTCCCGTGCTTATTTCCGGACGCTGCCACAGCCTGAGTGAAGGCGGGCTGGGGGCGACTATGTCGCAGCAACTGCGAGTAGGCGAAGTCGTGAACCTGGAGGTGGCGCACGGTGTCCGCGTTTATGCGGCGGTCCGCAACCTGCGTGGGTTCGCTCACGGATTCGAATTCGTGTTGGTCAGAGATAACCAGCGGGCCGCCATCCGCCGGCTCTGCACTTCACGTTTAAGCTAGGGTTCAGGCTCGCTTGGATTGACTCGACGGCAGGGCAGCCCGGTCCACCAGCCAAATCAGGCGACCGTTCACCGGTTGAATGAGTTTGGCGGGAAACTGCTCGGCGGGAGCATCGCTGTAGAGCACGGACTGCAAGGCCGGTGCTTTCTCCGCTCCGCTTACCAGAAACATTACTTCCTCAGCATTGTTGAGCACGGGCGCGGTCAAGGTAAGCCGATAGTGCCCGAATTTCTCCACCCAATTGGCGACCACCAAGCGCGAGTGTTCCTGCAGTGCGGGACTATCGGGAAATAGCGACGCGGTGTGCCCATCCGGCCCCAGCCCCAGCAGCACCAGGTCAAAGCGCGGGAGTTCACCTGGCTTCAAAGAAAAAAAGTTCCGGATGGTCTGCTCGTACTGATCGGCCACCCGCGCCGCGTCGCTCTCCTCAGCGGACATGCGGAACACGTGATCAGGCGGAATGGGGGCCCGGGAGAGCAGACTCTCCCGCACCATGCGGTAGTTGCTGTCTTTGTCATCGGGGGGAACGTGGCGCTCGTCGCCCCAGAACAAATAGATTTTGTTCCAGGACAGCCTTTGCGCATCGCGGGCCAGTTGGGAATAGAGGCCGCGGGGCGTGGACCCGCCGGAAAGGCTGACTGTAAACCGATCATGGGCCTGCACCGCATTGCGGGCGGCCTGCTCGAACTCAGTGGCGGCAACCCGGCTGAGTTCGTTGGCCTCAGCAACGATTTTGATCTCAGGTTGCATGGGATCATCAGCCCTTGGCAATCAGCACTTAGCATTCAGCAGGCAACGATTTAACTGGCTACGGCAGTGCAGGTGCCGTCGAGGATCGAAGCGCTGATTACTGACTGCTATCGCTATTGCTCTTTCTCAGCATAGCACTGCGGGAGCCCCGCTAAGGCACCTGAGCCGTAGTTGGACGATGCAGGCTGGTGGAAGCGCCGTTTTCCGCCAGCGACGTGGTCAGCAGTTCTGCCTTCAGGCCTCGCTGAACCAAGTGTTTCCTGACGCGGTCAACTGTCCTGGAAACGCTGACTCCAGGATCGAGAAACAACAGCACTGAGGGCCCGGCGCCGCTCAGCACGGCGCCCAGCACGCCTTCCCTGTCCGCCAACTCACGCAGGGCGGGCAGCAGCGGGCAAAGGGGAGCGCGATAAGGCTCATGAATGCGGTCCTGTAAGGCGGAGCGCAGCAGGTCGGCACGGGGCTGGCTGAATGCCGCCAGCAGAAAAAGAGCATTCTGCACATTGAACACGGCGTCCGCCCGCGAATATTGAGCCGGCAGCACGCGCCGCGCCTCTTCCGTGGAGAGCAACTCCTCCGGAATTGCGAGCAGCAGCGGCCAGGGACAACTGCCAGCGATTCGCACGGCCTGCACCGAGGGAGTGCCGTCGCCGGCAGGGGCGTTGCGGGCGATGGCCAAACCGCCGAGCCAGCAGGCAGCGGCATTATCAGGATGGCCTTCCCGCCGGGAAGCCTCAGCAATGATCTGCTCATCGCTCCATTCCAGGGCGCCGACGCGCACCGCCAGGGCAATACCCGCCAGACGCGCCGCTGCCGAGGAGCCGCAGCCTTTGCCGATGGGAATTTCGTTGTTCACTAGCAGATGCAGTGGCGCAGCCGGCTTGCCCGCCGCCTGCAGCAGTTCGCGATAAGTTTTCAGGATGAGATTGTCAGCGCCGCCGCCGCACAAATGGGCATCCCGGCCCTGGGCGGAAACCGAAAATTCCCTGCCACGGTCCGCACGAACACGCAGGTAAAGCGAGAAAGCCAGCGCCGCCGCGTCAAAGGCCGGACCCAGGTTGGCCGAAGTCGCTGGAAACACGAGTTCACTGGCGTCGGGAGTTGCCGGTTCATTCCGTGGCATGAGTCTTCTCCGCTTCTTCCAGCACGCGCAGCACAGACTCCACGTTGGGCTCCACTTCCAGCGGCGCGCGCCGGTAAGGATCCAAACGGCGGCGCTCATCTTCCGCAATCTCCGGCAGCAACTCCCGCCGATGGAACTTCAGGGTGTATTCCGGGTCCTTGAGCAAATGCCCAGTCAGTATCAACACCACGCGCTCATGGTGGTGCACGAATCCCTGGCGCACCAGCTTTTTAAGTCCTGCGAGAGTGACGGCGGAAGCGGGCTCGCAGCCCACGCCATCGCTGCCAATTTCGGCCTTGGCGATGGCAATCTCGGCCTCGCTCACCTGCTCGCAGCGGCCGCCCGTGGACTGGAGAACGCGGACCGCCTTCTTCCACGACACGGGATTGCCAATGCGAATGGCGGTGGCTGCCGTCTCCGCCTGCACCGGCACCAGGCGCTGGCCGCCCGTCTCCCGCAGCGTGCGCACTAGCGCGTTGGCGCCTTGCGCCTGGATGACCGAAAGCTTGGGCAAAAATTCAATCAGACCCAGGGTGCGCAGTTCTTCCAGACCCTTACCCAATGCCGAGCAGTTGCCCAGGTTGCCGCCGGGAACAATGATGTGCTCCGGAACCTGCCAGTCCAGTTGCTCCAGCAGTTCGAGGGCGGCCGTCTTTTGCCCTTCCAGGCGATAAGGGTTGATGGAATTGAGCAGGTAAATGGGATGGCGCCGCACCAGTTCGGTGAGAATACGAAGGCAGCCATCGAAGTCGGTGCCCAGCTGGCAGGTGAGGGCTCCATAGTCCAGCGCCTGCGAAAGCTTGCCCCAGGAAATTTTGCCCTGGGGGATAAGCACCAGACTGCGCAGGCCGCCGTGGGCGGCATAGGCGGCCATGGAAGCAGAAGTGTTGCCGGTGGAGGCACAGGCCACCCAGGAAAAGCCCTCCTGGCGAGCCATGGAGATAGCCACGGTCATGCCCGTGTCCTTGAAGGACCCGGTCGGGTTCATGCCCTGGTGCTTAGCCAGAAGCAGGTCCACTCCGGCGCTGCGGGCACAGCGCGGCAACTCGAAGACCGGCGTATTGCCCTCGCGCAAAGTGATGATGCCGCGCCAATCGGGCAGATGGGGCAGCAGTTCGCGGAAGCGCCATACACCGCTGGCGTCCTCGCCATGGCGCGAAAGCTTGCGCTCCCACCAGGTCTGCTTCAGGCGCGAGGCCCACACCAGGGTTTGAGCTTCGCTCGCGGCCCAGGCGGGATAGACCACTTCCAGCAGATCGCCGCAGCGCGGGCAGCGGAATTCCGCGCCGGCGCGCCCGAACTCCGCCCCGCACGCGATGCAGCGCAACGCATGGCCACTCTTCATATCGGCTTGCACTTTGGCCCCTGCTGTCATTTTGCCGGAATCGAGCCGCCGCGGAGAATCAGCGGCGCAGGTACTGGTCGGTCTTGCCCAGCCAGTCAGCGCGCGGTGGCGTAAACACATCCAGGTCCACCGTGTCTTCCAACGCGATGGCTTTGTGTGGCATGTTGGAAGGGATGCAGAGCACTTCCCCGGCGTGAACCACGATATCGCGGCCATCAATTTCGAACTTCAGCGCGCCTTCCAGGATGTAGGTGATCTGCTCGTTCTCGTGGCTATGCAGCGGCACCACACAGCCCTTTTTGAGCAGCACACGCGCCAGCATCATCTTCTCCCCCACCACCATCTGGCGCTGCAACAAGGGGTTGAGATCTTCCAGTTCCACTGACTTCCAGGGAATGTACTTGAGCTTGCCGGGCTGTCCTTCACTTTTGGGCATGGTAGCCATGGTCGGAATCCTTGCTTGTAAGGTGAGCTGCGGTTCCACGAGTATAAATCTCCGCGCCCGCCCGTGCCATGGGCTCGAGCGGCGCACCAGTCCCCGGATTGAGGCAACGGGGCTAACGCGCGTAGTAGCCCTTGCGAGCCTGTATCTTGAGTTTCTTGCCGGACTTGCGCGCCCAGACCTGAATGCGGTGAAAACGGCCATTGGCGGCGATTTCCGGGGGACGGTAGGACACGGCATAGCGGTGCCGCAATTCCTCGCTGATGCGGTCAAAGGCGCGCGCCAGCTTGCGCGCGCTCCCCGGAAACAACGCTTGCCCGCCCGTGGGCTGGGCCAAATGCTTGAGATTACTGTCAGCGGGAGAATTCCCCAGATAGTTGGTGCTGACCGTGTAAATAGTCACTTCGGCTTGCTGGGCGCGCGCCACCACGGCCTGCAGGGTACTTTTGCTGGAATTGTCGTCGCCGTCAGAAACCAGGATCAGGACCCGGGCCACCACGCCTTCGCCGGGGCGCGACAACATGCTACAGGCCTGTGCGACCGCGTCATAAATGGCGGTTCCCCCGCCGGGCCACAAGCGGTCAATTCCAGCCGAGAGCAGGCGGGGATCGTGGCTGAAATCCTGGCTCAGATGGAAGCTGTTGTTGAAGCCCGCAACCATGGCCTGGTCGGTTTGGCCGCGCAGGGTCTGGCGCAGGAATAGGGCGGCTGCCTCTTTTTCAAACTGAAAGCGTCCGCGGATGGAGTCGCTGGTATCCACCAGCAGCACAACCCGCAGCGGCAGATTCTCCTGGCCGCGAAAATCCACGATAGTGGCGGGGTTGTCATTGTCCCGCACCCTGATGTCACCCTGGGTGAGGCCGGAGACAAATTGGCCGTGGCGGGAGGCGGTAAACAGGACCTGAACTTCATTCACCTGCTTGCGGAGGGTCCATGAGTTGGGGGCTGTCGCCAGCAGCGCCTCGGAGGTTGCGCACATGGCGCAGTCCTGAGCCTGCACACCGACGGCGAAGCCACAGGCGATGGTGAGAAGCAGAACCGCCGGTTGGAGTCGGGTTGCAAAAGTGGTCCGGGCGCGCATCATTTCGCACTCCCGCTTCAGCTATTTACTTCTGGGTGGCCGCTTGAGCAGAAGAAAGCTTCTCAATGTTTGCGATCTGCGCGTTCACCCGGGCAACGTCGGCGGATTGGGGAGCCAGGCGCACGTAGTTGCGCATGTGCTCGGCGGCGCCCTGGTAATCATGCTTTCGGGCCAGGATCACACCCAGCAGGTATTCCAGCTTGGGAATGCGATGGACCACGTCGGTCTGGATTCCCTGGCGCGCGGCTTTTTCGGCGTCGTCGTAATGCCCCAGGTAATAGTTCGCGGCCGAGTTGTAATACCAGTCTTCGGCGAAGCTTAGCGGATTCAGCCGCAGAACCGCGCCGGTGTCGTTCAGAACGTCCTGCCAGTGTTGTTCCTGGAAATCCATGATGGCCAGCAACCCATGCGGGCTCACAAACTGCGGGTCGGCGGCAACCGATTGCTGCAAGGACTGCCGGGCTGCTGCCGTGTCATGCTGTTCCAGCTGGACGCGGGCCAGTTCCAGCCAGGCAGCGGCAAATTTGGGATAGATCTGGACCGCCTGCTCGAACTTTTTCTCCGCCGCCGGCCATTTCTTTTTCTGCGCCTCATCCCGGCCCTTCTCGAACGCCTTCCTGGCTTTGTTGGGGGCCATGGCGGTGGTGGCGCTGATAGTAAAGCCCTGCACCTTTGCCAGGCGGTGCAGAACAATGGTGCCCACATTCATGGACTCAGTCATGTCCACGGCGGCCAGTTCCAAGGTCTGCGAAGTGAAGCCGGGCAGCACCGCGATCAGTTCACATTGCTGCAACTCACGGCGCTGCTGGAGAGCAGTGCGCGGCTGTCCCGGCATGCCGGAGGAAGTGGTGGTCACATCGCCGTTGCCCATGCCCCGTTGTTTGCCGAACTCGAAGCTGAAATTGCCTTTGCGGTCGGTGTAGCCTTCAAAATGCCGGTCGCCGCTGCACACACTCTCGATGGTTGCCGGATCGGTCAGTTCGCTGCCGTCGTCCACTCTTACCTTGCCGGAAAGAAACAGCGGCATTGGCGGCAAAGTGTCGGGATTGCTGATCGTAGGCGGAATGTTGGTGCCGGGCAGGGACCCGGTATTGCCGACCGAAGGCCGGCCGCCGCCTCCGTTTCCGGTACCGCCGCCACCTGTTGGCCGCCCCTGCGCCGCCAGGGTAACGCTAAGAACTAATATTGCAAGGAAACTGCCGAGGAAATGTGCCGGTCGCATGGAAGGCCTCCGCGTCCGCAAGCCGTAATACCGGTAGGCGGGTTGTGTAGGATAGGAGCTGACCACACCCGAGCTGGTTGGCCTGATGGTTATCCTAGCCGGAGTGTTTGTCAAGACAAAATGAAGGACTGCCTCACCCGGGTTGGGGATACGGGAAAATGGCAACTTTCACTTCCTTTGGGCATCATGGATAGCTATGCGTCACTGGGCCTTTGAGCTGCTAATCCTGGGCTGTATTGCATGGGCAACTGTGGCGGGCGCCCAGCAGGCTCTGCCCTCCCCTGCACAGGTGGCGCAGGCGGAAGCGCAGGTCCAAGCTTATCGCGCCCAGTATGGCCTTAATCCCCAAGTGCTGCAATTCATGTCGGAAATTGCCCGCGCCAAGCTGGCGCTGGGGCAGGCGACAGCGGCCCAAGACTACGCCCGGCAAACCGAGCAGCTATGCCGGCAGGAATTGCAGCGACGCGCCGTAGATGCCGAGCCGCGGCTGCCGCTGGCACTGGGTGGAGCTATTGAGGTGCGGGCGCAAGCCATGGCCGAGAATGGCAATCGCAGCGGTGCCCTGGCCCTGCTGCGGGGAGCACTGAAAGAGTACGGCAACACCTCCCTGCAGGCCCGCCTGCAGAAAAACCTTAACCTGCTGATCCTGGAAGGCAAGCCGGCTCCCCCGCTGGTGGAGCAACAGTATCTCGGGCCCAAGCCTCCGCCGCTCAGCGCCCTGCGCGGCCGCCCCGTATTGCTCTTCTTCTGGGCACACTGGTGCGCCGACTGCAAACACGAAGGCCCCATCATCAGCCGCCTGGAGAGCGAATACCGGTCGCGAGGATTGGTGCTGCTGGGGCCGACTCAGCGCTACGGCTACGCCGCTTATGGCGAGCCTGCCGCCCCGCAGGCCGAACTGCAATACATTGACAGCGTGCGGCGGCAATATTACGGCAATTTGAGCAACATGCCCGTGCCAGTCAGCAAGGTGAATTTTGAGCGCTATGGGGCCAGCACCACTCCAACCCTGGTGCTGATTAACCGCCGCGGCTCGGTGGCCATGTATCACCCCGGCGTGCTCAGCTACGATCAACTGCGCGCCGAAATTGAGAAGGTGATCGCGCCACCGGCGGCAGCAAGTCATACCCAGGCGCCACATAGCGAGACGAGAACACCCCGTTAGCAACGGTGAGCCCAACTTGCTGTAGGAACAAGAAGCAGCGCCCGAGGTGCGCTCTCCCTCGCCCTGAGGCTCGGTCGCGCAGCTCAGGATGACAAATCAGAAATGGAATAGTTGCGGCGCGGCCGAAGGTTTTGAGAGGGCGCGGCCCCTTGCTTGTTTTTGCTTGCAGGCCTTAAAGGCGTGCTCCACCTGGTCGCCCGCTGACTCCCAACCCCTCACTGCCGTTCTAAAGTTCGCGCAGGGCCACTGCGATGCGGGCACGGGCGGCGCGCACGGCGGGCGGAACTCCGCCGGCTAGTCCCATAATCAGGGCGAAGATAATTCCGCCCAGCAGCAATGGCGTGGTAACGCGAAAAGCGAAGGCCAAGTGGGAGAAGGTTTGCCAGTTCATGGCGCCGGTGGTCATGCCGTTCAGGGGCAATACTCCTATGCATCCGATCAACCCGCCAATAAACGCGATGCATAGTGCCTCGAAGACGAACGACGTCACCACGCTGCCCGCGCCAAATCCCAAGGCGCGCATGGTGGCAATTTCCCGCGAGCGTTCTGAAACCGCGGAATACATGGTGTTGAGCGCGCCGAACACCGCTCCCACGCCCATGACCAGCGCCACCAGGGTGCCGAGCACGGTAATCAGCCGGGTGAGCGCCTGCGATTGTTTGTCGTAGTACTCAATTTCGCGCTCCACGTCCAGCGTCAAGCGCGGATCCGAGGTCAGGGTGTCCTTAAAATGTTGAAAGGCTTCGGGCGAGGTCAGGCGCACCGTTACCGACTGGAAGTTGTTTGTCGGACGCTTATAGACGCCGTTGAGAACGGTGGCATCGGCCCAGACTTCGGAGTCGAAGGCGCTCCCGCCGGCGTCGAAGACGCCCACTATCGTCCAGGAGCCGCCCCCGAACCTGACCGTGTTGCCCAGGTTGAAGCCGGCGTAGGTGCCGGCTACGTTCCGGCCCACCACCAGTTCATCCAGACCGGGCCGGAAGAAGCGCCCGGAAACCACCTTGATGTTGCGGACCGCCAGCGCCTTGGGCGATACGCCGCGCACCTGCACGTTGGCGTCGGCGCCGTTGGACTTCAGGGGAAAAGGAGCGATCACCACCACCTCGGGGCTGACCAGCGGTCCGGAAGAGTCACGCGCCACCCCGGGCGCGTCTTCGATAATGCGCTCCTGGTCGAGGGAAACGGCGCTCGACATCTCGCTGGTAGCGCCGCCGCGCAGCAGCAAGGCATTGCTGGGCGATCCTGAGGCCACCAGGGTGGTCCTGAAGCCTTTGGCGAGGGCCAGCATGGCCACGAACACGCCCACCGTGCCGGCGATGCCCAGCACCGCCACCACGGTGGAACTCCAGCGTACTCGCAGGCTGTTCAAGTTGTAATTCAGAGGGATGGCCATGTCATACGCTCCGCAGCGCGTCCACCACTTTTAGCCGGCCGGCGGAGTAAGCCGGCCAGATGCCCGCCGCTAAACCAACCGCCAGTGCCAAAACCGCGCCCACAGCCATGGCCTGCGCCGGCAGGTAGAAAAAGGGCAGCAACCCGCCGGTGGGATCGCCGCGCAAGGTCAGCAGTTTGGCCAAGGTTAGACCCACGGCGCCGCCAATCGCCGCCACTACCAGCGACTCGAACACTACCAGCAGCAGAACAAAGGTATCGGAAAATCCCACCGCCTTGAGCACCGCCAGCTCGCGGATGCGCTCCCGCACCGCAATCGCCATGGTGTTGCCGGCCACCAGCAGGAGGGTGAAGAACACCACCGCACCAATGCTCATGATCAGGAAGCTGATGTTGCCCATCTGCTTGGCGAAAGAGGCGGCAAATGCCTGCTCCGTATCCGTCTTGGTTTCCCAGGGTGAATTGGCGAAGGTGGTGTCGATCGCTTTGGCGATTCTTACCGCATTGTCCGGACTGTCCACCTTCACCACGTACCAGCCCACCAGCCCGTGCCAGTAGGTGTTTTCCCTTTCCTCAAGGTATTTGTAGTGAAACCAGAACTGAGTGGTGTCGTCGGCGGGCCGCTTTCCCGTGTAAATGGCGCGGATGTTGAATTCCCAGGTTCCGGGGAAAATTGTCCCCTTGATGGGAATCCGGTCGCCCACCTTCCAGCCGAAGCGCTTGGCCAGCTTCACTCCCACAATGGCGCCCTCGCGGTCCTCCTTGTACGCCTTCCACTGGTCGTCGGGGATTACGAACTCCGGGTAAATGGAGTGAAAGGTGTCATCGTCTATGGCTAACTGGGCGAAGAAGTTCTTCGGGTCCTGGTAGATGCCTCCAAACCAATTGTTGTGGGTGACCAGCTTTATTCCTGGAATCCGCTCCAGGCGCTCCTGGTAGGCAACCGGCAGCGGCTGGATAAGGGATACCTTGTTAATCACTATAAGGCGATTGGAGCCCGCATTGTCCAGGCCCTGATTGAAGGCGCCGCGCACGATGGCCAGCAGCCCGAACAGGAACAAGGCCACGGCAAAAGAGCCCAGCGTCAGCGTAGTGCGGATCTTCTTGCGAAACAGGTTCGCAACAATGAGGTGAAGGTATTTCAAGGGCGACCTCCAGCGCTGCTGCCCACCTTACCGGCCTCAACGAGCACGCCCTTTTCCAGATGCAGCAGGGTGTGGGCGCGAGCCGCCGCCACCGGGTCGTGCGTGACCAGTAGCACCGTCTTGCGGTGCTCCTCCACCAGTCGATCTATGAGATCCATGATTTCATCGGCGCTTTTGCGATCGAGATCGCCCGTGGGTTCGTCGCAGAGCAGGAAAGTGGGATCGGCGACAATGGCGCGGGCGATGGCCACACGCTGCTCCTGCCCACCAGAGAGCTGGCGGGGGTAGTGGTGCATGCGGTCGGCCAGGCCGACCACGTGCAGCGCGGTCTCCACGTGCTGCTTACGTTCGCTTTTCGAGAGCTTGGTCAAGAGCAGCGGCAGTTCCACGTTCTGAAACGCAGTCAGCACCGGAATCAGGTTGTACATCTGGAAGATGAAGCCTACGTGCCGCGCCCGCCACGAAGTAAGCTTTCCGGCCGACAAATGGGTAATTTCGTCGCCTGCCACCGTGATGGTGCCGTTGGTGGGCAGGTCCAGCCCGCCCAGCAGGTTGAGCAGCGTGGTCTTGCCCGAGCCGCTGGGACCCATGAAAGCGACGAAATCGCCGGCGTCCACATCGAGGTTAAGCCCTTGAAGAACATGGATTTCCTCGCTGCCGCGCTGGTACTTTTTGTCCAGTCCGCGCACCCTCACCAGGCTGTTGCCGCTACCGTTGCCGTCCACCCTGACCATGACTTCCCTTACCTCCTGATTTCGACGCGCTCGCCGTCGCGCAGTCCGTCCAAACCGCCCACCACCACCTGGTCACCCGCAACCACACCGGCGGTAATTTCAGTGTCGCTGCCGCGCGTTTCGCCCACGCCTACAGCGCGGCGTTCTACATGGCCTTGGCGATAGAGATACACCACCTGGCTGCCGCTTTCGCTGCGCACGGCGTTTTGCGGCACCAAAGCCTTTACGCCTTCGGACTTGGCGGCCCTGCCCTCGTTGCCCAGAAACGTGACCTTCACCCCCATATCGGGCAGAATGCGCGGGTCCAGCTGGTTGAAGGCGATGCGCACTTTGACCGTAGCCTTCTGGCGGTCGGCAGTGGGGATGATGGTGCGCACTTTGGAGGGAATCTGCCAGTTAGGGTAGGCATCGAGCACGGATGTAACCGGCATCCCTGGCCGGACCCGGGCGATATAGGACTCGTTGACGTCCACCTCCACTTCCAGGGACTTCATGTCCACAATGGTGGCGATGCCGGTGCGGGTAAAGCCGCCGCCGGCGGAATTGGGCGAAACCATTTCGCCCACCTGGGCGTCCTTGGAAACCACAATGCCGGCGAAAGGGGCACGCACGGTGCAGTTGTCCAGATCCTGCTGGGCGACGCGAATCTTGGCATCGGAAGCCTGCACCTGCTCTTTGGTTAAAGCTATTCTGGCGCTTAGGCTGTCGGCCGCGGTGCGCGCATTATCCAGTGCCTCTGGGCTGCTGACGCCCTGCTTGGTCAATTGCTGGGTGCGGCGCAGTTCGATTTCGGCATTGGCCAACTGCACTTGCAGGTCCTGCAGCCCGGCGGCGGTGGCATCGCGGTCGGCTTTGGCGGAGTTCAGGCGGACGCGGTAATCGGAGTCGTCGAGCAGGGCCAGTATCTGGCCAGCCTGCACATGCATGCCTTCGTCGGCATACATCTGGGTGACGCGGGCTGTGATCTTGGCGGCTACCGTGGCCCGCCGCCGCGGGGTCACGTAGCCGCTGGCATTAAGCAAAGCCACTTGCCCGTCGCTGCTGGGAGCCTGCGCCGCTGCCACCTCTACTACTCGAGTTTTGCCGCGGACGGCGTATACTCCGGCCGAGACCAGCAGAAGCAGGCCCAGCGCTGCTGCCACCCAGCGCGGCCATTGGGGACCGCGATGCTGCCTGCGTGAGCCCTCGTCAATTCTCAACGCCGACAGATCGGGAACTGCCGAGCCCGTGCGTACTGCCATGCTCACTCGCCTCGTTTACGTTTGCAGGAGCCCCGGCCGGCCAGCATACCGACCCTTGCCGCCGCCCATTAGACATACGTCCGGCAACAGCGAAAGTTGCACTCCATTTTATGAGTATTCCCTCCTTTGGTATAGGCTTCAGAACCTGTTACGCGGCGGCCAGATGTAAAATTTTTCGTATACGGTAAAGCCGGGTCGGGCAGACTCATTAAGACCAGCGATATACTGCCAG
>DATJEH010000041.1:0-5309 GCA_035496875.1 Terriglobales bacterium | reverse complement strand
TGATGAAGCCGTACCCGCCGTGAATCTGTACTCCCTCGTTGGCGCATTTTACCGCCACCTCACTGGCGTAGAGCTTGGCCATGGAGGACTCCAGCGTGGATTTGAGGCCGGCATCTTTCATGGAAGCGGCGCGCATGGTGAGTAAGCGGGCGGCATCAATTTCCGTGGCCATGTCGGCCAGCTTCCACTGGATGGCCTGGAAGTCGCTGATGGCCCGGCCAAACTGTTTGCGCTGCTTGGAATAATTCAGAGCCGCCTCGTAGGCGCCCTGGGCCATGCCCAGCGAAAGCGCGGCAATGGAGATGCGGCCGCCGTCGAGCACGCGCATGGCGTCAATGAAGCCGTTGCCTTCCGCGCCCACCAGGTTCTCCGCGGGAATCAGGCAGTCTTCGAAAATCAGTTCCGCGGTGTCGCTGGCGCGCAGGCCGAGCTTGTTTTCTTTTTTACCGGGCCGGAAGCCCTTGGTGGCTTTTTCCACGATAAAAGCGGAGAGGCCGTGAGTGTGGGCGGCGCGGTCAGTCACCGCGATCACCACCAGGACGTCGGCGTAATGCCCGTTGGTGCAGAAGGTCTTGGTACCGTTCAGCACCCAGCCATGTTTGTTGCGCACGGCGCTCATGCGGGCGCTGCCCGCGTCAGAACCGGAGCCGGGCTCGGTCAGTCCCCAAGCGCCGATGAACTCGCCCGAGGCCAGCCGCGGCAGGTATTTGCGCTTCTGCTCCTCGTTGCCGGCGAGAAAAATGTGGTTGGCGCACAGGGAAGTGTGCGCAGCCACGATAATGCCCACCGAACCGTCCACCCGGGAAAGCTCTTCGATGGCGGTGACGTACTCCACGTAGCCCATGCCGGCGCCCCCCAGATCGTTGGGGAACACGACGCCCATCAGTCCGAGCTTGCCCAGTTCCCTGATGGTGGCCAGAGGAAACTCGCCTGCCTCGTCCCACTTCATGACATTGGGCAGAATTTCGCGTTCGGCAAATTCGCGCACGCTGCGGCGGAGCTGCTGCTGTTCTTCAGTGAACTGGAAGTCCAAACCGATACCTCCCCCGGAGGGAAGACGTAACAAGTTACGTCTCTACATGGGCAAAACATTTCATTAGAACACAGGCGGAGAGAGGCGGGAAAGGAGCGGCGCGCCGGCCGCAGCAGAACCCAAACCGCCGAGGCCAAGGAACAGATTTATTCTGGTAATGCTCACTGCTCCCTCCGCCGATAGGGCGGCCTTAATCTTCCGTCGCTGCGGGATTAGATGATGCTTCGCCGCGCTGCCCTATCAGCCTGCTGCGATGGCGCTGAGAATTTCCTGGGTTGTCGGCATATGCCCGGCCTGTCTTTTGGAGAAGACCAGTTTGCCGTCGGCAAATACGTCCAGGACGCCGCCGCCGCCCAGGTGCAGCTTTACTTTGTCAATTCCGGGCTGTTGTTCCAGTTCGCGTTTCAGACTCCCAGCCTGACGGCGAATGTCAGCTCAAAGAAAACAGCGCTTAATGTCAATTTTCATCAGTCAAGATCCTCACTATTTCGATGTGCGTGAAGACAACATTTTAGTTAAAAAAGTAGTTGGGAGCCAGGAGTCAGCGAAACCACCCGCCAAGGATGTAAGCCAAGGAAAAGTAAACAAAAAACCAGCAACCCAATTTTCTTCTGCGTGCTTGTCGTACTCTGTCAGGAGCAATTGCGTGGTTCCGAAGGCCGCGGAGGGCCAGCACCTGCGGCATCTTCCTCGAGGGGCTATTTCGCGCGAGTCCACTTGACAAGCAAGTGAAACGTAGTAGTCTGTCTTCAGGAGAGACCACTTGGATGCCTAGTAAAGAATCGATCCAGCTGCTGCAGGGCACTCTTGATCTCATCGTCTTGCGCACACTCGCGACGATGGGCCCACAACACGCGTATCAAATTGCCACGCGTCTCCAGCAGATCTCCGATCGGCTGCTCAACCTCAACCAGGGCACTCTCTATCCAGCCTTGGTGCGACTGGAGCAGTACGGGTGGATTAAGGGAACCTGGGGGAGGACCGAGAGCAACCGGGAAGCCAAATACTATGCAATCACCAGGGCGGGACAGAAAGCCTTAGGCGAGGAGACACAGGCGTGGAGGAGAATGTCGGCTCTAGTGGAACGGCTCTTACTTGAGGAGCCTCAGCCATGAAGCACCTGAGACGCATCTTTCTGAGGTTTTATCTGCTTTTCGCCAACTCCAAAGTGGAGGCGGACCTGGCAAGAGAAATTGGGACCCATCTAGCGTTGCTGGAAGACGAATATCTGCGCCGCGGCATGACCCCGGAAGAGGCACGACGAGCGGCCAGACTCGCCTACGGAGGCGTGGAGCAGGCGAAGCAACTGCATCGCGATGAGCGAGCGTTTCAAGAGCTGGGCCAGATTCTGCAAGACACTCGCTATACCCTCCGCCAACTGTGTAGGTCTCCCGGATTTGCATTAACGGCCATCCTGATGCTGGCGCTGGGCATCGGGGGGACGACGGCGATTTTTTCCATAGTCGAAGGAGTACTGCTGCGCCCGTTGCCGTTCCCCGACCCGGATCGTTTGGTCGTCCTGGGAGATGTGCTTGAAGGCTCTCACTGCGTGTCCTGCGCTCAGTCCAGCGTAACCGCTCCCGACATCCGCAATTACATGCGCGACACGCAAACCTTTAGCCATCTGGGCGGCTATCGGCAAAGATTGTTTGAACTATCCGGTACGGGCAGTCCGGCCGCGGTGAATGCGACGCGGATGAGCGGCGAGGTCTTTGCCGCGCTGGGAGTGCCACCGCTGCTAGGTCGCACGTTCACGCAACAGGAGGATGAAGAACAACAGCAAGTGGCGGTGCTGAGCTATGGGATGTGGCGGAGCCGCTTCCACGGCGATCCGAACGTACTGGGCAGCAAGATCCTTCTCTATCGCAAGCCTTACACCGTGATCGGCGTGATGCCGCGCGATTTCGAGTTTCCGCTCAACTCTGGGCATGTGAACCAGAGCGAGCTTTGGCTTCCGCTCAGTCTGCAGCCGGAGGAATTTATGGCGGGCAGCGCGGCGTCGTGGAACTCTCGCATGGTGGGGCGCTTAAAGCCCGGGATCACCGCCGAGCAGGCGCAAAGCGATGCGGAGCGAGTCGCCCGGGAGACGATGCGTGACTCTCCGGCCTACATGCGCAGTTTTCGCATTCACGCGGTGGTGACGCCGCTGCAGGAAGATACCGTGGCGCAGGCGCGACCCCTGGTGCGCACCCTGTTCTTTGCTGTGATCGTTGTTCTGCTGATCGCCTGTGCGAACCTGGCTGGGCTTCTGCTGGTTCGTGCCATCCGCAGAAGAAGAGAGATCGCGATGCGGCTCGCCCTGGGTGCTCGCGCGGCCACCTTACTGCGACAGGCCATCGTGGAAAGTATGATCTTGAGTATCGCCGGTGGCGCGATTGGGCTGGCACTGGCGGCTGTCGCTCTGCGGTTGGGCGTAAGCCTGCTACCGCAGACGCTACCTCGCATCAATGAAATTGGCTTGGACTGGCCGGTCATGCTCTTCGCGCTGGGACTGGCGCTGCTGACCGGCTTGCTCTGCGGATTGGCTCCAGCATTTGCCGCCATCAGGACGAGCGTGAATGAGGCGCTCAAAGAAGGCGGACGCACCGTCACTTCGGGCGGCGGACATGCCAGGCTACGCTCGGCGCTGGTGGTTGCGGAGATTGCCGTGGCGTTGACCCTGCTTACCGCCTCCGGCCTATTGCTGCGCAGCTTCGAAAAGATGCGCGATGTGAAATTGGGCTTCCGCCCGGACAATACGCTGGCTGCGCTCTACGTTCTGCCGCAGCAGCAGTATCGAACCCAATCCGCGATCGACGAATTCACGAAAACTCTGCTGAACGACCTGGGGCAGTTGCCTGGCGTAGAGGCGGTTGGCGTCACCTCTTTTTTGCCTGCGGCCGGCAACAGCTGGGGCATCTCTTTCACGATCGAAGGTTATGTTCCTCCCAAGGGTGCGGGGTTGAATATGGCGGCGATGTCGCTGTTCGAAGGCAATCCCTTCGAAGCGCTAGGCATTCGAGTGCTCCGAGGACGCATCTTTACCCAATCGGATAATGCCGGCTCACAATTGGTGGCTGTCGTGAATCGCAAGATGGCCGAGCGCTACTGGCCAGGCCAGGAGCCGATCGGCAAACGGCTGCGCCGGGGGTTGCCGGAGACCTCCACGCCGTGGATGACGGTGGTGGGTGAGGTCGATGACGTCAAACTGGGGTCGCCCGATGCGGAAACCATCCCACAGGTATACCAGCCGGTAACACAGACTGTCGCCAGTGAAGGCGTTTTCGCCTCGGTCGGGGAATTGAGCGCCACCAACGGCTGGATCGTTCTGCGCAGCCGTATGGCTCCGGAGCAGATGGAAGATACGCTGCGCGCAACGGTGCGGAAGATTGACCCGCAGTTGCCGCTCTACCAGTTGCAGACGATGGAGCAAGCTATCTCGAAGAGCGAAGCACCGCGACGCTTCAATACCGTGCTGATTTCCTCGCTTGCCATCGCTGCCGTGCTGCTCAGCGTTTTCGGGATCTATGGTGTGATTGCGTTTTCCGTGGCATTGCGCGAACAGGAGATGGCGGTGCGCATGGCGTTAGGCTGCCAGCGCTTCGGAGTGATCCTGCTCATCCTGAGTTCCGGAGCCAGTCTTGCGGCTGTTGGCTGTGGCTTGGGTTTGCTAGGCGCCGTGGCCGCATCCCGTTTGCTGCGTTCCTTTTTATTTGACGTGAGCCCATTCGATCCGAGCGTACTGACGCTTTCTGCCGTTGCCATGCTGCTGCTAGCGCTGGCAGCTTCTGCCCTCCCAGCGAGACGTGCATCCAGCATGGACCCCATGCGGGCCCTGCGCGGCGAATAGTACATAATGGGTTCGAGTTCTACGCTAACTAGTCGGCGGCACCGGCACGGTTGCCGCGCCCGCACGCCCCCCGCAGGACTTCGAGGGCGCGGGCGCATGCGGCGCGGTCCACATCCATGTGGGTGACCATGCGGATCTGCTCCGCGTCAATGCCGCTGGCCAGGACGCCCTTTTCAGCCAACTTCTTACAAATTTCAACCGAGATCATACCGGTGCCGGCAACGTTGAACACCAGAATGTTAGTCATGACTTTGCTCGCGTCCAAAGCGATGCCGGGAATTTGCGCCAGGCCAGCAGCCAGAAACCTGGCGTTGGCATGATCTTCGCCGAGGCGCGCCGGCATTTTCTCCAGCGCAATCAGTCCCGCGGCAGCCAACACTCCTGCCTGCCGCATCCCCCCGCCCAGCGACTTGCGGTAGACCCGCGCCTGGTCAATGAAGGCGCGGC
>DATJEH010000040.1:0-19434 GCA_035496875.1 Terriglobales bacterium | reverse complement strand
CCCCGCTCAGGGCTTCTTGCGCCGGGCCTTGTGCTCGGTGAAGAAATCGGCAACGTGCTGGCGGGTAGCAAGATTCTCGACCGTCTTAACCGCCCCGCGCACGCCATAGCGGTGGGCCAGGGCCATGGCCAGGCCTTTCTGGAAGTGATTGGGAGGCAGCGTAAGCGGGTGCTGCACCGGAGTGCCTGCGGGGTACGGAATGGCGGGAATATCCCCGCGAGGCGTGGACCTGGTCAGCACTTGTTCGAGGGTGGGCGCATCGGCCACGCGCGCGCTCTTCAGCATAGAGATCTGTGGAATCTGCAGCCAGTCGCGCAGAGTAGCCAGCAGGGAAGTGTGGTCATAGGGCCGCTTACCCGGCGAACGGAAAACGGTGCCCTCTTCGATCCAGGGTGAAACCACCACGGCGGGTACGCGCACGCCGTAGCGGTCGAAGCCAAAACCGTTGTCGCCGCGGCGGCCGTCGGGAGGAGTTGCGCCCCAGGGAGGCGGCTGGTGGTCGCAGCAGCCGCCGTGCTCGTCGTAAGTGACGAGGAGCAGGGTGGATTCCCAATGCGCGCCGCTGGCCACCGCATTCCACACCTGCCACAAAAAGCGCTCACCCAGCAGCATGTCGTGAGGCGGGTGTTCATCGTTGGGATTAATAAGGAAGCCGGGCTCGACGAAGCAGTAGCGGGGCAGCTTACCCTGGCGCGCGTCCTCCTGGAAGTCGTCAAAACCCTGGAAATGGGGCTCGAGCAGCAGGTCCCAGAGCTTGGGGAATTGCAGGCGGGTGGCGGATTCGAAAACACTGTCGTTGTAAACGACCCAGTCGGCTTTTATTTCGGTAAGCACGTTGAAAATAGTGGGCACGTCGTAATTGAAGGGGCTGTAGGGCGAATTGTTAACCTGACCACAGGAAGTGCCGGCGTGCACAAAGGAGCGGTTGGGGAAGGTCTGGCAGGGGCAGGAGGCGTACCAGGCATCGCAGATGGCGAAGCTGCGAGCCAGTTGGCTGATGACCGGAAGCTGCTCGGGCGTGTAGCACTGCATGATCTGTTCCGGATGCTGCTTGGCCACGCGCTCGTAGCTCACCAGAAACCCGTTCATGGCGGGCTCCTGCCCCGATTGCGGGGTGGTAGTGCCAAAAATCTGGAAAGTTATATCGTCGAAAAGCTCCTGCGGGTCGGTATCCGGCACCTGGAAATTGTCGGCGCCGCGGTGCACAGGTATTGGATTCGCGGGACCGTTACCCTGGAAGTAGTCCGGGTTGGAAGGATTGAAATAGTCGAGAGGCATGCCGTTGTAGCGGGGATCCGTTCCTGCGGGGAGGAAATGCCGGGGCTGCGAGTTCTGCTCGTAAAGGAAGCCCGCCACATTGTCGAAGGAGCGGTTCTCCAGCATGACCACGACGATGTGCTGCAGGTTGGAGAGGCGGCTGGGCATGAAAGCCATGCTACCTCAGCCCTCGCTGGATTCGGCAATTGATCGCGATCCTTAGTGCTGTTCTGCTCAGCGCTGATTGGCTTCTTAAGGTTTTCGGCGGCCGTAATCCGCAGGCAGAGCCTTGGCCAGATCCTTCCATCCCACCAGGATGAATCCCTGGTCTTTCAGAAACTGGCGGAACTCGGGGCTGCTGACCATATCGAGGTCAGCCTGGCGCCAGGCGGCGCCCCAGTCGGGATGCCTGTAAGTAGCGCCGCGCATCTCGGGGTCGTCACTGGCCAGGTGCACGATCAGTTGATAAACGCCGGGCTTGAGGGGAGTGAGAGTCTTCTTGTACCAGTCGAACCACTGATCAATGGGCACGCCGGGCACCATTTGCAGCACGGTGTCAGTAAGCGCCTCGTCCTGGGGAATCACGTAGCCCGGCGGCACTGGCTCGCTGGGCGTTTTTTCCAGCAGCACGGGTAAGTCGTACTGGTGGCCGAGAGCTTTGTAAGTATCGAACAGTTGCTGGGTGTGCGACACCGTATCCATGTGGGTGTCGAGATGGGTCAGGTGGATGCCCCAGGCCCGGGCGCGGTCAATCTGGGCCCTCAGTTCCTGCTGCACTTCCGGGATCTTGGCGTGCTGCGCTACCTCGTCTTCCACCAGGGGGAAGTAGCCTTCGGAATCGAGCAGGCTGGGCACCTGGTCTTTGGCGCTGACGGGGCCCCAGCGGTAGGTGGTCCACTCGCTGTTGAGGTCGAGGTGAATGCCGAGGTCGGCGTCAGGATGCGCCTTGGCCCATTGCGCCGCTTCCGGAAACCAGGGCGCGGGCACCAGAATGCTGGCGGAGGTAACCCAGCCGTGCTGCAGGGCATTGATAATGGCGTGGTTGATGGAGTGGGAGCCGCCAAAATCGTCGGCATGGATAACCAGCAGCCGGGCGCTGGGCGGGTATCCCAGCTTTTCCTGCACCGTCTGGCCCGCGGCCTGGCCGAACACGAAAGAGGAAATAAGCAAAACAAACAGGTAAACTGGCAGGAACTTGTGCGCGAAAAGCTGGGTCATGGCCCTCCCCGGGACGCGGAAAATGGGAATAAGGCTTGCGGCGGGATGTTACCGCCGGAGGGCGCCGGCTGTAAAGCGCGAGGTGTTTCGAATGCTTGCGTTTGGTTTCCTTAAGTGCTAGAAACGGGCAGCACGCCGGGATCGAGGCACATGTCAACTTCACCGACCACCACCGGGGCGCAAAGCAGCGGCCCCAAGCTGCGCCGGGCGCTCACTCTCTGGGACCTGATTCTTTACGGCGTAATCGTCATTCAGCCGGTGGCGCCCATGTCGGTTTACGGCGTGCTGAGCACGCGCGCCCGCGGCCACGTGGTTACCACCATTCTGATTGCCATGGTGGCCATGCTGTTCACCGCCATCAGCTATGGCCGGATGGCGCGCGCCTATCCCAGCGCCGGCTCAGCCTTCACCTACGTGGGGCAGGAGATCAACGCCGGGCTGGGCTACGTGACGGGATGGAGCATGGTGATGGATTACATGCTCAATCCCATGATTTGCGTCATCTGGTGCAGCCAGCAGGCGGTCACTTTCGCGCCCGGAGTGTCCTACTGGATCTGGGCGGTTTTCTTCGCGCTGCTGTTCACTTTTATCAACATGCGCGGGATTAAGACCTCTGCCCGGGTGAACGCCGGGCTGGCGCTGGGCATGGGCATAGTGATTGCGATGATCTTTGTGGCCGCCGCGCGCTACATTTTTGGCGCGCCCCACGGCGCCGGGTTCTTCACCAGTCCGTTCTACAATCCGGCCACCTGGAACACTAAGGCGGTGCTCGGAGGAACATCCATCGCGGTGCTGACCTACATCGGATTCGACGGCATCTCGACCCTGTCGGAGGAGGCGGAAAATCCCAGGCGCAACATTCTTCTGGCCACGGTACTGACCTGCGTGGTCATCGGGCTGCTGTCCGCGGCTGAAGTTTATGTGGCACAGCTGTTGTGGCCGATTTCGCGGCCCTACCCCAACGTGGACACGGCCTATGTTTATGTCGCGGGAGTGGCCTGGAAGCCGCTGCTGGCGATTGTGGGCGTCACCCTGCTGGTGGCCAATTTCGGTTCGGGCATGGGAGCGCAGCTGGGCGCGGCCCGCCTGCTCTACGGCATGGGACGCAGCAATGCGCTTCCCAAATCATTTTTTGGCGCGATTGATCCCAGGCGGCACATTCCACGCAACAACGTGCTGTTTGTGGGCGGACTGGCGCTGGCCGGCGCCTTTCTGCTGCCAGTGATGGCAGGGAGCCAGAACACCGGTTACGGACTGGGAGCGGAGATGCTGAACTTCGGCGCGCTCATCGCTTTCATGGGGGTGAATGCCGCCGCCTTCGTGCGCTATTACCTGCGCAACCCGGAGAAGAAGCTGACCAACCTGATTCCGCCGGCGATTGGATTCTTCGTCTGCCTGCTGTTGTGGCTTAACCTGAGCACGCCCGCAAAGATCGCGGGTAGCATCTGGATGGGCGCGGGCATTGCTTACGGGGCGTGGAAGACCAAGGGGTTCAAGGGCGAGCTGGTGGACTTCGATATTCCCGCGGAAAACGAGAATTAACCACAGAGGGCACAGAAAAAAACCAGATCAAGAAATTCACCACAAAGGGCACGAAGGTTCGCCAAGGATATGAGAATCGTTGGCAACTTTTATTGTCGCTCCTAAACCTTTGCGAAGCCTGCGCGGTTTATTTTTCAAGACTTTTTTTGTCTAGTTTTTTGCTCTGTGTCCTCTGTGGTGAAAGATTTATTGTGCAGTGGCGGATGCCACGTTCCAGCCGCTGACCTCCACTGCCGGCCTGGCGCCACCCAGGTCGCTGCTGCGGTAGCTAATGGTTACGTCCCGCTTTTCACCCGGCAGCAGTGAGAAGTAATTGTCCTGGTAAATCACGGGCAGGACCTCATTGCCTGCCTTTCCCTTTGCCAGCTTCAGGCGAATAAAGAAGGCGAGCGACTTGCTGGGGTTCGAAAGCGTGACGTGCGTAACCTCGTTGCCGCCTTCGTGACCGGTGCGGCTGGCCAGCCGCAAATTCACCGAAGGTAGTTGCTTAAGCGCCGTGTAGTCGGCGAACTGGGCGGTGGGCGTGTAATACCAGGTGGACTTCTCCCAATCCAGCTTTTCCGGTTTGGTGGAGAGCCAGTAAGTGTTGGTGCTGAGGCGCTTGCCCGTGGCATCGTCCACCGTCAGGCGCAGGAAATAGGTGGGCGTCAGGCCGTCAATATTGGGCAGGGCGAACAGCTTCTGGCTACTGTCCGGGGCCGCGTTCAGGGTGACCTGCTTGGAGAATTTCTGTGCCATGTCCAGGTTGTAAACCGTGGCTGCGACCTTCAGGCCGTTCGCGGGTGTGTACTGGCTGCTGACCAGCGTAATGGAGTGGTCGTCGTAGTCGTACTGCGCGTGCAGCAACTCCGTAGCCTTTTTGGCGCCGAAGTAGCCGCCTCCCGGCTGCAGGTAATAGTCAAACAGGTGCCAGATGACGGAGGGCCAGGCATTGTTCAGCATCCACTGAATGACGCCGGTGGAGTTGTACTTGTCGCGGCTATAGGCCTCGAACATGGCGCGAATGCCCTCGTAGCCCATCAACTGCGCTTTCTTGTCGTAGTCCTGCAGGTCGGTCGCGGTGCCGTAACGGGCATTCAGGGCCTCGGTAAACACATGGACGTCCTTGAAGGCGCCGCCGCCGGCGTGGTAGCCCCAGTCCTCGCTGATCGGCCATAGCTTGTCTTTGGGGATGAATTTCTCCAGGCTCTCCTGCACCGGGATGGCCGGGCCGGGGCTGGTTTCAGTGTTGAAGCCGTAAGCACCGCCGCGGGTCTTATCCGTCTCCCAATAGGAAGGAGCGACGTACTCATAGGGTCCGGTCATCTTCACACCACTATTGCCGGTGACCGAGGTGGGTTTGGCGGTGGCGGAAGAGACTACCGGGTTCTGCCAGCGGCAGGCTTTGAGCACGTTGAGGTAATTCTGCTCCACGTCCGGGGGCGGCGGGTTGTCGCTGCCGTCCAGCCAGACAAAAAGGCTGGGGTGGTTGCGCAGGCGGCGAATCTGGTCGCGCAGCGACTGTTGCGAAATATCGAAATTCTGCGGCGGCCAGTGCGGCCACTTCTCCCAGGCGTCGCAGCAGCACCAGCCCGCCATAATGAGGATGCCGTAGCGGTCAGCCAGGTCGAAGAAGTGGTCGGTCTCGAGCTTGCCCTCCAGGCGGATGGTGTTCAGGCCCATGTCCTTGGTGAGGCGGAGCTCGTCTTCCAAGCGCTGCGGGTTCTGGCGCAGCATCATGTCGGGCGACCAGCCGCCGCCGCGAATCACGATGCGCTTGCCATTGATGCTGAACACCCGGTAGCCGTTGGGGTTCATCTCCGAAGTAACCTGGCGGATGCCGAACTTGGTGTCCTGCTGGTCGGAGACGCCGCCATCGGTATCGAATTCCAGGTGCAGAGCATACAGATCCTGCGCTCCCATTTGCCACGGCCACCACAGCCTGGGGTGGGAGATGTTCAGCTGCGAAAATTGCTGGGGCGTATATTCCACCTGCTTGGTTTCGCTGGCTGCAAGCTCGACCGTTTGCTCAAACTGGACAGTTCCAACCGTGCCTTTGAGCGTCCCTTTAACCGCCTGGCTGGTGGCATTGTGCAACTCGGCGGTCACGGTCAGGTGGGCATTGGCCAACGAAGGGATATCCACGTCGGTAATGACGTGGGGATGGCGAACCTCAACCGGGCCGCTGGCGGACAGGTAAACGCCCCGCCACAAGCCCATGTCCTTGTCCGGCGGCATGGGGTTCCAGTCTACGAAAGTGATGGCCAGATCCGTGGCCAGGGGCGCGGAAATTTCCACCGCCAGCGCATTCTTTTCGCCCGGCCGGATGGAATCAGTAACGTTGAACTCGAAGGTGCGCCACATGCCAGCAACATCCTTGTCGCTGGCGATTTGCTTGCCGTTCAGCCAGATATTGGCGCGGTAATTGATGCCTTCGAAGTTCAGCCAAACCTGCCGGCCTTTGTAGCCGGCAGGAACCTCAAACTCGGTCCGATACCACCAGGGAACGGCAAAGGGACTGCCCGGGGGCATGGGAATGTTGGAAAAGTTTTGTCCGATGGGATAGGTGGTGCCGGGAATCTGGCGCAGGTTGGTGCCGAAATCGGGATTGGGGTAAACGCCATTCCTCACCAGGGTAGCGAGGACGGTGCTGGGCATGGCCGCGCTGTACCAGCCTGCAGTGGCGTGTCCGGGGAGGGAAAGCGTCTGGCCGGTATCAGTGACCTGGGAAGATGATTGGATGGCCCAGCCTTCACTGAGGGGGAGGGTGGCCGGATGCTGGGCGGCAGCGGCGGTGGAAAGCAACAAGCTGAAAGAGAACGAAATCAGTAGTAAGCGGACGGAAACAGCTTTCCTCACTGGCAGCCTCCGAAAGAAAATACTGACGGACCATTTATTATGAGCCTTACTGTCAAACTTTGGAGCGAAATGCGGGTGGACTCCCGGGCGGGCGCGGGGCAGGAGTGGGCGAGAGAAAGCTCGTTTATAATGAAATTTGCCTGTAACTATTTCCGGAGCAGTTGAAAGAACAAAATGATTCGATTTTTGCAAACCCCCGGCCCCATCAAAAAAATTGTGTTGGGCGGACTTCTGGTCGTGATCTGCGCCGCCATGGTCATCGTGCTCGTCCCCGGCGGCATTCTGGGAGACGCTTTTGGTTTCCAGGGCAATCTGGGCCAAAACGTGGTGGCCAAAGTTGGCAGCCAGGAGATCAGCGTCACGGAAGTGCAGCAGCAGGCGCGCAGCATGGGCCGCCAGCAGTTTCCCCGCGGCCTGCCGCAGGCCCTGATGCCTTTTCTCTATCAGCGCGCCGCCGACAACCTGATTACCCAGCATGCCATGGTGGTGCAGGCTGAGCGCCTGGGGTTGACCGTGAGCGATGCCGAACTGCAGGATGAACTGCAGCACGGCTCCTTGAGCCCCGAGTTGTTTCCAAACGGAACCTTCATCGGCGAGCAGGGCTATGACGACTTTGTCTCCCAGTTCAACATGAGTGTGCCGCAGTTCGAGCAGGCCATGAAGGACGACTTGCTGCGCCGCAAGCTGATGGACATGGTTACCGGAGCGGTTACGGTTTCCAACGCGGAGCTGGAGCAGCAGTTCGCGAAGGACGATACCAAGGTAAAGTTCGAGTATGCGGTGCTTACCGCCGATCAGCTGAAGAAGGAAATCCATCCCAGCGATGCGGAACTGAAGTCCTTCTACGAGAAGAACAAGCAGACCTATGTTAATTCCATTCCTGAGCAGCGCAAGGTCAGCTACATCCTGATTGATACCAGCAAGCTGGCCGGCCAGGTCCAGGTTACCCCTGGTGACCTGCAGCGCTACTACAACGAGCACATGGACGAGTACCGGGTGCCGGAGCAGGTGGAAGTGCGGCACATTCTGATCAAGACGCCGCCTCCGGGTCCGGATGGCAAGGTGGACCCCAAGGCAGTCGAAGCCGCCCGGCAAAAGGCGGAGGACATTCTGAAGCAGTTGCATGCCGGGGCAGACTTCGCCAAGTTGGCAGAGAAGGATTCCCAGGACACAGCCAGCGCCAAGAACGGCGGCTCGCTAGGCTCGATTCAGCGCGGGCAGACGGTGCCGGAATTTGAAAAAGTGGCCTTCTCCCTGCCCAAAGGCTCCACCAGCGGGATAGTGCAGACCAGCTACGGCTTCCACATCATCCACGTGGACGACAAGCAGGACGCGCATGTAAAGCCGCTAAGCGAAGTGCAAGCGCAGGTCCAACCTGTAATCGCGCAGGATAAGGCGTCGCAGATGGCGCAGAACCTGTCGGAAAGCGTGCAAGCCGCCGCGCGCAGCATGGGCATGGACAAGGCGGCGGCGCAGAACAAACTGCAAGTCACCAGCACCGGCTTCATCAGCCGCAACGATTCACTGCCAGGACTGGGGCAGTCCCCGGAATTCATGGACGCCATCTTCAGCGCCGCGCAGAATGCGCCGCCGGACATGACCAACCTTAAACAAGGCTACGTGGTCTACCAGGTGACGGCGGTGAAGCCGCCGCAGACGCCGAGCTTCGAGCAGATCCGTTCGCGGGTGGAATCCGAGTTCGTCAACCAGCAGGCAACTGCCATGCTGGCGCAGAAGACGCAGGAGCTCTCCGATCGCGCCCGGGCCCTGCACGACCTGAAGAAGGCGGCCAAGGAACAGGGCGCAACCCTGAAGACAAGCGACCTGGTTACGCGCAAGGAACAAGTACCGGACGTGGGCGCCATGTCCGGACCGGCGAGCGTGGCCTTCACCATGAAGCCGGGCGAGATCAGCGGCCCTATTGACAGCGGCAGCAGCGGGGCCGTGCTTTCCCTGGTGGACCGTTCAACGCCCTCGCCGGCGGATTTCCAGAAGCAGAAGGATCAGGTCCGGGAGCAGGTGCTGCAACAAAAGCGCGATCAGATGCTGCAGCTGTTCATCGCCAATCTCCGGGAACAGATGGAAAAGAGCGGCAAGATTCAGATCAACCAGCAGGTGCTAAAGCAGCTGACCACTCCTCACAACGAGGCGAGTTAAGCGGCGGTACTGAGGCCACCCGGCAGTTCAACAACCTGGCTCCCTGAACACCCATCATGCCCTTTCAAAGAGCTACCGGGATCCTGCTGCATCCCACCTCACTGCCGTCGCTGGGTGGGATCGGCGACTTCGGTCCGGCAGCCTACGAGTTCATTGATTTTCTGGCGGCCGGGCGGCAAAGCCTGTGGCAGGTGCTGCCGCTGGCGCCGGTTGGCTATGGCAATTCTCCCTACTCCTCCCTGTCGGCATTTGCCGGAAGCCCGCTGCAGATCAGCCTGCAGCGTCTGTCGGAGCGCGGCTGGATCGAGCGCAGCCGCCTGGCGGGCCTGCCCGGACAGGTGGGCCGGGTGAATTACGAGGAAGTTGCCGGCGTGAAAATGCCCCTTCTGATCGAGGCGGCGCAGAACTTTCTGGGGCACGCGGGAGCCACGGCCCGCGCCCGCTTCGACCAGTTCTGCACCCAGCATTCATGGTGGGTGGAAGGCTGGGTTCTTTTCGAGGCTTTGCGGCAGCGCTACCAGAAGGCCTGGAATGAGTGGCCGCGGGAGCTGGCGCACCGCAACCCAGCAGCGCTGGACCATGCCCGCGGCGAACTGACCCAGGAATTGCAAATCGGCCGTGTCCTGCAGTTCTTCTTCTTTGAACAGTGGAGCGCCCTGCGCCAGTACTGCGCCGCCCGCTCCATTCGCATCATCGGGGACATCGCCATTTTTGTGAATTACGACAGCGCCGACGTGTGGGCACATCCGGAAATTTTCCGGCTCAACCAGGAGCTGGAACCGGAGGTGGTCTCGGGGGTGCCGCCGGACGCTTTCAGCGAAACCGGACAGCGCTGGGGAAATCCCCTTTACCGCTGGGACGTGCTCAAGGCTCGCGGATACGACTGGTGGCTGCAGCGCCTGGGCTGGGCCATACACATGTGCGATTTGTTGCGCATTGATCATTTTCGCGGCTTCGAACAATGCTGGGAAATTCCCGCGCATGAGCCCACCGCTGTGCACGGCCGCTGGGTGGATGGACCCAAGGACGACCTTTTTCACCGCGTTCGTCAGGTGCTCGGAACCCTGCCGTTCATCGCCGAAGACCTGGGCATGATAACTTCCGCAGTGCACGCGTTACGCGAGCGCCTGCAGATTCCGGGCATGCGGGTGCTGCAGTTCGGATTCGGCAATCCGGGGGCGCATATCTATCTTCCCCATCGTTTCGAAAAGAACACCGTGGTGTACACGGGCACGCACGATAACGACACTACCGTGGGCTGGTGGAGGTCAGGAGCCAACGATTTCGAGCGCGCCCAGGCCCAGGCCTATCTTGGTCCGCTGGACGAGCGCGGGGTACATTGGGCCTTTGTGCGCGCGGCCCAGTCGTCCGTGGCTGATCTGTGTGTGGTGCCGTTGCAGGATGTGCTCGGCCTGGGCAACGAGGCGCGTATGAATACTCCCAGCCAGAGCCAGGGGAACTGGACGTGGCGCTACCAGCCTGGCTCGCTGAGCACAAACCTGGCCGATGCACTCGCCACGCTGGCGGAGGTAACTGACCGCGTGCCCCCTCCCCCGGGTGAAATCAAGCAGGAGCAGTTTTCCGCATAGAATTCGGCGAGATCCTTCCACATCCAATTAATATCCGGCGAGCAAGGCGACAGGGAAGTGCGCGAACACTTCCCGGCAGGGCAAAGCGCGCCCGTTCGCCGGGTGAACCTCACCGGTGAAGATATTGAGCAGGCGCGCGCCCATGGCCTCAGGGGGCAATTGAAGTTCGACGTTGCCCCAGGCCTCGCCAATCGGCGGCTGCACGCGGCCGCGCATGAGGGTGTAGGTGAAACGCGGGGCGGCCACCACGGCCAGGCGGTCCTCATAAAAGCGGGCGAACGCTACCAGGTGCTCCTGTTTTTCATTGCCCGCAGCCAGCGGAATGTAGGAGCCGGCGCGAAACAGTTCGGGATGCTCACGACGAAAGTTCAGCGCCCGCATGGTAACCCACATCTTGATCCGGCCATCCTGGTAATTGGCCAGCAGGTCAGAGCAGAGTTCGAGCAGGCGGCCCTCCGAGGAGTGATGCAGCAACTCTTCAAGCAGACGCTGGCGCGCATCGAAATCCACGCGATGGCGGTTGTCGGGGTCGACCAGCCGGAATTCCAATAATTCATTTCCCTGATAGAAATCGGGCACACCGGGGGAGGCAATCTTCAATAAGACCTGAGCCAGGGAATTTATGGCGCCAAAGTAGGCCACGGGCCGCACGAACTCCTCCAGTCGCGCGGGAAAGGGATTGCGTTTTCCGGCAGAACTGGGGTTGAGGATGCGGGCAATGAATTCGTGGAGAGCGCCCACGTACTCGGGATTGTCATTAACCCAGCTGAGGTTGACCTTGGCTTCGCGCACAGCTTTATCCATATAGAGCTGCATGCGCCGGATGAATTCGTCGTCCTGAGCGAATGGCCAAGCCCCGACTAAGGTCTGGTAAAGCAGATACTCCTCGTTATTATCGGGAACGGTGCGGCCATCGCTGATACCGATTTTTTGGGACTGGTTGATGCGGCGCCAGCGCATCACCGCCGCCGACCAATCGCGGGGCATTTCCGAGAGCACATTCAGGCGGGAGCGCACATCCTCGCTGCGCTTGGTATCGTGGCTGGAAGTCAGGAGCATGGAGTGAGGCCACCTCTCCGCCCTTTCCAGGTTGCCACGATGGAGCTCTTCGATGGGAAACCCGAATTCCCGGGGCGAGCCCCCGACTTCGTTGACCGAGGCCAGGCGGTTGTAAACGTAACAGGCCGTATCTTCCAGGCCTTTCGCCATCACCGGACCGCTGAGCTGTTGGAACTTCAAAACGAAATAAAGCCACTTGCGGTACTGTTCGCCGTTGTCGTCCGGCGCGCTGCCCTGCAGCAGGAGAATGTTGCGCAGGAAGTCGAACACCGAAGCGGGCATGGCCTCATTGCGGCGCTTAGCGCGGGCAATGGCGGTATCAATGTAGGCGCGGTCCAGCTCGCTGACGTTGCCGCGCTCGTCAATATAGGTGCGATAAACCGGATAGCAGGCGATGGTTTCGCGAATGACCGTGGCCAGCGATTTCACGGTGAAGTCGCGCGCATGGCGGTCGGCGCTGGAGATCTCGTCCAGCAAGTTGGTCAGCACCGCAACCTCGCTGGCAAGCGCTGTATTCATGGTCTGGTCCTTGGCTTCGTAAATAACGGTGTCGACATCCACCACGCCGCCCAGGAAGCGCTCGTAAATGCGGGTAAAAGAGCGGCGGTTGCGGGAATCAATAAAAATTCCATTTACCAGGTTGGCGAAGCCATAGCCGACGGTGCCCTCAACCGGCCAAGCTGGCAGGTGCTCACCGGGCTCAAGTATCTTCTCTAAGACCACGTAGAGCGGCGCGTGCCGCAACATCCACTCATGCTGTCCGAAAATGGTTTGTACTTCCTCCTCGATCCCGTTCTCGGCCACGGCGCCGCGAGGCTCCGGCCCGCAGCATTGGCTGGCGGCATAGAGCATCTGCAGGCGAGTGAAATATTGAGGAGGGTTGAGCAGGCCATCGGGATGGTCAATGCGCAAACCGGCAACACTGCCGTCGGCCAGCAGGCGGCGCAGGAGCTGGTGGGTGGCGGCGAACACCTTCGGGTTTTCCATCCGCAGGCCTACCAGGTCGTTGACATCGAAAAAGCGGCGGTAGTTGATTTCTTCACCCGAGACCAGCCAGTGAGCCAAACGATAGGGCTGAGCGTCCAGCAGGCGGTGCAGAGAGTCGAAGCTGCGGGGCAGGGCGGGTTCGCCGTTCAGGGCAGACAAGGCGGCTTCAATCAGCGAACCAACGGGCGGGGAAGATTCCGCCAGCCGCCGCAGCCGCTCCAGCAGAACCGGCGCATCGGTGCGCCGGCGGTTCACCAGCTGCGTGGCGGTGACATTGCTGGGCGGCAGTTGGCGCAGCTCAAAAAGAATGTTTTCGAGTTCTGCGCGCTCGGTCTCCGGAATTTCGACCGACTGGAAGCGCAAGTCCCCCAGGGGCTCAAAAATCAGGGGAACAGTCTGCGGGTCCACGGGCATGTGCTTGTCGAAATAGTGCACGAAAAAGCCGCCATCAAATTTCAAACGCAAATGCCCGCGCTCCAGTTCATCGCCGTAAGCTCCGCCCAGCACGGGAAAGAGTACCCGGTCGCGAAGCTCAGGCTTGAGCGGCTCCCAGTCAATGTCGAAGAAATCGGCGTAAGCAGAGCTGCGCCCGTTCTGCAGCACATCCTGCCACCAGGGATTGTCTCCGTGTCCCACGCCCATGTGATTGGGAACAGTGTCCAGCAGCAGGGCCATGCCGTTGGTATGGAGTTCAGAAACCAGCGCCTTAAATTCTTCTTCGCTGCCGATCTCCGGGTTCAAACTGTTGTGATCGGTGATGTCATAGCCATGAGCGCTGCCGGTGCGGGCTTTCAGCAACGGGGAAGCGTAACAGTGAGTGATGCCGAGCGCGCGCAAATAAGGCACCAGGGCGCGAGCATCCACGAAGCGAAACTCGCGGTTAAACTGCAGGCGATAGCTGGAGACAGGGCGGTCCGCGTGTCTGCGCGCGGCCAGGCGGTCAAGGCACTCCGCCAAGCCAATCGACTCCGCCATCACTGCTGTCACGTTCGAGCGCATGCGGCCTATTAGATGCGAGCAGAAACGCACGGCACAAAGCCGCCTACCAGAGACGAGCGTCCTGCTGCCAATCTGCGACAGCAGCATTATATGAGGGAAGGCGCGGGTTTAGGTGGAGAAGGCGCGAATGCGGCTGGCGTACTCGCTATTCAAAAGCCGTCGCGCGGGCCGGCTCTGGTCCTGCGCCAGCAGTGCCGCCAGGCCGCGGAACGAGCGGGCTACGTCGGTGTTCTTCTGCAAAGCGACGGGTGTTCCCCGGTCAATGGCGCTGCCCACCACGAAATACTGGCTGGGGATCTTCCACAGAATGCGGGCGTCAGCGGCGGCCTCGGCGTCGGCATCGCTGAATTCGGGGGTTTTTCGAAAACGGTTGAGCACTAGCCGCACCTTGTCGCGCGAGGAGGCCTCCCCCAGATAGCTCTGCACCCGGGCGGCGTTCCATAGCAGCGCAATCATGTCGGTTTCTGCGATCAGGAGGATCGTATCCGATAAGGCGCACACCATCCGGACCAGTGGGTCAAGGCGGGAGGACAGGTCCACCAGCACGTACTTGTAGTGATTCACTACCAGGTCCAAAAGCCGGTTGACTTCGTCTTCCGCCGGTTTGAGCGGAGTAGGAACTTGGGGAGCCGCCAGCAAATGAACGCCGCTGTCACAGCGGGTAACAAAGCCGTCGAGCAGAGAACTGTCCAGGCGGTGACAGTTTTGAAACGCATCCAGGACGCCAAAATTAGGTTTCGCGTTCAGGTGCAGGGCGGCATGGCCGATGGGGGCCAGGTCCATCAGCAGGCTATTGCCATGACTTTCGTTCAGGGCCACCGCCAGATTGACCGCGACGGTGGTAGCTCCGCAGCCACCCTTGGCATTAAGCACGGCAATAACGCGGCCACGATTGGGATCATCGGTTGGTTTGCGGCGATTGGCCTGCAATCTCGAAAACGCCTCCACCAGGCTGTGGGTGCTGGGTGGACGGTCGAGAAATTCGCAAGCTCCGGAACGCATGGCGTCCACAATGACCTGGCGCTTCATCATGTCGCCGCAGGCGAAAATAGCCAACTGCGGGAACTCGAGATGAAGCCGCTCGATAGCGCCCAGCGCCGGTGCGGGATTGCGCGCCGGAATATCAACCAGCAGCACCTGGGGTTTGAGTTCTCGGACCTTGAGCGTGAACGACTCCAGGTCAGGCAGCGCATCCTTGAGCACGGTGCGGCCCGCCGCGGCAGCATCTACCACGGTTTGCAGCAAGTCCAGTTGCTCGCTTTCAGAAGCCAGAATTCCAACCGTTGCGACAGGCATAACAAGTGGCGAGAGGCGCCTTCACCATGCTATGTGGGATGGGATGTGGCTCCAAGTGACGGAAGTACATCTCCCACAGGCAGAACAGGGATTTTCAGTGCACGGTGGGAGGAATATCCAGTTCTTCTATGAGGCGGTGAATGGAAGAACGGGCGATCTTGAGGAAACGCGCCGCTTGAACCTTGTTGTTGCCGCACTCAGCCAGAGTACGTAGGACGAGCCGGCGCTTGAAATTGCGCACTTCCTCGTCGAACGAACTGCCCGCCTCAGCCTCCGGCCAGGCGGCAAATTGTGAAGGAAGATGCTCGATGGCGATTTCTGAACCCTCGCAAATTACGATGGCGCGCTCAATCACATTCTGCAGTTCACGCACGTTACCGGGCCAGGCGTACTCCTCCAGGGCACATAGGGCGGCGGCGGAAATGCGCTGCACCGTGCGGTGATGGCGCTGGTTGAAGCCCTGCAGAAAACTATGCGCCAGCACTGCGATGTCATCGCGGCGCTCGCGTAAGGGAGGAAGCACGATCTCCACCGTGTTTACGCGATAATAAAGGTCCAGGCGGAAGGTACCGTCCTTAGCCAATTGCTGCAGGTTGCGGTGAGTGGCGCAGATGACACGTGCCTCCATGGGACGGCTTTGATTGCTGCCCAGCCGTTCCAGGGTCCGCTCCTGCAACACGCGCAGCAGTTTCACCTGCAGGGCGGGAGCCAGATCGCCGACTTCGTCGAGGAATATGGTGCCTTGCCCTGCCGCTTCGAAGCGGCCCAGGCGTGCCGCGCTGGCGCCAGTGAACGCGCCCCTTTCGTGGCCGAACAACTCCGCCTCAATCAGCGTCTCCGGCAGGGAGGAGCATGCCACCGCAACAAAGGGTTCGTTCGCCCGCGGGCTGGCCGAGTGAATGGAGCGTGCCAGCAATTCCTTGCCGGTGCCGCTCTCCCCGGTGATCAGCACGTTGGCATCCGTGGAGGCGACCTTGGAAGCCAGGGAGAATACCGGACGCATGGTCTCATCGGTGCCGACCATGGAGGAAAATTCGTTTTCCTTAAAGCTGCCGGCCTGAAGGCGCTGCAACTCGAGGCGTAATTCCTGGAAACGCGCGGCGCGCCGGAGCACCAGGCGCAATTCTTCCATGGATCCGCTTTCTACAAAATGATCGAAGGCGCCGGCTGAAACCGCTTCCCGCATCACTTCGCGCTCGTCGGTGGATAGAAAGGCCACCACCGGAATTCCGGCAGGGTTGCGAACTAGCCTCTGCAGAATTTTGAGGTTCGCAGGAAAGCGTGAATCCTCGCTGGCGGGCAGGCTGCATATGAGCACCTCGCTGGCCCCCAGGGAATCGTAGTCATCCTCCGCGGCCGGAGTGAGGGAGAACTCCTCGCCTAGTTTCTCCTCCAACACCGCGAAGAAATCCCCCCTTTGGTCAACAAAGCGGCAGATCACGCAAGTAATCCTCGTTGGTAGCGATGAGCTTGCCAAGACAACGGCATGTGGGCAGGACTCACATCTACGCTAGCCCACGGGCGTGAGGAGCGGAAGGTTACGAAAGTGACTTCCTCCGCGTTACCGGACTGTCGGCCGGCCGTCACCTCCAAGAATGAAATAACGCGTGCACCTAAATCTCGGCGCCAGTCGCTGAAAAGCAGCTGTTCCGCGATGAGAGCACAGGGAACAACAATATGTCACAAAAAGTAGACAATGTATGATATGGGGCTGCAACTGTTTTCAGCCACCTGTGTGCCATTTACGATACTGCGGCCGCAAGGCAGGATTGGCTTGGATTCGGCTCCTGGCAAGGCATTTCAGGGAACCGGATTGTTTCGCATGGGCCAGCGGCGAGTACTTTGTTCCCTCGCAGCCTGCTGCTACACGGCTGTTGCGTAAGCTGCTCCACTCCGGCCGTCACGGACAGGCAATCCCTCCGCTAACGCGTTGCCGATAGGTTCCGCGCTCCCATCCTGCGGTCGGAGGTGTCGGTATGTTGGCGAGGCTTCGGTCGGGTGCAGTTCTTGTTGCTTTGCTCAGCGCTGCGTTGGTTTTGAAGGCTTCGCTGCCGCAGGTAAGCACCGGTACCTGGCAGGCGGCGGGAAATCTGCAGACAGGACGGTCAGGCGCTGCGGCGGTCGCCCTGCCTGATGGCCGCATTCTCATAACCGGCGGTTCGGACGCCAACGGAGTCCCGCTGGCAAGCGCAGACTTTTTCAATAGCGATGGTACTTTTTCATCTGCGCCCTCCATGAATGCGGCGCGCAGCGGTCATGCCGCACTTGTGCTGCCCGATGGGCGGGTACTGGTAAGCGGGGGACGCACCAGCGGAGGCGGGATCACAAATTCGGCGGAAACCTATGATCCGCAAGCCAACAGCTGGCAGATGCTGTCCGCAACCATGATCGAGGCGCGGGCCGGCCATACCGCGTCTCAATTGTTGAACGGCGATGTGCTGCTGGCGGGCGGCACCAATTCCGGCGGTCCCCTCAGTGCCCTGGAGATATTTGACGAAACCAACGACAGCTTTACATCCGTTGGGACGCTGACCCGCGCACGGCAGGAGCACGCAGACGCGGTGCTCAACGACGGACGCGTGCTGATTGCCGGGGGCACGGGCGTGGACGCTTCAGGCAATGCCATCGCACTCTCCTCGACTGAGATTTATGATCCCGATGCCGGTTCGGTAAGCGCTGGCCCACCGATGTCCGCACCCCGTGCCCGGCTTTCCGCCACCACCTTGCTGGACGGCACCGTGGCGCTTATCGGGGGCAACAACGGAAGCAATGACCTGTCTTCGATTGAAATTTACGATCCAACGGCAGGCGGTATTTCTCTGAGCCCAGCTTCGCTGGCGACCCCGCGCTCCGGCCACCTGGCCTTCCTGCTTCCTTACAACAGCAGCGTGCTGGTCGCGGGGGGGACTTCGGCGGGAAGCGAACTGGCCTCGGCAGAACTGTTTGTACCCTGGAACAACGCGGTGCAGGGGACCGGGGCCATGGCCAGCGCGCGTTCCGGCGGGACCGGCGCGCCGCTTTCCACGGCGGACGGCCTCCTGCTGGTGGCAGGCGGGCAGAACAGCGGCGGCGTCCTGGCCAGCGGCGAACTGTACGGCTTCGCCACGGTGAAAACTGACCAGAGCGACTACGCTCCCGGGACCACCGTGAACATCGCCGGCTCGGGGTGGCAGCCGGGAGAGACCGTGACCCTGACATTGGCTGAGTCACCGAACATCGATACCCACCCGCCCATGACCGCCATTGCCGACCAGAACGGCAACATCTCCAACAGCCAGTTCTCGCCCGACTCCCATGACTTGAATGTACGTTTCTACCTCACGGCTGCGGGAACCCAGGCGCAGGCGCAAACTACCTTCACGGACTCGACCAGTTTCGGCACTCCCAGTGTTGGCCCGCAGTCTCCGGCCGGTGTTGTTGCCGGCAATTCTGCTGCTTTCCCCGTCTCCGTCAGTTTCAATGGCAATGGAACCTGCACCGTCAGCCTAAGCGTCACTTCCGGGCTCCCTTCAGGAACCACCGTCCAGTTCTCGCCGAGTTCTGGAACCGGGACTTCACCAGGCGACACTCTGTCCTCAACCCTGACACTTACGCCCCCGGCTGGGACCACGCCGAACTCATACGTTTTCACGGTCCGCGCTACCGGCACCTCGGGAAATTGCGTCGGAAACATAAAGAACAGCAACGGCACATTGGCAGTATCGGGTACGGCCGCCAGCCTGCTTGTTGCGAATTTCCCTTCGCCAATAACGGCAGGCACTCCTGGAAACTTCACCGTGACCGCTCTCGATTCCAAAGGCAATGTTGCTGCCGGTTACGGTGGCACCGTTCACTTCAGCAGCTCAGACAGCGCCGCGGGGTTGCCTGCGGACTACACTTTTACCGGTGCTGGTGCAGGGCACGACAATGGTTCCCATACCTTCAGCGCAACCCTGAATACCGTGGGTTCTAACCAAACCCTCACTGCAAGTGATGCTGCTCATTCACTTTCCGGGTCTCAATCCCATATCAACGTTACCGCTCCGCCCTCCGTCGCCGTGACCCTTGCCACCTCGCCTTCTGGCCTGCAGGTCAGCATAGACGGCGGCGCGCCGCAAGCCGTGCCCATCACCGTTAACTGGGTTCCTGGATCGGCGCACACCATTGCCACCTCTTCTCCGCAGAGTGGAGGGGCGGGAACGCAGTATGTCTGGACCAGTTGGAGTGATGGTGGCGCTATCAGCCATGGCGTTACGGCGCCCTCCACTGCCACCACTTACACTGCCACCTTCAAGACCCAGTATCAGGTCACATTCGCTCAGGCGGGCATGACAGGTGACCAGACGGGAGCCATTGTCACGGTAAACGGCAGTCCGCAATCAATTCTGTCCTATCAGCTGTATGTGGATAGCGGCTCCAGCGTCACTTACTCCTACGCTGCAACTGTGGCCACCAGTTCGACTACAAAGCAGTACGTGCTGACCAGCCCTGATCCAGCTCCCGCCAGTGGATT
>DATJEH010000039.1:0-10756 GCA_035496875.1 Terriglobales bacterium | reverse complement strand
TATATGGCTGTATCAAAGCGCCCCGTTGCTTCATGCAGGCGCGCAATCATGATGGGAGAAGGAATCGCTGCCGCTCCCCAGGCCAGCAGGATGATTCCGTAGATTCCACCCATATATTTGGCGCCGAAGAAATCAGCGGTGAAGGAGGGCATGGTTCCGAAACCGCCGCCGTAGCAGAGGCCGATGAGAGCAAAAGCCGCGCTGAACCAGGTCAGGTTGTGGATTCTGGGCAAGGAGAAAAAGATGATGACCTGGAGGGCGTACAACAGGAAGTACACGCGCGCCCGCCCCAGGTGATCGGACACCCAGGCCCAGAAGACGCGCCCGGTGCCGTTGAAAATGGAAATCAGGCCTACCATGCCGGCGGCCGCCACCGGGGTCATGCCCACCAGTTGCTGCGCCATGGGAGAGGCCTGGCTGATGATCATGATGCCGGCAGATACGTTGAGGAACAGCATGGCCCATAGCAGCCAGAACTGCCAGGTGGCCATGGCCTGGCGCACGGTGTAATCGTAAGTTGTGGCCGCCTTGGCGACCGCGGAGCGCGGTTCCCAGCCGGCCGGCCGCCAGCCCTGTGGCGGATTTGCGTAGAACTGCGCCGCCGCCACCACAAGCAACAGATAAACCATGCCCAGGCTCCAGAAAGTGGCGGGCACGCCGTAGGCCAGGATTTCGCGGGCTGCCACCGGGCTCATGATGAGAGCGCCGGCGCCATAGCCGCACACCGCTACTCCGGTCATCAATCCGCGCCGTTCCGGAAACCACTTGACCAGCGTGGCCACCGGGCAGATGTACCCCATACCCATGCCGACGCCGGTGAGCACGCCATAAGCGATATACAGGCTGTAAAGGGAATGATGCGTGGCCGAAACGCTAGCCAGCATGTAGCCGACGCCATAAATCAGGCCGGCGACGGTGGCCACTTTCCGCGGCCCGACCTTGTCCTGCCACAAGCCGCCAATAATCGTGCCCACGCCAAGAAAGAAGATGGCCAGGGTGAAATTGAGCTGCACCTGGGTTTCCGACCAATGCTCCGCCCGCATGAGGGGAATCTTGAAAACACTCCAGCCATAAACGGCGCCAAGGCAAATCTGCATGATGACGGCGGCTATGGCAATGCCCCAGCGGTTAGGGAGGCGGCTCGAGTTCATGGAAGGCGTCCTTCTTAAGGGCGGCAGATTTACTTGTGACTAAGGGGCCCAGCCACGACGGCATCGGTACGATCCTGGTCTGCCGCCGCGGCTAAAGCGTGCAGGTCTTCCCCGGCCGCCACCTCGACACAGGCGTTGTAATCGGGGACGCCGCTGGGGTCGAGCCGTCCAGCTGGAATCAGCACGTTGGCCTCCGGCCAATGCGCCTGCAGGGAGCCGGGCTTGATGCGCTCAATCTTGACCCGGCCCCGCAACTCCCCCAGATGGTTGCGAAGGGTTATGGCATCGCCGTCGTGCAAGCCGAGGCGCTGCGCATCTTCCGCAGACATGAAAATTCGATCGCGGGTGGCGCCGGTGAGTGGATCCTTATCCGCCAGCACCATGCTGTTGAACTGCTTGCCGCGGCGGGTGGACAACAGAAACTGGCCTGGCGGCACTTTCTCCTCGGGCAGGTCCACGGCGCTAAAGTGGCCTTTGCCGTCGGGGGTGAGGAAGAGGTCGGTGAGCAAGCGCCGTCCGCCGTACTGGAAGCTATCCCCCTTTTTGCGCAGGTTGGCGATGCCCTTGTAGGAGGGGCACACGCGGTCAATTTCTTCGCGAATGTCCTGGGTGTCCTTCCAGGCAAATGCCTTGGCGGCGCGCTCGGGGGCGATTTTGCGCGCCACCAGCACGGGGATTTCCCACTCATCGCGGGCTTCGCCTGGGCGCGGGCCGGGAATTTCCGGGCTGTAAATGACGCGGCGCTCGGTGCTGGTCTCGGTGCCGCCGCCGCGCTGCTCGTAGCGGGTGCGCGCGGGCAGTAGGATGACGGTGTCATCCGGGTCCACCAGCATGGTGCGGTTAGGCACGATGTCCTGATGGATGCGCAGCTTGATGCGGCCCAGGGCGTGGTGGACGAGTTCCGGTTCGGGGAGGGTTTGCTTGAAGTTGCCTCCGCTCTGCCAGAGGGCATCAATTTCTCCCCGGCCGGCGGCATGCACCATTTGGGCGGCGGTAAGACCTTTCCAAGCCGGCGGCTCGAAGCCCCACATATTGGGTTCAGCGAACCGGTGGGCGTTCTCTTCCGTGACCGCCGAACCCATGACGTAGGCGCCGGGCATGCCGCCCATTTCGGCGCCACCCTGCACCCCGCTGTGGCCGCGGATAGGCATCAGGCCGGTGTGCGGGCGCCCCACGTTTCCCTTTGCCAGTTGCAGGTTAACGAGGGCACGCACATTATCGCTGCCGTAGCGGTGCTGGGTAATGCCCATGCTCCACACCACCACCGCGCTGCGCGCTTTGCCGAACGCCTCCGCGAAACGCAGCATATCAGCGCGCGCGAGGCCGGAGCCGCGCTCCAGTTCTTCCCAGGAGAGGCTTCGCACCTTGGTTTCCACCTGGTCCCAGCCCAGGGTGCGCGTGGCGATGAATTCACGGTCCACCCAGCCGTTCTCGACCAGGAACTTCAGAACGCCATAAACAAAGGCAATGTCTCCACCGGCATGGACGGGAAAAAAATCATCCACCAGGCGCGTGCCGAACAGGGCGCTGCGCACCACGGAGGGCACCCAGTAACGCTCCAGACCGGGCTCCAGGTAGGGGTTGACCATGAATATTCTGGTGCCCGCCTGCTTGGCGTAATAGAGGTACTTGGTGGTGACGGGCTGGTTGTTGGCGGGGTTGCTGCCCACAAAAACAATCAGGTCGCTTCCGATCCAATCGCTGTAGGAACAGGTGGTGGCGGCGCAGCCGACGGAGGCATTCAGCGCCGCGGTGCTAGGGGCATGGCAGATGCGGGCGCTGGTGTCCACGTGGTTGGTGCCGAGAAAACGCGCTACTTTCTGGTGGGCGTAGTAGGCCTCGTTGGTCAGCCCGCGCGAGGTGATGTACCAGGCTATGCGGTGCGGGTCCATGCCGCGCAGTTGTTCGGCGACCGTGGTGATAGCTTCGTCCCAGGATATCCGGCGGAACCCTTTTTCGCCGCGGCGGCGGATCATGGGAACCGCCAGGCGGCCCAGTTTGCGCAATTGCTTTTCCGACGAGCCGCGCAGTTTCTCTACATCCTCCAGTGAGCGCCAGTCCATGGCGGGCATGGTGTTCAGGCGGAGCAATTGCAAGCGCACGGCGCAAAGATGGACACCCTTCATGGTCCAGTCGCGCATGCCCTTGGTGCCGAGGGAACAGCCGTCGCAGCAGCCGTTGTTCAAAATGCGCCAGGCGTAGCCCAGGTTGTCGCGGTTTTCCCAGAGAGTAGCTGCGATATCCTTGTAGGCGTTGGGATGCTGCTCGGTTACGCCATAGGGGATGAGGCTGACCCACCGCCGCTTGCCGCGAACCGAGGCTTCTTTACTCATCCGCGTTCTCCTGACAGCTTTGGCTCGATTCTGAAGACTATTCGCAGACCCAGATTGTGGGATGCGGCTGTCCGACGGCACTGTAGCGATGCTGCCGGCGCGAGTGAGGCAAACGATATCCTGTAACAGATGGCTTTGCAACCAGGGTAGAAGCCCCCGGCCTCCGGATCCTGCTTGCATCGTGCCCGGCCTGGAGTTATCGTTTGCGGCGAAATCAGGAAGGCAACATGTCTCTTGAAATGAGCACACGCAACGTGGCCGGCGGCAGTGTTCTGGTGTGCAGCGGCAGAATCGTGCTGGGCGACGAGTCGGCCAGGCTGCGGCAGGTGGTGAAGGAAGCACTGGGCGAGTGCAGCCACATCGTGCTCGACCTGGGAAAAGTGAGTCATATAGACAGCACCGGCCTGGGCGTGCTTGCCGGACTGCATGCCTCCGCCCGCAAAATGGGAGCCGAGATCAAACTGGCCAACCTGAATCCGCGTCTGCGGGAAGTGCTCGGCATCACCAGGCTGCTCACAATGTTGGAAGTCTTCGATAGCGCCGAAGACGCCGCCGGGACCTTCAATCCGCTGGCGGGTCAAGTTGCGCCGGAAGAATATTAGTGCTCGAACCGTATCCTGCGGCCTGCGGTTTGTGCGGCAGCGCCATCTTCTGATGATGCGGCCCTCCGGCTTAAGCTTTCCTTAACCTGAATGAAATTATTTTTCTACGCGGCGGAATAATCTGGTTCAGGCAGGGCGGCGGTTGAAACACGCAAGCAGCATAGTGTCGCAATTCCCGGAGGATGAGATGAGCCAACAGAAGGACAACGGGCAAGGCTGGACAAGGCGTGAACTGCTGGGCGGAGCGTCGCTGGCCGCGGCCGGGATTGCCGCCGTTTCCCTGGGGGCGCCTGAGCCCGCGCAAGCGGCTCCACGGAGCGGCGCCAGGCATGCTCCCCTGGAGAATTTCAAATACGACATCGAGAGTTCCAGGGGCTGGGTCGGCCCCGCAGGTTCCGCCAAGGAAGCCAATATCGAAGAGTTCCCCATCTCGGAAAGCATCGCCGGGGTCTCCATGCGTCTGAAGCCGGGAGGATTGCGGGAACTGCACTGGCACGCGGTGGCGGCGGAATGGGCCTACATTATCAAGGGAAATGTTCGCGCCACCGTGATTGCTCCCAACGGCCAGGCGGAATCGGCCGACTTCGGGCCGGGCGACGTCTGGTACTTCCCTAAGGGGCACGGACATGCCTTGCAATGCCTGGGACCGGAAGAGGCTCACTTCATCCTGGTGTTCGATGACGGCAATTTTTCAGAGTTTGGAACGTTCAGCATTACCGACTGGATTGGCCACACCCCGGCCCATGTTTTGGCCCGCAACCTGGGCTTGCCGCAATCCGCTTATGCCACCATGCCCAAAACGGAAGCCTATATCGTTCCCGGCAAGGTGCCCCCTGCCATCCCCGAACAGCTGCGCAACGGCAATCCCAGCGAAAACCAGTTCCCCCACAAGTTCCGGCTGGGCGCCATGCAGCCGCGCAAATTTCCTGGCGGGGAAGAGCGCATCGTTTCGTCCCTGGAGTTTCCCATCCAGACCACGCTTACCGGAGTTATCCAGGATCTGAATCCGGGCGCGCTGCGCGAGATGCACTGGCATCCTAATGCGGACGAATGGCAGTTCTACATCTCCGGCAAGTCGCGGGTCACGATTTTTGGCGCCCATGGCCGCACTGCCACGGAGGAGTTTGCGCCTGGGCAGATAGCCTTCATTAAACAGGGATTCGGTCACTTTGTGGAACAGGTCGGAAACGAGCCCACTCGGATCCTGATCCTGTTCAACAGCCCGGTGTACCAGGAGATTTCCATCTCCGCGTGGCTGGCCGCCAATCCTCCTTCTCTGATAGCCGACAATTTCGGCCTTTCGCCGGCGCAGGTAGCGCAGTTGCCTAAGGGCGCCATCGGCATCATCGCCTGAAGGCGGCCCACAGCCGGGAGGACCAGGAGAGCGGAAGGAAGAACTGCCCTCCAGCCATTAGGCAAAAAACCTCCTATCTGTCATCATCAGAGCTCACCTACATTAATCGGAGGAAAGAAAAGTTGAGCGAGACCCTGGGGAAGAAGCGTCTGGTGGTGCTGGGCGCGGGCAAAATGGGCGGCATCCTGCTGCAGGCGTTCTTGAAGAGCGGAGTAGTTGCCGCCGAGAACTTGTGCGCCACCGTGGCGCACCAGGAGCGTGCCAAGGAGCTGGCCAAGCGCTTGAGTATTCCAGTGACGTGCGACAACCGGGCGGCGGTTAAAGCCGCGGACATCATTCTGGTGGGCGTGAAGCCCCAGGCCGTGGCCGAAGTACTGCAGGAAATCCGGCCTGAAATTGGTCCCGGGCAGCTGCTGATCTCCGTGGCTGCATCCGTGCCAACCAGCTATATCGAAGAGCGCTTGCCGGCCAAGGTACCGGTGGTTCGCGCCATGCCCAATACTCCGGCCATGGTGGGAGCGGGCATCACCGGAGTGTGCGCCGGTGCCTGTGCCACCAGCCAGCACGTGCACACGGCCTGCCGTCTCTTCGAGACGGTGGGCAGAACGGTGACAGTGGACGAAAAACATATGGATGCGGTAACCGGGCTCTCCGCCAGCGGACCCGCCTTCATTTATATCGTGCTGGAATCGCTGGCCGAGGCGGGGGTGAAAGTCGGTTTGCCGCGCGACCTGGCCACCTTACTGGCCGCCCAGACCACGCTGGGTGCTTCCCGTGTGGTGCTGGAAACCGGCAGCCATCCGGCCCTGCTCAAGGACGCGGTAACCACGCCGGCGGGTTGCACCATTGATGGAATTCTCGAACTGGAAGAGGGCAAGCTGCGGGTTACGCTGATCAAGGCGGTGGTGAAGGCCACTCAGCGCGCCAAAGAACTGCTATTTGCCTGAAGCACAACCCCTGAGGCGGACCGCACGCAAGCTATACGCCTACTTCCTTTTCCAGCGCACGCCCTGCTTGGTGTTCTCGACCACGATGCCGGCCTGGGCGAGCTGGGCGCGGATGGCATCGGATTTGGCGAAGTCGCGCGTCTTGCGGGCGCGCTCGTGTTCGGCGACCAGCGCGTCCACCTCTTCGTCGGGCAGGCCATTGGAGCGGGTAACTTCCACCAGTTCTTTGGCGGCCTTGTCCAGCTTGCCTTCGGTCCTGGCCCATTCGAGAACGCGCTTCATTTTGGGGGAATCGTCATCGCGCAGCACGGCGAAGATCTCGTCAAATTGGCGCAATGTCTCTTGCAGGGGAGAAACGTCAGCGCTGCTGACCTGACCGGCATCGGCCGCGGCATTGGCTTGCCGCACCATCTCGAACAAAGCCCCCAGCGCCTGCGGCGTATTGAGGTCATCCTCCAGTCCAGCGCGCATCTTCGCCATGGTTTCCCGCGCTAATCGGCCGATAGGTCCCTCTGGGGCTTGTGGGAAGCGGTCCGTCTTCAGGCGGGTTTCGAAGTTGCGCAGGCGCTCCACAGAGTTGGCCGCCTGCTTGAGCGCCTCAAAGGTAAAGTTCAGCTGGGTGCGATAGTGGGCGGAGGCGAGCAGGAATCGGATGGACGACGGCTTGTGGTTTTTCAGCACCAGGTCGCGAAGAGTGTAGAAGTTGCCCAAACTCTTTGACATCTTCTCGCTTTCGACCAGCAGAAAACGTACATGGAACCAGTAGCGCACAAAGGGCTGGCCGGTTTCCGCCTCGGATTGCGCGATCTCGTTTTCGTGGTGCGGGAACACCAGGTCCTCGCCACCGGCATGCAAGTCGAAACTGGGACCCAGCTTCATGGTGGACATTACTGAGCACTCGATGTGCCAGCCTGGCCGGCCGGGGCCGATTTCCGTTTCCCAGAACGCCTCACCCGGCTTAGGCGCCTTCCACAGGGCGAAGTCGCGGGCGTTGTCTTTATCGTATTCGTCCACCTCCACCCGCGCGCCCACCTCGATACCGGAAAAATCTTTTTTGGAAAGCTTGCCGTAGTCTGGAAACTTGGCGATACGGAAGTAATAGGAGCCGTCGTCGGTGCGGTAGGCGTAGCCCTTCTTCTCCAAAAGCGCGATGAAGCGCGCCATCTCCGGAATATGGTCGGTGGCGCGCACCAGTTCCGGCCGCTCGATGCTGAGGGTTTCGATATCTTCGAGGAAGGCCTGTTCGTACTTGCGGGTATAGTCGCGGACGCTGACGCCGGCCTGAGCCGAGTTACGGATAATCTTATCGTCCACGTCGGTGATGTTCATAACGTGGCGCACCTGGTAGCCATCCTGGCGCAGGAAGCGGTGCAGAACGTCCACGGCGACAAAGGTGCGGAAATTGCCGATGTGGCCATAGTCGTACACCGTGGGCCCGCAGGCGTACATGCGTACCCGCCGGTTCTCGAGAGGAACGAATTCCTCGATTTTGCCAGAAAGCGTGTTGAACAGGCGCAAGGGCATGAACGGGTCCGAATGCAGCCGGAAGTTTGATTTTAGGGGGAGGCGCAAAAAAGGGTCAAATGCGCAGAAGAGGATCGCTGACCAGGACTTAATCGCCGGCGGATGAATGCTGCTGCGCGGCATGCAAGCGCTGGGCGCCGAGAAAGGCGTAGTGTACGCCAGAAATAATGGTGAAGGCGAAAGTGGCCCACAAAGCCAGGAAACGGGCAACATAGATCCACTCCGCCCGATGCACCGCCAGCAGCAGGACAAAGAACACAGCCAGCACCTGCGAGGTGGTGTTGGCTTTGCCGAAGATGCTGGGCCTGAAATCGCGCAGGCTGGTGGTGGCATAGAGGACCGCACTCACCACCAGGATAGAAATATCGCGCCCGAACACCACGACCGTGAACTTCCAGGGAATGCGGTGCAGCAGGGAAAGCACCAGGAACATGGAGCTCATCAGCATCTTGTCGGCTACCGGGTCGAGATACTGGCCCAACCTGGTCTGCTGGTGGAGACGCCGGGCCAGTTGGCCGTCAAAAAAATCAGTGATTCCAGCCGCTACAAAAAGGCCGAGCGCCCACTCATTGTGTCCGCCCAGCAGACTAAGCACGATGAGGGGAAGAAAGACCATGCGCAGCAGCGTGAGCTGATTGGGAACGTAAAGGAACTGTGCGAGTTTCACTCCCGTTCCCCCGCAGCAGCGGCATCTCCAAACAGGCGCACCGGATCGCGTCCGGTCTGCACCCGGAACCGTTCGCACAACGAGGGCAGGCCGCCGGCGTGCACATCCAGTTCCATGCGGTCCACCCGATGCATGGGAAAGAAGACGGTGGTTGGGGTGAAAGGCTCGCCTGCTTTGAGCATGGCGGCGGAGTCGTCGAACGATTCCAGGTCAATGCCGCGCACGCTGATGCCGGCTCCGCTTAGGGCCAGCAACCGGCCCCAGAACTTCTCGCGGGGTTCGCCCAGAGCCAGCAGCACCATGGCTCCATTGTAGAAAGGCCCATGAGCGGCAGCGGCCTGCAGTTGGGCGGCGGTTCTGGATTCGGGTTCCACAAAGGGATTGTCCGCGTCCGTGGCGCAGTTTGCAAGCGTCAGGCGCCAGGTTGGAAGGCTAGATTGCTGCCGGTGAGGCCATGTAGCCCCGGCTTCGATCCTCCGTTGTGGCCAGGCGAATCCACCCAAACAGCACAGCGAAGGCGAGCACCGAGAATTGGACATGGGAAACCTTCGCCAGTGGTTCAAGCAGGGGCAAGGCGTAGGCAAAATACAGAAACACGCGCAAACCCGGAACCGTGGCTGCTTTCGTGCGTTCCAGCGCCCAATCTCCCAAAAACAGGAAAGCAGGCGCCAAGATGATCAGGTCGTAAATCATGAGGTGCGGAGCCACCAGCACAGTGGCAACCAGCAAGGCAGCAAAGCGCAGGGGAAGGGAGGCATGGCTTCGCCAGCACAGCAGGGTAGCGGCGAGCACAGCCATAGCCGTCAGGACGTAGAGCGCGCCGGCAATATTGCGCCAGGGCAGCAACAGCAGCCAGAAGCCGCGCAGGCAGTGCATCTGGTAGAGCTTGGGTTCGATGAAGGGCAGGGCCTGGCTGGTGCGCAGAAGGGAATGGAAGTATTGCTTCATAACTGCGCTGCCGAACCATCCCCAGGCGAAGGAGAGTTGGGCGGCGGCGGCGGCAAGCGCGCCGGCCACAATTTTCCACTCGGCTGCAAGCAGAAAAACCACCGCCGCGGCCAAGCCAAGTTGCGGTTTATAGATCAGCGAGCCGATGGCCAGTCCGGCGAGGAAATTTCGCCGCCCACGCAGGGCCAGAAATGCGAGGGTGAATAATAGCAGCGCCGGGCCGGAGGTCTGGCCAAAAGCGATCAAGTTAAAAAACCCGGGGAAGGCGAGCGCCAACAGCGACACGGCGCCGGCATAGGGCTGCAGCCGCGGGCAGCAGCGCCATACGGCATAGCAGCAGCCGAAATAGAGAGCGCAGTTCAGCAGGGCCCAGACGAGCACTGCCCATGAGTAAGGCAATCGCGCCAGCAGCGAAAACGGCAAGTACAGCTGCGGTCCGTAGGAGGCCACGAAGTAAGTGTGGGTTGATTGCGGAACGAGCGCCTGCTGATAGGCAGCCAGCGCAGGCGGATCGTACAGGGCCGGCAGGCGTCCGCTCTTTACCAGGTATCCCGCGGTATAGAAGTGGAGGAAATCGGCGCCCTTGATGTGCCCGGCGCGATCGCGAAGCCCGGGCGTGGCCAGGTCAAGGGCGTAAACCGACCAAAGGCAAACTGCCAGCAACAGCGCGTGCTGGGTAATGCGCCGGGCGGTGAGCAGGCGCGAAAGGCGAACCAAAAACGCTGCACCCGCTGCCGGCTGGCGCTGAGGAGCAGTCACGATGGGATCGCCCGAGGCGCTTGGCAAATCTGATGTGTCCCTTCGATGGAGGTTGACCCATGATATCCCGCTGGCCCGCTCTATTCGGACGAAAATTGCCGTGGCCAGGATGGGGCTCGCCTCTTGGGCTCTTCTCCCGGCCAGGATCAAGCTTCCGATCTGATAGAGATACGCTTGCGTAGGCGCGTAGCTCAGTTGGTAAGAGCGCTACCTTGACACGGTAGGAACCAGAAACCGAGTTTTACTCGCATCCGCCACTCCTCCATTCGCTTAGAGAGAACAGATTTCTCCAGCCCGTGATCAGCCCGTGATTCCGCGAACTTGAATGGAGCGCGAAACATTGCCCTAATCGCCCGGCGCCCGGTAAAATTGAACCGCAGCCATCCGCATGTAGGCCCGTAGCTCAGTCTGGTTAGAGCGCTTCCTTGACACGGAAGAGGTCGATGGTTCGAGTCCATTCGGGCCTACCAT
>DATJEH010000038.1:0-7186 GCA_035496875.1 Terriglobales bacterium | reverse complement strand
AACTGAGAACTGAGAACTGATGCGACCGTTGCGCGTGATCGTGATTGATGACGAGCCCAGTACCTGCGCCTTCCTGCAGGCCGCTTTTACGGCGGAAGGGCACCAATGCCACACCTTTGTTCGCCCGGAAGAGGCGGAGCGGCACCTGGCCAGTGCGGAGGCTGATCTGGCCATGGTGGACGTCTATTTGGGCGCGGTGAACGGCATTGACCTGCTGAGCCGCCTGCGCGAGCTTAAGCCGGAGCTATATCCCGTGATAATGACGGCGCACGTGAGCGTGGAAACGGCCGCACGCTCGGTGGCGGAAGGCGCAGTGGATTATGTCAGCAAGCCATTGACCATCGAGCAGCTTCGCGCCATCTGCCAGCGGGCGCGAGGCTTCCGCACCCAGAAGGCTGAACCTTTGGAGGAAGTCGCCGCCCCGGTGCACGACTCCGCCATCATCGGCAGCAGCCCCAAGATGCTTGCCATCTACAAGGCCATCGGGCGGGTGGCGGCCAGCAACGTGAACGTGCTCATCACCGGCGGCAGCGGAACGGGCAAAGAGTTGGTGGCGCGCGCCATCCATCAGCACTCCAAGCGCACGCAGCAGCCTTTCACGCCCGTGAACTGCGGTTCGTTTACAGAAACCATCCTGGAAAGCGAGCTGTTTGGCCACGAGAAAGGCGCCTTCACCGGGGCCAATGCGACGCACAAAGGGCTGGTGGAAGCGAGCGATGGCGGCACCCTGTTTCTCGACGAAGTTACGGAAACCACGCTCGGGTTTCAGGTCAAGTTGCTGCGCGTGATTCAGGAGCAGCAGGTGCGGCGCGTGGGCTCCAACAAATACGTTCCGGTGGACGTGCGGATAGTGGCCGCCTCCAATCGCGATGTGCCGGAGCTGATCCGGCAAGGGCAATTCCGCGAGGACCTTTACTACCGGCTGGCTGTCGTGCAAATCGCCATTCCTTCGCTGGAGGAGCGGCGGGAAGACATCCCGCTGCTGGTGCGGCACTTCCTGCAGCAATTCAACGCCAAGAATGAACGAGAGGTCAGCATTGAACCGGAGGCCGTACGCCGGCTGCAGGAGATGAACTGGCCGGGCAATGTGCGCGAACTGGAGAACACGGTGAACCGGCTGGCCATCTTCGCGCCCACGGGGCAGATCAGTCGCGCCGATGTGGAAACGGAAGCCCGCCGCGCACAGGATAATCGGCATTTGGAAACCGCGGCGGCAGCCCCTGACCGTCTGGTGGAACTGGAGCGCGAGCACATTGTGCGCATTTTGAAGCTGACGCGCGGCAACAAGTCAGAGGCGGCGCGGCGCCTGGGAATTGAACGCAAAACGCTCTACAAAAAGGCGTTGCGGCTGGGCATTGATCTGCAGTCGTTGGACAAAAAATGAAGCCCGAGGGGCCAGGGCGGCGCGGGTGGTGGCGGAATGCGGGACTGTCGCTGGTGCTGTTTTTTCTGGTGCTGGCGTTTTCCGCCATTCCCGGAATCCGGGAGTCGCAGGTGCGGCTCAGCGACAGCTACTTTCACCTGGCCCCCGCACTGCGGCAACGGTCGCCCGTAGTCGTGGTCCTGATTGATGATCAAAGCCTGCAGAAATATGGGCGCTGGCCCTGGTCGCGCACGCTGCTGGCGCGGCTGACCAGCAACTTGTCGCAGGCGGGAGCGCAGGTAATCGGGCTCGACATTCTGCTTTCTGAGCCGCAATCGCAGGCGGCGGATACGGCGCTGGCAGCGGCGCTGAAGGCCAGCGGGCGAGCGGTGATCGCGGACAAGATTGGGAGTTATCCGGAGGGGCCGCGTTGGGTGGAGCCGCTGCCCGCCTTTGCCCAGGCGGCGGCGGTCGGACACGGCCAGGCGGCCTTGGATGCGGATGGCGTGTGCCGCCGCTTTCCCCCGCGCGAACTGGCGCTGGACGGCTCGCGTTGGGCTTTTGCGGTGGAAGTGGCGCGCCGGGTAGCTCCGCAACGCGCTGCCGCGTTTCTTGCTAGCTACGGCGTCCCCAGTACGGATGAAGGTTCAGTACTGGTCGCCAAACCCATCCTGGTGCCGATTGCCTTCCGTGACGATGGCTTTGAAACCATCTCCGCCGCCAGCATCCTGCAGGGCGGGGGAGTGGCGGCGGTGAGCGGCCGCCCGGTGCTGGTTGGATTCGGCACGGCGGAATTGGGAGATCGCATTTCCACCCCGCTCACCGGGGTTTCGCCTTCGCCGGGTGTGATGGTCCACGCCCAGATTCTGGACAGCATTCTTAGCGGGCGCATGCTGCGTTCGCTTCCTCTGTGGCTCACGCTGCTGAATCTGCTGCTTACCTGTGGGCTGGTAGTCTGGCTTTTCCGGCGCCGGCGGGGATGGGCATCGGTGATCTGGCTCTTACCCCTGGCGGCGGCTGCTTACGGCGTGGGTCTGCTGGTGTTCGTATGGACATTGCGCATTCTGCCCGCCGGCCAATTGCTGCTGGCCGTTCTGTTGGGGCCGGTGGCCGTCTATAGCATGGATTTCATGCTGGTGGAGCGGAGCCTTGCGCAGCAACTGGGGGACCTGCGCGGGTGGCTGGCGGCGCGCGCCAAGAGTTCGCCCTCGCGCGATGCCGATGATCTTTCCTGGAAGCTCGACCTGCTGCGCCGCCTGCAGGCGGAACTGGGCTCGCTCTACGAACTACACCAGACCCTGCTGGAGACCACGCAAGACCTGGTTGCCATTTTCGATGAGCAAGGCGGGCTGCTGCTGCACAACCGCGCGTTTACTGGCGGCTTGGGCGAGGCGGTCCGGCCGGAACTGAAACTGGAGGAGGTGCGCGCCCGCCTGGTCCCCAAAGACGACGCGCCCTTATTGCCCAAAGGGTCGGGCCTGGAAGGCGAAGCCTACCTGGGAGGCGAACTTTATCTGGTGCGCATTGTTCCTCTGCCGGCGACCACGCTTTCGCCCGCTGGAGGCACGGTGGTGGAACTGTCCAGCCTGCGCACCCGGGTGGAGCGCGACCGTGCGCGGGCCGAGGCGCTGGGATTCATCACCCATGAGCTGCGCACGCCGCTGGTGTCCATCCAGGGCTTCGCCGATCTCATGGTGCAGTATCCCGGCTCGCCTTCCTGTGCGCAGGCGCCGGAGACCATCTTCCGCGAGTCGAAGCGGCTGCTGGCGCTTATTAACAGCTACCTGGACGTGCTGCGGCTGGACGCGGGGGCCCGCCCCATCCGCTCGGAAACGGTGAAGCTGGAGGAAGCGGTGCGGCAGGTTTTCGAGATCCTGCAGCCGCAGGCCGCGGCCGCCGGCGCACGCCTGACATTCCAAAGCGGCGAATCCTGCGAGATCATGGGAGATGCCAACCTGATCGGTGGGGCCGTGTTAAATCTGGTCAGCAATGCGGTCAAATATGGCAAGCCCGGCACCGAGGTAATGGTGCACTGCCGGCGGCAGGGCGATGAAATGGTTTTGACGGTGCACAATCAGGGCGAGCCCGTCCCGACCCAGGAACTGCCGCGGCTGTTCGATACCTACTATCGCGCTTCGGCGGCGCCGGCCGGCACGCCGGGATGGGGATTGGGCTTGGCGTTTGTGAAGCGCATCGCCGAGAAGCACGGCGGTTCCGTGCGAGTGGAGAGCCAGACCGGTGGAACCGCCTTCGAAATCCGCTTGCCCGCCCGGACCCAAATAGCGGTGGCGAAAGGCACGGTATGAAAGGCGTCGCTATTCAGATCGCGTTGGCTCTTGCGCTTGTGCTTCCCTTAACGGCGCAACAGAAAACGGAACAGCCGCCTATCACGCTGCCCACCGGGTCGGCGCTAGTGTTGGAGGTGAAGGGCAAAGCTTCCGTCACTCCTTCCCAAGGGGCGTCCGCCAATGCGCAGCGCGGCATGGTTTTGTCTGCGGAAACCAGCATAGAGACGGCCAAGGGCAGCGTAATCCTGCTTCTGGCCGACGGTTCCCAGGTGCTGGTGAAGTCAAATACCCATGTGGTGCTCAAATCTCCGGACAGCGGCGATGGCCACTTTCTGCAAATGTTCCTGGGGGAGATCCTGGCCAACATCAAGAAGCGCCTGGGCGAAACTCCGCCCTTCCGAATGGGCACACCCAGCGCGGTCATCACGGTGAGAGGCACGCGCTTTTCGGTGCGGGTTGATAAGAAGGGCAGGACCACGGTTGAGGTGTTCGAAGGCACTGTGGAAGTGGAAGGTCTGGGTGAAAAACCGCGAGCGGTGTTAGTTCAGCCTGAGTACCGCACTGAGGTTGACCCGGGCAAACAGCCGCAGTTGCCGCAGCAAATCAATCAACTGGGCATGACAGGACCGGGGTTCGGGCAGCAGACTCCCGGTATGGGTCAGACCGGTTTGGGGCAGCGCCCGAGCAGCGGGCAGCAGCAGCCCTCGGGCTCGGAAAAGCCCGAAGGACCGGACGACTGATAGAGGCCCGTCGGCGTTTGCTCTCCTCGGCAGTATGTGTGGCGTGGGGCGGTTTGAACCCCAATGTGGGTCCAAAGGACACAGTTTGCCGACAGCGGATTGGGCAAGGCGAACTTCGCTCGCTGCTGATTTTGAGTTTCGCCAATCTCAGTGTTGCAAAATTAAACACTCCTCGGCCGCTTGCATGTGGCTGAAAGAAATACCTCGGAAAACGTATCGTAAGTCCTTCGCACGAATCCGGCGAGCGTTGCTGTCGTCCGGGCGAACAGATTCCTGATTCGCCTTTGGTAATTTCCCCGACAACACATTTTCCAGCTACTCTCGGTGGCCAACCGATTGCATTGCATACAGGTGGCTGATTTCGTGTGAAACCAAGAACACAAGTGAGATGCCTTGGGCTCGACACTGCTGCTAAACGTGGTTGTCTGGTTTCTGCTGAGCGCCGCGGGAGCGCCGCCACAAACGGCGCCGGTGAATAGCTCCGCTCCGGCGCAAAAGCCAAACGATGCGGCCACTCGCAGCCCGCATGGCAACCTGAATGCCCCCTGCCAGAACTGCCACACTTTCACGGCTTGGAAACCGATTCGCAATGTTCCGGAGTTTGACCACAATCAGACCAAGTTCCCCCTGCGTGGCATGCACAAAGGGGTCGGCTGCCGCCAGTGCCACACCGATCTGGTGTTCACCAACGCGAGCACGAAATGCGCAGACTGCCACGCCGATATCCATCGCCGGCAATTTGGAGCCAGTTGCGAGAACTGCCACAACGTACGAGGCTGGCGGGTCTCAGTGCAGAACATCCAGCAGCATTTCAACCGCTTCCCGCTGGTAGGCGCGCACGCCCTGCTGCAATGCGACAGCTGCCACAAGAATGCGGCGGTGGGCCAGTTCCAGGGGCTCTCCACCGATTGCCTCAGTTGTCACGCGGCGCAATTCCAGCAGGCCGCGAATCCCAATCACGCCGCCTCCGGGTTTCCCACTTCCTGCCAGGAGTGCCACAGCATGGACACCTGGTTCGGAGCCAAATTCGATCACCTGCGCTTCGCCGGCTTTGCCCTCACCGGCATGCACGCCTCGCTGGACTGCACCGCCTGCCACGTAGGCGGCCGCTTCAAGGGCACACCGGTGGATTGCCTGGGTTGCCATGCCAAGGATTGGGCTATCACCAGCAATCCCAACCACATTACAGCGGGATTCCCCACCAGCTGCGCCACCTGCCACAACACCAGTTCGTGGATGAACGTGAACTTCAACCATGCCATGAGCGGCTGGCCGCTGAGCGGCGCGCATGCCAAGGTGCCCTGCGCGCAGTGCCACATAAACGGGCGCTACACCGCCATGCCGACAACCTGCTCATCTTGTCACATGACCGATTTTCAGAAAACGACCAATCCCAACCACGTCAGCGGCGGATTCCCCATCGATTGCTCCATCTGCCACAGCACGATTTCCTGGGCGAACGCCACTTTCAACCACGCCTTGAGCGGCTTCCCGCTCACCGGCGCGCACGCCACGCTGCAGTGCCAGAGCTGCCATGCGAACGGGCAATTCACCAATCTCAGTACGGCATGCGTTTCCTGCCACCTGAAGGACTTCCAGAACACCAACAATCCGAACCACACGGCGGCCGGGTTCCCACAACAGTGCCAGGTGTGCCACAGCACGACGGCGTGGATTCCGGCCAGTTTCAATCACAACACCACCGGCTTTCCGCTGACCGGCGCGCATGCCACCGTGCCCTGCGCCAGTTGTCACATCAACGGCCAATATGCAGGGACACCCACGGCCTGCTACTCCTGCCACCAGAAGGATTATCAGGGGACCACCGACCCCAACCACGTGGCGGCGGCTTTCCCCACTACCTGCACGCTGTGCCACAACACGACTTCGTGGGCGGGCGCCACGTTCAATCACACCTGGTTCCCGATTTATTCGGGCACGCACGCGGGAGTTTGGAGCACCTGCGGCACTTGTCACATCAATGCCTCGAATTACGCGGCCTTCTCCTGCATTAACTGTCACACGCATAGCCAGTCGAACACGGATCCTCACCACACCGATGTTTCCGGCTACGTTTACAACGCCACGAGTTGTTATTCGTGCCATCCCTCGGGACAAGGTGGCAACTGACGTGCGACACCGGATGCCCAGAGGGGAAGTGAAGTGGGCCGCAGTTGTCGAGTTGGGTGCGCGCGCAGAATCCAAAGCGGAAAGCGGGGCGGCGGAGTGCGGAAGAGAGTAAACAGATGCTGCCGCTTTCTGCTGGTGCTGCCTTTGCTGGCCGGCGCGACGGCGGCAAAAGCCGCGGATTCGCCCGCCGTCATCGAGCACCTGGCGATCGAGCACCACGGCCCGCTAACAGTCGTGAAGATCAGGCTCAGCCGGCCGGTTGCTCCGCAGATGAGCACGGCCACCGCACCGCAGCGCGTGCTGCTGGACCTTCCCAACACCAATTCGAGCCCGCACCAGCATCGCATCGCCGTGCTCAGGAACGGCGTGGACGAGGTGCGCTACGGGCTGAATCAGTCGAACCCGCCGGTGACGCGCCTGGTGGTGGATTTGCAGCAGGCAGGGAAGTACGAAGTGACGGCGACGGGAAATGAAATCGTTTTGACTATTACGTCTCCAGCCGGCGACCCAGCCATTGCGTCCAACTCGGCCCCGCAGCCCCGGCACAAACGCTCCGCGCCGCCGGCCGCTGCCAATGCTCCGTGGTTCGGCGCGTCGGGAAGAGAGACCAGCGCGGCCTCCGGGGCCGCAACTTCCAGCACTCCGCTGCCCGCCCCTGCCGCGTC
>DATJEH010000037.1:0-40885 GCA_035496875.1 Terriglobales bacterium | reverse complement strand
AGCCGAATTGTTTGTGGTGGTCCATATATGTACTCTAGTCAGCGCCGCTGGCGCGGGATGTGATTGTTGCCGCGAATCATACGGGCAGGCGTGACGCTTCTTTGCGCTCGACCATGCGGCTAATTTATCTGTTGGCCGGTGTTCTCTTTGGCGGCACGCCGCCTGATGATGGCGTGCTTCGGGTAGACGCCCTCCTTCTCTTACCTCAAATTCCCTTTGTGGAGCAGGCATGACAACGACACCAAATTGCTCGATCCGGAAATGCTGCTGATGCCGGGCGGGCGGGAGCGGACCGAGGCGGAGTTTCGCGGCTTATTTGCGCGGGGCGGCTTCGAGATCACACGCATCGTTCCCACTCGGGGAGCGGAAAGCGTGATTGAGGGCCGGCTGCGGTAAAGGACTGTGAGCGGTTCCAGCTTAACGCTGTGGCGTCTCCGGCCGGGATGACGGCGATCGTTCTGCCTGATGGGAGGCCGCCTTTGTCGGCTCGCCCGGCTGCCGTACCAGCAGCGCCAGACGGGGAAACAGGAAGCTGCCGGCGGCATCATCAATCACGTTTATCTGGCAGGTGTAAAAGCCGGGCTTCAACTCCTTCAGCGGGACCTCCACCTGGAAGGCGGCAGCCTGCCGGTCCGTCGTATTGAGCTGTTGCGCGGTTGCCAGCGGCGTCTCATACGCTTTTTTGCTGCCCTGGAAAAACGCAACATTGGTCAGCAGCCGGATGCCGGAACTGGTGCCCGCGCGCTGCCGCGGACCGGCCGCTTCGCTGGCTGTCTCGCGCCCCGGGTCATACACCTCGTAGTAGAGATAAAGCTGCTGGCTGGCTGAGAACACATGGGTAACGCTGGGCACCAGTTCCCAGCCGCCGCGTACCAGCGGATTGTCTTCGTGCCCTTTGACCGGCTGCCGCTGGCCGGCGAGCACGATCGTGCTCATCTTCAGCGGCGCGTTCTTCATGTCAGGAATGACCAGGTCGGTTTCGAACGATCCCGTTCTGCCGGTCTGGTTCTCGCGCACAATGAACTTCAGGTGATACTTCCCTGCCGGAAGTACAACTCCGCTGTCATACTGCACGTTCTTGCGCTGCACTTCCAGCGAACCGCGCACCGCCAACTTCACGGTATCGCGCACACGGGCCATGGGCCGCTTGGCGGGATCGAGGACCAGCCCCAGCACGTCAATGGTGGCGCGGTCCTGGTCCTTGCTGCGGCTGAAGGGAATTTCTGAACCCGGAATCACAATCGAAACCGGCACATAAAACTTGTTTTTGCCCAGGCGGAAATATCCTGCCGAAAGGAAAACCGGCAGGTCGGTACTGGGCAGGTCGGAGGCCAGTTCCTGTTCCAATTGGTTCTCGCGATCCTCGCGGCTGGTATGGCGGAAGTCGGCGGGAGCGTAATAACCACGGCGGTAGACCAGCTTCAGGTCCGGCCGGTTTGCTCGCACCGTGATGCGCCGAAATCGTCCATCGCGCACGGGATTGCTGCTGCGATAACCGAGCAGGTAATAACTTGAGGTGTCTTCCTGCACCCGGCGGAAGACCTGGCTCAAGTCGTTGCTGTCGAGGAAGGCGCGGCCCCCGGTGTCGTCCGCCAGTGTAACCAGCGTTTCCTGGGTGGAAAAATTTGAGTTGTACTGATTGAGGGTTGATTTCCCCGAATAAGGCGTGGTGCCGCGCAGGCTGGCCTGCTGCGCTTCGCCTCCCGGCACCATGGCTTGCAGGCCTCGCGTGTCGGTGGTGTAGATAGAAACGTTGGAGCGCACCGCCGCATTGATGGTGGCCCGCAACTCTGACTGGTTTTCCACGCCGGTACGATTCATCCCGCTGGCGAAATAGATAATGGACTTCTTCTGGTCCACCTGGGCCATGGACTGGGCCAGCGCGCGCAGTGACTCCAGCCGCCGGTCGGTGTTGAAGATGTTGTACTCGGTGTCGTCGGGAGTGAACGGCTGCGAGCTCTCCGGGGTGCCCTCGGTTGTGCCCGTCGAGCCTTCTTCGTAACCCTGACCGCTGTTGGAACTGAAGCTCTCCACCGCTTTCAGCAGCAGCGCGCGGTCGGCAGTGAAATCCTGGTTGATGAGCAATGAGGAATCAAGCGAAGCTACCGCGACCAGGTCGGCCGGAGCCATCTGCCTGTTAACGTAGTCTTCCGCGGCTTTGACCGAGCGGTCCACCTCCTCCGGCTGCATGGAGCTGAGGTCAAAAAACAGCACCACCAGGCGGCGGTCCTTCACCGCGCTCTTATCTAGTTGCGGGACCGAGGTGCCCGGGGCGCTCTCGGCGGTGAGGACCTTGGCTTCCAGCACGCTCGTAGGCAGGGCGATTTCGGTGTTTTCGATGTCGAACGACGCGATACGCTGCGATTTGCCGTCTTCCAACACGGTGAAATCGTTGGCAGTGAGACCACGCACCAGGTTGCCTTTACGATCGCGCACGGTGAGGTTCACCAGCACCAGTTCGCTCAAGGCGCGGAAGGTGTATTGCCGCTGGCGCGGGGTTTGAGCCGGCATTTGCCCGGCACACAATGCCGCGCACAACAAAACCGCCAACAGTCGCGCGGCCCACCACAGTCGATATTGACCCATGCGCCTCATCGTGTTTCAGAAACGATAACGCAGCGTTAACTGCATCTGGCGCATGTTGCCGGCCGCCGTTACCCGTCCGAAGGAAGGGGAATTCACAGTCGTATCAATGACCGTAAACTGCGGCGTGTTGAAGACGTTGGTGGCTTGCCCACGCACTTCCAGGATGCGCGCCTCCCCCATGGGGATCACCTTGGTCATGGCCATATCGAAAAGGATGGTGGACGGGCCGATGATGGTATTTCTGCCGGCATTGCCGTATTGTCCAGCGGGAGGCGCTACGAATGCCGCGGTATTGAACCACTCGCCCACCGTGGGATTCGCCAGGCTGCTCGACTGGCCGGTAAGGTCGGCGCGCAGCGTTCCGTTCGTGCCGCGATTGACGTCGGTGAACGAGCCCAGCACGCGTGCGGTAAAGGGCATACCCGACTCGATGCTCCAGTCGCCGCTCCATTGCCAGTTGCCGAACAGGTCGCGCATTACGCCTCTCTGCACCAGAAAACGTTTGTCGGCGCCAAAAGGCAGCTCCCACAGGTAGTCCGCGGTGAAGCGGTGGCGCTGGTCGAAGCTGGAGAGACCGCGCTCAGCGGCCAAGTCGAAGGCATTCTGGGCCACGATGGTGGCGCCGCTGCCCAGCGAGGAGGCATTGTCAATGGATTTGGAGAAGGTGTAGGTGCCGCCAACGGAAATGCCCCCCTGCAGGCGCTTACGGACGCGCAGGCTGGCGGCATGAGCCACGGAATCACCCGCTGAAGTCTCCCACAAGAAGGGTTGCACTCCCGGCAGCAATAGGCCCGTAGCCGTGCGGTTGGGGGCTTCCACAATGTCCAGGCGCGTGCCCTTGGTACCGGTGTAGTCCACATTCACCAAGATGGTTGGAGTCAGCTCCTGCTGCACGTCGAGATTCCAGATTTGCACGTAGCCGAGGCGGTAGTTCGGATCCACCGCGTAAGTGTTGGTGATGGTTTGCGGAGGAGGGGCCGGGAAGCCGTTCTGCAGCGTGAGCGGCAATAGCGGCGACGCGATATTGGTTGAGCTCAGTGAGAAGGGCGGCTGAAACGCTAACTGCTGCGCAAGGTCGGAATAGGCGCTGGTGTTGTAGTTGATGCCATAGCCGGCGCGCACGACGGTGTTGGATAAAGCCTTCCAGGCAATGCCCAGGCGGGGAGCAAAATTGTTGCGGTCGGGGCGCACCAGCGTGGCGGGAAACTCGCCGTTGAAGAGGCCACTCTGGCCGGGAAGTACCCGCGTTACGCAGGCGATCTGCAGTCCCGCGCAGGCCAGCAGGTTGGGCGCCAGGTCCAGATTGGCGATCTGGTTGTTGGTTTCCAAAAAGGGAGAAAAATATTCGTAGCGCAGACCGAAATTCACGGTCAGGTTGCCGCGCAAGCGCCAGTCGTCCTGCAGGAAAATGTCCCAGGAGTTGCCGCGGAAGTGGTAGTTGTTGCTGCCGTATTGCACCGCGGTGAGCTGCGGCAGACCGAGCAGGAAATCAGCAAAATCGTATCCCGTGCCCGGTAGAGCCTTGCTGCTTATCATTTCCGCCGTGTTTACGCCCGTAAAGGTAAAACTTCCGCGGGCGTTGTTGTCGGTCTCGGTGTTGAGCTGAATGCGGCGGAAGTCCCCGCCCCACCGCACCGTGTGCCGTCCCTGGCGCCAGATCATGAAATCGGAGAAGCTCCAGGTCTGGTCGCGCTGCAGCAGCGGATTGGTGTCGTTAATCGGGCCAAAGTTGGTAAGCGATATGTTCGGCAGCCCCCAGTCAAATGGGTTTTGGGATACTCCAGCAATGCCCAGGTTGCCGGTGATGTTCCGCAGGTAGGCATAGAGGTTGCGCGTGGATATTGTCTCGCGGTTGTAATCCATGCGCGCGATGTTGGTGATCTTGCCCAGGCTGCGCACATAGCCGATGGGCACGTCAAAACCGCGCACCGAAGTGTTACCGCCTACGGTGGGATACGGATTGGCCAGCCCCGTATCCGAATTGTGGTAGTGAAATCCGCCGTTCAGGTTGTTGCGTTTGCCGCCGTGCCGCCAGCGGCCGATGGTGCCGCCCCCGAACGAGTGCACCAAATGGACATTCAAATTGTTCTCGTTATCGGTGTTGGAGGTGAGGTAATGAAAGTTGTCCACGGTGCCGGGAAGGTTGGGCGCGGGAATGAACTGCAGCAGCCCGCGCGCCGCTGGGTTAATCTGCGATTGCGGAATTATGCCGCCCACGAAGGGCAGGCCGGTCAGCGGGTTGATGATGGTCACCGGAGAACGGGCCTTCGGACCGGAGCGGACCAGCGTGCTGGAGAAGTTGCCATTGCGCTCCGCCAGCGTGGGGACGGTAGAAAAGGCGTCGTAGGGATCAGTGGAGCGTAAGCCGTTATACGAAATGAAAAAGAAGGTCTTGTCGCCGCCGTTGTAGATTTTGGGAATATTGAGCGGCCCGCCCAGCCCACCACCGAATTTGTGCTGCACGTAGCCCGGCTTGGCAACAGGAGCCCCGGTCAGAGAGTAGGGCGAGGCATCCAGCACAGCGTCGCCCAGGTCGTAAAACAGGGTGCCATGCGGGCGGTTGATATTAAAGTGGCCGCGGCCGCCAAAAATCATCATGGGCCCACCTCCACCTCCGCCGCCTCGCGGAGCCCCGCCCGGCCCTCCGGGCGCACTTGGACCACCCGGACCTCCAGGTCCCCCGGGCGCGCTTAGACCCTGCCGGTATCCATTCGCATCCGCACGCTGCTCGCGCCACTCGCGCATGCGCTGCTCCATCTCAGCCGTGCTGAGACCGGCAAACTGACTGTTGACGGTGTTGCCGGAGACCGCCACTGATTCGGTAGCGGCATTGGGCGCCATGCCCGGCACCGGCATACCCTGGGGAACCACCTGATCACCTTGAGCGTTTCCGCCCTCTTCACCATTGGCGGAAAGCATGGCCTGCATTGCGGCGTCGCCTTGACCACCAGCTCGCCCCATGCCTGCGAATCTGCCTCCGCTGGGCATCTGGTGGATGCGGGACTGCAACACCAAATCGAAATCCGCCCGCACGCGTGGAACAGTCTTGTTGATGACGACTTCGCGCGAGGCCGTGGCGAAGGCCGTCATCTCCACTTCCAAGGAATAGTCGCCGGCGGCAAGCGGCAACGTATAACTGCCATCGGGATTGCTGGTGGTGGAGGCGCGCGTACTGGTATCTGCTTCGGTGGCCGTGACCGTCGCTCCAGGCACAGCCATGTTTCCCGACCTTACGATTCCGGAAACTTCGCCCGCCACCTGCCTTGAGGCATTCTGGGCGTAACCTTCAGCGCCCCCAGCCGTCAGTACCACCAGCCCGGCCACGAGCGCGCGAAAGCAATATCGCCGGTGCAGCATTCGCACGCGGCGAATAAAGGAAATGTTTCTTGCTGAATCCATCTCAGGCACTGAAATCGGAGCTAATCAAGTTGTCGGTGGTCTCTTACCATCTATCATGGAACAAAGCATGGGCTCGGTAAAAAATAGGTAAGCGAACGTAAAGATTTGTAAAAATGCGTCTTACATTTCTTTACACCCCGACCGCTGCTTGTGTTGTTAGAGTAGATAAGATTCGTCAAGGCATGTGTGGGCATGCCGCCAAAAAGCCTGTCCCGCGCCGCTTCGGGCCCACGCCAACTTTTTTTGCTCTCGGTGTTTGTATAACCCAATGGCTCTGAATCCAGTCTTGCCGCAACCTCCTGCCCCGAAAAACGCGGGCGAATCGTCGCCGACCCTTTACAACTCTTATGTTAATCCGCAGTGGGTCAAACTGCTGAACGTGCTGCGCATGAACCAGCAGTACACACGCTGCAGGGGCGCTGAATTGTTCACGGCCGACGGCCGGCGCATCCTGGATTTTCTTTCCGGCTACTGCGTCCACAACACCGGGCACAATCATCCTTACATCGTCGCCGCGCTGCAGGAGGAACTGGAGCGCAGCGGTCCGGGCATGTTGCAGAGCCACGTGCCCGATCTGGCTGGCCAACTGGCGGAAGAACTGTGCACGCGCGCCGGTGACCGGCTACACAAGGTTTTTTTCTGCAGTTCGGGCAGCGAAGGCGTGGAAACGGCTATCAAGTTTTCCCGCGCCCACACCGGCCGTACCGGCCTGCTCTATGCCACAGGCGCGTTCCATGGCCTCACTTGCGGCGCGCTGTCGCTGATGGGCAATCCGTTCTGGCGCGAGGGCTTCGGCCCCTTGCTGCCGGGCGCGGAAGAGATTCCTTTCGGTGACCTGCCAGCGTTGCAGGAGAAGCTGGCCAGCCGTGGTTTCGCCGCGCTCATCCTCGAGCCTATGCAGGCGGAAGCCGGCATCCGTATTCCCAGTCGCGAGTACCTGGCCATGGCACAGGCGCTCTGCCGCAAGCACGGCACCCTTTTTGTCCTCGACGAAGTACAAACCGGGCTGGGGCGGACCGGCAAATTCCTGGCCGCACACCACTACGGCGTGCAGCCTGACATGGTGGTTCTGGCCAAGGCGCTCAGCGGCGGCCTTGTGCCCAGCGCCGCAGTGCTCATGAGCGATGCCATTTACGCTTCGGTCTACGATTCCCTGCAGCGCGCCATCGTGCATACCTCCACCTTTAGCGAGAATGCGCTGGCCATGCGGGCCGGGCTGGCGACTCTGGAGGTGCTCGACCGCGAGCGCCTCGGGCTGCGCGCACTGGAACTGGGCGATTATCTGCGCCACCGGCTGCGCGAAACCCTTGCCGGTTATGAAATGGTGAAAGAAATACGTGGCCTGGGATTGCTGTCGGGCATCGAATTCATCGCCCCGAAGCAACTGCGCCTGCGCGCCGCGTTTGAGGCTTTCCGCAGGATCCATAACGGACTGTTCGGGCAAATGCTGGTCATGCGCCTGTTCCATGACAAGCGGATGCTGACCCAGATCTGCGGAAACAATTTTATGGTGCTGAAGGTAGCCCCGCCGCTTGTGGTCGGCGAAATACAGGTGGAGGAGTTCGTGACCGCGGTTCGCGACGTAATAGAGACCGTGCATACCTCGAGCGCCTTCTGGGCGGATGCGCTGGGCCTGGCCCGGCGAGCGATGGGAGTCTGATGTTCAGGCAAGGATATATTTCGATCGCGCTGATCTTGGTGGCGCTGGCGTGCGCCTTTGCAACCGTCTGTGCCCACGCCACCGGCCTCGCTTCGTCTTCTCCTCTGGACACCGGCTACCGTGACATGTACAACCTGCAGTTCGGCCAGGCTCACCAGGACTTCGCTGCGTGGGAGCAAGAGCACCCAGAGGACCCGCTGGGCCCGGCATCCGACGCCGCCGCCTACCTGTTTTCCGAATTTAACCGCCTGCACGTGCTGGAGTTCGAGTTTTTCACCAACAACGACAAGCTAGCCAACCAGCCAAGGTTGCCTCCCGACCCAGAGGTGCGGAAAAACTTCGAAGCCCAGTTGGAGAAAACCCAGCAACTCGCTGATGCGGCGCTGCAGCGCAACCCGCAGGATACCAACGCGCTTTTTGCCAAGGCCCTGCGCCTGGGATTACGCGGCGATTACACTGCTCTGATTGAGAAGCGTTACCTGGCCGGCCTGGGCTACATGAAGCAGGGCCGTGTTATCGCCGAGCAGTTGCTGGCACGGGACCCGGACTACTACGACGCCTACCTGGCGATCGGCGTGGAGAATTACCTGCTGAGCCAAAAGCCCGCGCCGGTCCGCTGGTTGCTGCGCCTGGGGGGAGCTGAAACCGATAAAGCCGATGGCCTTCAGAAACTCCAGGTTGTCGCCAACAAAGGTCATTACCTACTTCCCTATGCGCGCCTCTTGCTGGCGGTGGCCGCGTTGCGCGAAAACCACCGCGACCAGGCGCGTGCCCTGCTGCAAGGCCTGGCGGAGGACTTTCCCAGCAACCACCTTTACACCCAGGAGCTGGCACGGTTGGAAAAACCGCCGCGTTAATGGGCATCTGAATGGTTGATGAGTCGGCAAATTAAACCCGCAATGGTACCTCTCGGCTCAACGTCCCGGCCCTCTCCCTGGGCTAGGAAAAATAGATTGACTTTTAGTCTTAATAGCTTAAGATGTGAAGCCAATTCATTCCTCCCGGGAACGGCAGGCATCTCATTATGGTTGGTACCTCATGACGGCCAGGCACAAGACAGTTTTGCCTACACGGGCCGAGCTTCGCATCCTGCAGGTCTTGTGGCAACTGGGCCAAGCCACGGTGGAGGAGGTGGTGAACCACTCCGATGCCTCGCCCAAGCCCAACTACAAGACGGTGCAGACTTTGCTGCGCATCATGGAGCAAAAGCGCCTGGCGAGGCATGCCAGCCGCGGACGGGTTTTTGTGTTCGAGCCGCGGGTTACCCGGGAAGAGGTGGGCCAACTATCGGTGCGCACGCTGATGGACCAGAACTTTGGGGGCTCGCCCGCCGAACTGCTGGTCAACCTGCTGGAGGCCGGCCCAGTGGAGGAAACCGAACTGGACGAACTGGAAGCCCTGATCAGGAACTACCGCCAGCAGAAGCGGGAATCTTCCAGCTAAAGGCGGCAGCGGCCGCCGCCGGAGCTCGCTATGTCTGACTCATTCCCCCATTTTGCCGGTATCTTGGCCAGCTATTTTTTGCGCGTGGCGGCGGCGTATGCCGTGTGCTGGCTGCTGAGCCGCCTGTCCCCGAGCCCACGCCGGCGTTTTGTCGTGTGGCTGTTTTTCCTTCTGGGCGCCGCCGGATATTGGATCGGAGTGGTGCTTCCTTCTCCGGTGCAGCTGTCGGTCAGCAGAGCTGTTGGAACCCTGCCGTTACACCAAGCCGCGGTGGCCCCGCACACGCTGCTGTTTCCGGCAACCTGGGCGCCGGCTCTGGCGCTGGTGGCACCCATCGTGGCGGCCGCTTACCTGATGGGAGTGCTCCTGTTCCTGGCCAACATGCTGTGGCAGCATCTGGTACTGCGGCGAGCACTGCGCCATGCAATCGAGCCTTCGCGCGATCTGGCGCTGCTTTTTGGTGCGATGTGCCGCGGCTTCGGTGTGCGCCGTTGCCGGTTGCTGATCTTGCCGCAACTGAGTTCCCCGGCCACGGCGGGATGGCTGAAACCTCGAATCCTGCTTCCTGAAGTCTGCGAGCAGTTTAACGACAGCTCCCAATTGGCTGACGCGCTTTATCACGAACTGATCCACGTCGCTCGGCGAGACTATTTGTGGGCGGCTGTCAGCGACCTGGTACGCTGCCTTCTCTTCTTCCACCCCACGGTGTGGCGGGCGCGCCAGCACATGCGCGTGCAGCGGGAACTGGCCTGCGACGTAGCTGTGGTCAGCGGCCGCCCTGAGCATCGCGCCGATTACGCCCAATCCCTTACCCGTTTCGCCCGCCTCCGTATGTTGCAGCCGGGCGGATCCATGGGCATTGACTTCGCCGCTTCCGCTTCGATTTTAAGCATGCGGGTGCGGGCCGTGCTGAGCTATCGCCCACAGCGTTCCTGGTGGCGAACCGGCCTGCGCTCGGCCTTCAGCGTGGCCCTGCTCGTCTCCTTCGGGCTGCTGTGGCCCATGTTTGGAATCGCGGCGGAATTTGCTGCCGTACCGCAGTTTGGGCCCGCTTCGCAGACGGCGCACCTTGCGCCACTACCGCGCCAGTTGACGACATCTCGATCCAGCAGCCGAAGCCACCGTCCTGCCAAGCGGGGCGTGGTGGTTCCGTCTTCAGTCGTATCCCAATCTCCGCAGTTATTGGTGCTGCCGCCGCCGGCCGCGAAACAGCCCACTCCGCCCGCCATGATCGCTATGTCGAGCTCGGAATTCGGCCCGCAGTCCAATGATTTTGACCCTGTGGTCAGCGCGCCGGTCAACGATGACGCCGCACCCGATTGGTCAAACACCAGGCCTGTGTCCCGTTCGCACATTTCGGTGACCAGGGTGGTGCAGGGCGTAGCCACAGGATTGGCCCAGATCGGGCGCGAGGAGATGGGCCGCGACGGTCACAGCCACAACGGTCACTAAAGGCCATCCACCCTTGCAAGAACCGGCCTTGTAAGTCCGTCCTCAATCTTAACCTCTTAAGATTTCACTTGACTTTTGAGTCTTAATTATTTAAGACTACTGTCCAACCCCGAATGGGATAGCGATGCCTCGGGGTCTGCAGCCGCAGGGTTCAGGGAGAGACCAGTTGCAGGCCCCGTTTGCAGTCACGCCGCCGCGCGAGGCTGGCTCACCCGTTCGCGCGAGGTGGCATTGGTGGCAATACCAACAACTTTTCCCTCCGAGGTGGCCGGCATGCAGCCTGCAGAAGAAGCACTGGTCGAGATAGTCGCGCAGGAGATGGCGGCGGGAATTGACACGGCCATCAACGGCTGGATGGCCGATATCGAAGATGTCCTGCACAGCCGTCTGAGCGACTCCGCCAAACTCTCAGCCATTCAGTCCATCGTGAATGTCTGCAAGCAGGACGTGTCCCTGTCCCGATGAGTGGGTGCACAGACAATCATTTCCGAGAAGTCGAGCGCGGGCGAGCAACTTTATGTCCGCGCATGTGTTTACTACTTAATAATATCCCACCGCAGCATTTCCCGGGGCGGTCCGGCAGGAGTTCATGAGAATAGTCAGCGCGGCCAGCGCTTTTCCCAATCACGTTTATGATCAGCAAGCCATTACCGCGACTCTGGAGCAATTCTGGGGTGAGCGACTGGAACAGCGGCGTGTGCTGCACCGGCTGCATTCGCGCACGGGCGTGGAACGGCGTCACCTGGCGCTTCCCCTGGAGTCGTACGCGGAAATTGATACCTGGGGCAAAGCCAACTCGCTGTGGATCGAGGAAGCGGAGCGGCTGGGCGCGGCCGCTATTTGCCGCGCCATCACTCCGCTGGGATTGCGGCCTTGCGATATCGGCGCGCTCTACTTCACTTCTGTGACCGGGATTTCCAGTCCCTCGATTGATGCCAAGCTGATCAACCGCATCGGGCTCTCACCCAACCTTAAGCGCATGCCGCTATTCGGGTTGGGGTGCGTAGCCGGCGCTGCAGGCATTTCCCGCGCCGCCGATTATGTGCGCGCCTTCCCCAAGGAATTAGCCGTAGTGCTGGCCGTAGAGTTGTGCTCGCTGACCTGGCAGCGAGATGACCTTTCCACCGCCAACTTGATCGCTACCGGCCTTTTTGGCGATGGCGCGGTGGCAGTGGTCGTCGCCGGTTCCGCCACGAAGTTGCCCGGGCCTCAGGTGGTCGCCACCCGCTCTGTCTTCTATCCCAAAACGGAAGACGTGATGGGCTGGGACATCTCTGAGCGCGGCTTCCAGATTGTGCTGTCGCGCGATGTGCCGGTGATGGTGGAGCGTCATTTGCGCGCCGATGTGGACGCATTCCTGAGCGAGCACGGGCTTAGCCGCAGCGACGTCGCCAGCTGGATCATCCACACCGGCGGGCCCAACGTTCTGGAAGCCGTGGCCCGCTCGCTGGAACTGCCCGCTGGCGCATTGGACGCCTCCTGGGAGTGCCTGCGGAAGGTAGGCAACTTGTCTTCTGCCTCCGTCTTGCTGGTGCTGCAGGATTTCCTCTGCCGGCGTCGAGGAGCGCCCGGCACCTATAGCCTCCTGGCCGCCATGGGGCCGGGTTTCTGTTCGGAACTGGTTCTGTTGCGCTGGCCATGATGAATAGGAGTCTCGATGTAATCGTGATCGGTGGCGGCCCGGCGGGGCTGGCGGCGGCCATTTCCGCCGCCGGGCTGGGATTGCGAGTGGCGGTTGCCGATTGCGCCCAGCCGCCCATTGACAAGGCCTGCGGCGAAGGGCTGATGCCCGATTCGCTGGGAGCCCTTGCGGAATTGGGCATCTCGCTGGACGGCTGCGACACGGGGTGGTTCCGCGGCATCCGCTTTATCGGCCGCGAAGGCGCCGTGGAAGCTGACTTCACTTGCGGCGCCGGCCTCGGGATTCGGCGCACCCTCCTGCACGGTCTAATGGCGGAACGGGCCGCCTCGCTGGGCGTTCGCCTGCTGTGGGGCACGCGTGTTTCCAATGTAAAAAAAGGCCAGGTCGAGGTGAATGGGGAGACCCTGCATTGCCGCTGGATCGTGGGCGCCGACGGCCAGAACTCGCAGGTACGAACCTGGGCAGGGCTGACCTCGGGGCGTGATTACGAGCGCCGCATCGGGTTGCGGCAGCATTTTCAAATCCAGCCCTGGTCGGAGTTCGTGGAAATCTACTGGGGCGAGAACCGCCAAGCCTATGTCACGCCCGTCGGGTCGCAGGAAATCTGCGTAGCCCTGATCTCCCGGCATCGCTTCCAATCTTTTGAGGCTTCCCTGGCCCATTTCCCCGAACTTTGGGCGCGGCTTGAATCCGTACCGCGCAGCACGCCGGTGAAAGGCGCCATGACCATTACTCGCCGGCTGAGCTCGGTAATACGCGATAACATTGTGCTTATCGGTGAGGCGTCCGGCTCCGCCGACGCCATTACGGGTGAGGGTCTGGCGATTTCTTTTCGTCAGGCCAGCGCTCTGGGGCAGGCATTGGCGGCGGGCGACCTGTCGCTCTATGCCGCCGCCCACCGGGATATTGCGGGGCTGCCGCACCTGCTGGGCCGTTCCATGCTGTTGATGGATAAACATTCTTGGGTGCGCAGCCGGGCGCTGCGCGCGTTTGCCCGGCGCCCCAGCCTGTTTGCCCGCCTGCTGGCGGTGCACGTGGGGGCACTGTCATGGAAGGGTTTCGGAATTAGTGGAATCCTTAACCTGGGATGGCGACTCTTAACCGCATGAGCGTTCACGAAAAATAGCCCTGATCCAGAGATGAGCTTGAATTCGACAAAACGTATAGCCAGTCTGTGCGGGTTGTTGCTGGGCGTGATGCTTGCAGCAGCCCCCGCTAACGCACAGGACATGGTCTTCCAGCTCGACCCGGCGCAAAGCCAAGTGAGCTTCACCCTGGGCGACATTCTGCATACGGTACATGGCACCTTTCAGCTGAAGAGCGGCAGCATACGATTCAATCCCGCAACGGGAGAAGCGAGCGGTTCTCTGGTGGTGGATGCCACCTCCGGCAAGAGCGGCAACAAAGGTCGCGACCGGCGCATGCACCAGCAGATCCTGGAGGACCAGACATACCCGGAAATCATCTTCACGCCCCAACACGTCAGTGGAAGCCTTGCGCCGGAGGGTACGTCGCAAATGGAGCTGCAGGGGTTAATGGCTTTGCATGGCCAGCAACACCCAATGAAGGTCGCCATGCCCGTGCAGGTTAACCACGGTCAGGCATCCGCGGATGTCCGCTTCGTCGTGCCGTACGTTCAGTGGGGCCTGAAAAACCCCAGCACTTTCATCCTGCGGGTGAGTGATAAGGTGAGCATTGATGTGCATGCCGCAGGTCACCTGACGCAAGCATCCGTCGCCGCGGGCCAACAACCCTAGCTGCCACTGGCTATCTGGAATTCGGCGTCATAGAACAGCTTCAACCTGCACCGCCTGATACCTCTGCAAGCGGCTTAAAATCGAGGCTTTGGCAACGTAAAGTTTTGTAAAGAACAAGTTACACTTCTTTACAGCCACTGGCCCCTGACTGCTGTAAAAATATTCAACGTGAATCGCGAATTAGCTTCCGCAGTGACCGCAAGTGCTGAGTGGCCGCTCGCCCCGGACCAATCCAGCATCATGCACGTGGGCGAAATCGAACTGGACACAGCAACTCGCACCGTGCGAACCGCCGGCAAATCGGCACGGCTGACGATCATCGAGTTCACGGTTCTGGAACTGCTGTTACGCCGCGCCGGGTGTGTGGTGAGCCGTGAAGAATTGGTGCGCGTCGCTCTGCAGCGTTCTTTTTCTCCTTACGAGCGCAGTATTGACATGCACGTCAGCAACCTGCGCAAGAAACTAGGCGTAGCCGGCCGCAGCAGCGACTACATTAAAACTGTGCGCGGCGCCGGTTACGTGTGCACGGCAAACGACTAACGCCGCTGCACCGTTTGGGTTCGCTTTAGAAGTATTAAATTAGACATGGGTGTAGAAACTTGCTGATTCCTGGCAGCGGCCACACACCACAGGTTCGATGTGAACTTCCAACAACACGCCTCCATTCGCAGCCTCACTCCTCTCGCCCTATCCCTGCTTATCTGTGCCGGGCTGGCCAACTGCGGCAAAGCTGATCCGAGGGCAAACGCTTCGCGAAGAAATTTTGGCGGACCGCAAATCGTTCCCGTTTCTGTAGCCACAGTGGAGCGCCGCGACCTTCCGGTGTACCTTAGCGGTCTGGGTTCGGTGACCGCCTTCAATACCGTCGCGGTGAAGAGCCGGGTTGACGGCCAACTGGTGCAGGTAGCCTTTCGCGAAGGCCAGGAAGTCAGGAAGGGTGACCTGCTGGCTGTCATTGATCCACGGCCCTACCAGGTGGCGCTCGACCAGGCGCAAGCCACGCTGCTGAAAGACCAATCGCAACTGAAGAACACGCAACTAGATCTGCAACGCTACCAGGGGCTGGTCGCGGCTGGCGTGGTTTCCCACCAGCAGGTGGACACACAGGATGCACTGGTCGGACAGTTCCAGGGCACGGTTGACGCGGACAAGGCCGCGATTGAAAACGCCAAGCTGAACCTGACCTACTGCCACATTACGGCACCGGTGGACGGACGAGTGGGCCTGCGCCTGGTGGACCGGGGCAACATGGTGCACGCCAATGACACCAATCCCCTGCTGGTGATCACGCAACTTCAACCCATCGCGGTCATCTTCACCCTGCCGGAAGACAGTTTGCCGGCGGTTGCCCAGCACATGCAGGCCCGGACGCTGAAAGTAGAAGCCTACAGCCGCGACGATCAAACCAGACTGTCTACCGGCACACTGCTCACCATTGACAATCAGATTGATCAGACCACCGGCACCGGCAAGCTGAAGGCGATTTTCGACAATCACGAACGCGCTCTCTGGCCCAATCAGTTTGTCAACGTCCGGTTATTGCTGGAGGTGCGTAAGAACGCGACCCTGGTGCCCGCCGCCGCCGTGCAGCGGGGCCCTCAGGGCACCTTTGCTTACGTGGTGAAGGGCAATAATACGGTTGAGGTGCGGGCGGTAACGCTGGCTCTTACCCAGGGTAACGTGACCGCCATCGCCCAGGGTATTTCGCCCGGGGAAGTGGTGGTCACCGATGGTCAGGATAAACTGCAGAACGGCAGCAAAGTCGCCTTTCGCAATCGCAGCAATCTTAATGCGGAATCGGCCGCTCATGCGGAGCAAGATCTTGCGCCATGACTCCCTCGCGGCTATTCATCCTACGTCCGGTCGCTACCACGCTGCTGACCATCGGCGTGCTATTGGTAGGACTGGTGGCTTACCGGCAATTGCCGGTGTCGGCCCTGCCCGAGGTTGATTACCCCACCATCCAGGTTGTGACGTTTTACCCCGGAGCCGATCCCGAGGTTATGGCCTCCTCAGTCACGGCGCCCCTGGAGCGTCAATTCGGGCAGGTACCCGGCCTGGGTCAGATGACCTCCACCAGCTCTTTCGGAAGCTCCATCGTCACCCTGCAATTCAATTTGTCGCAGAACATTGACGTTGCGGAGCAGGAGGTACAGGCGGCCATCAACGCCTCCGGAACCTATCTGCCCCGCGACTTGCCCAACCCTCCCATCTACAGCAAGGTGAATCCCGCTGACGCTCCCATTCTCACTCTCGGCCTGACCTCCGCTACGCTGCCGCTCTCCAAAGTGGAGGACTTGGCGGACACCGCTTTGGCTCAGAAGATCTCGCAACTTCCCGGGGTGGGCCTGGTTTCCATCAGCGGGGGACAGAAGCCCGCGGTACGCATCCAGGCCAATCCCACCGCGCTAGCATCCTACGGTTTGAGCCTGGAAGACCTGCGCACCGCCCTGGCTGCAGCTAACGTAGACCAGGCCAAGGGTCAATTGGACGGGCACCGCCAGTCATTCACCATTGGCGCCAACGACCAACTGCTCTCCAGCGCCGACTACCACTCCATTATCGTGGCCTACCGCAATGGAGCGCCGGTGCGCGTTTCCGATGTGGCCGCGGTGGTGGATGGCGCGGAAAACACCAATCAGGCCGCATGGATGAATCTTGATCCCGCGGTCATCGTCAACATTCAGCGCCAGCCGGGCGCCAACATTATCAGCGTGGCGGACAGCATCAAAAAGCTGCTTCCCATGCTGCAGTCTTCCCTGCCGTCGTCCGTCAAGGTGCACATCCTTACCGATCGTACCCAGACCATACGCGCCTCGGTGAAGGACGTGCAATTCGAGTTGATGCTGGCCATCGCCCTGGTGGTGATGGTGGTCTTCCTCTTCTTGCGCAACTTATCAGCCACCGTGATCCCCAGCGTGGCCGTGCCCCTTTCTCTGGTCGGCACTTTCGGGGTGATGTACCTGCTGGGCTACAGTCTGAACAATCTCACCTTGATGGCGCTCACCATTTCCACCGGCTTCGTGGTGGACGATGCCATCGTGATGATCGAAAACATTGACCGCTTCCTGGAGCATGGCGACTCCCCACTGCAAGCCGCGCTCAAGGGCTCGGGGCAGATCGGCTTCACGATTGTGTCGCTGACCGTATCGCTGATTGCGGTGCTCATCCCGCTGCTCTTCATGGGCGACATTGTGGGGCGCCTGTTCCGCGAATTTGCCATCACCCTGGCGGTTACCATCCTCGTTTCCGCCGTGGTCTCGCTGACGCTGACGCCCATGATGTGCGCCAAGTTGCTGCGACCCACGAAAGATGTGCGGCATACCCGCTTCTACCGCACCTCAGAAAACTTTTACGACCGGGTGATACATTTTTACGGCCGCACCCTGACCTGGGTGCTGCGCCATCAGACCGCCACCTTGCTGGTCACCGCCGGCACGCTGGTGCTCACCTTATGGCTTTACGTGGCGGTGCCCAAAGGCTTCTTCCCGGTGCAGGACACGGGAGTCATCTTGGGCGTCTCGGAAGCGCCCCAGACCGTCTCCTTTTCCGCCATGGCGGAACGCCAGCAGGCGCTCTCGCGCATCATTCTGAAGGATCCTGATGTGCAGAGCCTGTCATCATTCATCGGGGTGGACGGCATCAACGCCACGCCCAACAGCGGGCGCATTCAGATCAACCTCAAGTCTCGCGACCAGCGCACGGCCAGCGCGTCCGAAATTATTCGCCGCCTGACGCCGGAGCTGGCGCACGTTTCCGGCATCACGCTTTACATGCAGCCAGTGCAGGATCTAACGGTGGAAGACCGTGTCAGCCGCACCCAATACCAATATTCAGTGGAGGATACTGACCCCAACGAACTGGCGATGTGGGCTCCCAAATTGCTCCAGCAATTGCGCCAGCTGCCGCAATTGCGCGATGTGGCCAGTGACCAGCAGAGCGGCGGGCTGCAGGCTCAACTGGTGATTGACCGCGACACCGCCGGCCGCCTGGGCATCCTTCCGCAGACGATTGATGACACGCTCTATGACGCCTTCGGCCAGCGCCAGGTCTCGACCATGTTTACCCAGCTCAACCAGTACCATGTGGTGCTGGAGGTGCAGCCGCAATTCCGCCAGAGTCCGGATTCACTGAAGAGCATTTACGTTCGTTCCGGCAGCGGAACGCAAGTGCCTTTAGCGGCCTTCACCCGCTTCTATCCCGCTAACGCGCCGCTGGCCATCAACCACCAGGGGCAATTTCCGGTGGTGACCCTGTCCTTTAACCTGGCCCCCCGCACTTCTCTCGGCGACGCCACGCGCGCTATCGAGGAGGCGCAGCGCGAGATTGGTATTCCTGCCAGTCTCCACACCAGCTTTCAGGGAACGGCGGCGGCGTTCCGCAACTCGCTCTCCACCGAACCCTGGCTCATTTTGGCCGCGGTAATCACGGTGTACATCGTGCTGGGCGTCCTGTATGAGAGCTATATCCATCCCATTACGATTCTTTCCACGCTGCCCTCCGCAGGCGTGGGCGCGATCGTGGCCCTGTTGTTGACCGGGAATGACCTGAATGTCGTATCGCTGATTGGAATCATCCTGCTGATCGGCATCGTGAAGAAGAATGCCATCATGATGATTGACTTTGCGCTGGAAGCGGAACGGGGCGAGGGCAAGCCGCCGGAAGAAGCCATCTTTCAGGCATGTCTGCTGCGCTTCCGCCCCATTATGATGACTACCATGGCGGCGCTGCTGGGCGGCTTGCCCCTGGCACTGGGAACGGGCACCGGCTCGGAACTGCGCCAACCCCTGGGCATCACGATTGTGGGCGGTCTGCTGCTCAGCCAGTTGCTTACCCTCTACACCACTCCGGTGGTTTACCTGTGGTTTGACCGACTGGCCCGGCGCTTCGCCCACTTGCGCATCGGCAATCCCATCGAGGAACCGGCGGAGGAGACGGCGGCGGCCGACTGAACCATGAACATCTCCGCCCCATTCATCAAGCGGCCGATCGGCACTTCGTTGCTGGCCGCCGCTGTGTTGATTGGGGGCGCGCTTGCCTTTCAATTCCTGCCCGTGGCCCCGTTGCCGCAAGTGGAGTTTCCCGTAATCCAGGTTAACGCCGGGCTTCCCGGAGCCAGCCCGGCGACCATGGCTTCCGCTGTCGCCACTCCCCTGGAACGGCAGTTCGGCCGCATTGCCGGCATCAATCAGATGACCTCCAGCAGCGGCACGGGTTCGACCACCATCGTTCTGCAGTTTGAACTGGACCGCAACATAGATGCCGCCGCCCGGGATGTACAGGCCGCCATCAACGCCGCCCGCGGACAGCTGCCTTCTAATCTTCCGCAAAATCCCTCGTTCTGGAAAGTGAACCCGGCAGATGCGCCCATCCTGATTCTGGCGCTCACTTCCGACACTATTCCCTCGCCCCGCATCTACGATGCCGCTGACTCCATTCTGGCCCAGAAGCTTTCGCAGGTAGAGGGAGTGGGCCAGGTCTTTATTTGGGGGGGAGCTCGCCCCGCGGTTCGGGTGGAGGTGAATCCCACCGTCCTCAACAAGCTGGGTGTAGGTATTGACCAGGTTCGAGCCGTACTTGGTTCGGCCAATGCAAATCGTCCTAAGGGCCACCTGGCGGACAGCAACGCCTCCTGGATGATGAACGATACCGACCAGCTCTTCCGGGCCGCGCAGTACCGGCCTCTCATCGTTGCCTATAAGAACGGCGGGGCAGTGCGCCTGGCGGATGTGGCTGATGTGCAGGATTCAGTTGAGGACGTTCACCATTACGGCAAGTCCAACGGGAAAGATGGCGTGATTGCCGTGGTGTTCCGCCAGCCCGGCGCCAACATCATTGACACCGTGGACCGGGTCCGTGCCCTGCTGCCCGAACTGAAGGCTTCGATACCCAGTGGCATTGATGTCCACATAGCGCTGGACCGCACCACCACTGTGCGCGCCTCGGTTCACGACATCGAATTGACTCTGCTCATCTCCATTATTCTGGTCATCCTGGTGGTTTTCGCATTCCTGCGCAGTCCACGGGCCACCGTAATCCCCAGCGTGGCCGTGCCGCTTTCATTGGTGGGCACCTTTGCGGTGATGTACGTTCTGGGCTACAGCCTGGACAATCTCTCGCTCATGGCTCTGGCCATCTCTACCGGATTCGTGGTGGACGACGCCATCGTGGTCCTGGAGAACATTACCCGCTACCTGGAAGTGGGCATGGGACCGGTGCAGGCGGCTTTTCGCGGCGCCCGCGAAATCGGATTTACCGTGCTCTCCATGAGCACCTCGCTGGTCGCGGTATTCATCCCTCTTCTGCTGATGGGCGGCATCGTCGGCCGCCTTTTCCGTGAATTTGCGGTCACGCTCAGCGTGGCTATCGGGGTTTCGCTGCTGGTTTCGCTGACCACGACCCCCACTATGTGCGCCAAGTTCCTGCGACCCTTGGAGCAGGAACACCACGGGCGGGTGTACCGCTTCGGCGAATCGCTTTTTGATGGTCTTCTTGGTCTTTACCGCGGTGCTTTGCGCTGGGTGCTCCGCCATCAACCGCTCACATTGCTGGTTACCGTGGCCACCGCCTGCCTCAGCATCTATCTGTATGTAATTGTCCCCAAGGGATTTTTCCCGCAGCAGGATACCGGACGCCTGGCGGGAATGCTGCAGGCCGCGCAGGATATTTCTTTCTCCGCCATGGCCCAGAAAATGGACCAGTTCGTCAAAATTATCCGGCAGGATCCCGCGGTGGAATCGGTCACCGCATTTGCTGGCGGCCGAGGCACCAACACCGGCGGCGGCTTCGTCACCCTAAAGCCTTTGTCAGAACGGAAGGTAAGCGCAGACCAGGTGATCGGCAGGCTGCGCCGCAAACTGGCCGCCATCCCCGGAGCCACTATGTACCTGCAGTCGGCGCAGGATCTAACCATCGGTGGAAGGCCGAGCGCCGCCCAATTTCAATACACTCTGCAGGGCCAGGACCTGCAGCAGCTCAACAACTGGGCGCCACGGCTGCTGGCAAAGCTGCGTACCCTGCCTCAACTGCGCGACGTCAACAGCGACCAGCAGGACCATGGCCTGGAAGCGCATGTGTTAATTGACCGTGATACCGCCGCCCGCCTTGGAGTCGCCGCCCAGGACGTGGACAACGCTCTCTATGACGCCTTCGGCCAGCGCCAGGTTTCTACCATGTACGAGCAGCTCAATCAGTATCACGTGGTCATGGAGGTGGAGCGTCGTTTCCAGCGCAATCCGGAAGCCCTGCAGAACATCTACGTTCGTTCTTCCTCAGGAACGGAGGTTCCCTTATCTTCCTTCACCCGCTTCGAACCCTCCAATACGCCGCTGGCGGTGAATCACCAGGGACAGTTTCCCTCGGTGACACTTTCCTTCAATCTTGCTCCCGGAATCTCGCTCAGCCAGGCCACCGATGCCATTGAGAACGCCGAGCGCAGCATTGGCTTTCCCGCCGCCATTAACGCCAGCTTCCAAGGGACCGCCGCCGCCTTCATGAATTCGCTCTCTAGCGAGCCCATCCTGATCCTGCTGGCGCTGGTGACCGTTTATATCGTGCTCGGCGTGCTGTATGAGAGTTTTATCCATCCCATCACCATTCTTTCCACGTTGCCCTCTGCCGGAGTAGGCGCGTTGCTGGCTCTGCTGCTCACCCGCAACAACCTGGACGTAATCGGGCTCATTGGCATCATCCTGCTGATCGGAATCGTAAAGAAAAACGCCATCATGATGATTGACTTCGCGCTTGAGGCGGAGCGCGCGGAGGGCAAGTCGCCGGTGGAGGCCATTTACGAAGCTTGCATACTGCGCTTCCGACCTATCATGATGACGACCATGGCGGCCATGCTGGGAGCACTGCCCCTGGCGCTGGACCGGGGCACCGGCTCCGAACTTCACCGCCCGCTGGGCATCACCATTGTGGGTGGTTTAATGGTTAGCCAGGCGCTTACGCTGTTTACCACTCCGGTGGTGTATCTCTATATGGACCGGGTTCAGTTATTGGCCAGGCGACTCCGCGGACGCGGGCCACAGCCGCTCGCTCCTGGTTTCGACCAGGCTTGACGAGCAGGACTTTACTGCTCGTCAAATTCAGTGAATGCGCCCGTATCTCCGTAGTACACACGCAAGGCGCACTGCTTGGGACTCATTTGACCAAAATAAAGAGTGAGTTTATCGGCAGGCTGGCTTAATTGGCCAAGGTCCATTTCGCCACGCACCAGGTCCTGCTGCGATGCGTAGGCGCTCTCCGGTTTTTCATTCTTGCTCACGATCAGGGTCCAGGTCTTTTTGCCCGGAATCAGATATATGGTGTAGGCGCCGGTAGGAATTGCCTTTCCCGCAAACTTCAGGTCGGCGCCGGTAAACAGGATCATTGCCGAGCCGCCCGGCATCCAGATTTTGTTCTCCCTCAGTCTCTCCCCCTTTTTAAAGGGAACGCGGTTGTAGCGCAATGTAATCTGCTTGCCGTCGGCAAAATTGCAGGAAACCTCCGATTGCGTTTCCGAAGAATTGCTTTGGGCGCCCAAACCCCCCGCCAGAAATAACTCACCGAGCACCAAAAAGCAGATTGCCAGTTTGCGCATGAGCGGTCCTCCCCTGCACCTTCACGGCTGCTTCCCCGATTACTTCTGCAATTGTGTCGGGAATGGAGAGCAGCGTTATCGCCGTCTCGCCGCGCTGCTGCAGTGTGCGCGGGTGGATGCAAGTCGCCGAGTCGCATCCCCCGGGCGGCGCTGTCCTTCCGGGGGTAATAATAGCTCACCCAAGGCGCGTTCCGCAGCAATATATGGCAGAGCCGTTCTCGCAGGTGCGCCGGTTGGAGCCAGTGAAGGCGAGGCGCAAATAGAACATTCTTTGGGTATTGATGCGCTGGTGCGGCACAGGCTTGAATTGAAGGCGCCGGCATTTCAACTTTGAACACTGAGCTCCATTTGCTGTCACCTGGGAGCGTGCGATGCATCACCGTCTTATCACGGGCCGTGGAGTATCAAATTATTAGCGCTGTCGGGCACGCTGTGCAGATCACTTCATTCGTCCGCGTTAACGGCACGCGGACGATACCCTGAGGCGGGCGTGCCCGACCTTCTGCTTGGGCTCAGACTGCCTGGTAGGTATGGTCGAGCAAGAGCGGCGGGAGCAATGGCGACCCTGCAACTAGTGTCCATACGAGATTTCCGGTGCATTTCCACCAGCCATGAAAAGTACGATCGCCGTTCAGATATTGCACCTGAACCCTGAACCAATCATCCTGGCGACAGGTACAGGCGCTAGTTGGTGAACGCTGGGCACTCCCTGCCGGAGATGTTGGCGGGTCGTCATCAGCGCTCAAAACATTGACTTTCAGAGAACGAGTGTCCAGCCGCAGCCCTTGGAGCAACGCCTTGAGGGCGCTCTCTTTTGCACTCCAAAGCAGAGCCACAAGCAAAGCCCGGTCCGAGGCCGGCGCGCGGCTGACCAATCTCTGCTCTTCGAGGGTAAAGTAGTCCGCCAGAAATGCATCACTCCGCGGTTCGATGGTCTCCAGATCGCAACCCAGTGCGATACCGGGGCTACCGATCGCGCACATGGCTGTGCCGGTGCGATGGCTGAGGGAGATGGAAGCTACCCTCGAGTCGTCGCCAAGCACGACCTGGGGCGCGCCCGAGAGGGACGGACGTATCTCGATGGCGCTCAGGAATCCGCTTTCGATCGGGCGTCCAAGGTACGTAGCCACTGCGCATTTCGCGGTCCAGCGCCCCAGCCTCCAATCGGCGCGGCGCTTGGCAAAACGCATGTTTCTGAGGCGGAGTGATTCATTTGCGCAGAGCCAATCATCATGAGCCGGCACTTCCGCTTCGGCCCGTTGCAGCCAACATATCTTCATCGCCATTCTGTGGCATTGGGAGAATTTCAAAACTTTCAAGCCGCCTGCGCCACCTTTCCTTCCTTTTCCATACTGCGCTCCACTGCATGGATGAGATAAGGGCGAAGATGCGAAGGCGGGATAATGCGATGCAGGGCTCCCACGCCCAAGGCTCTCTGTACAGTGTGGATGCCATCAAATTCGGCTGCCATTTCTCCTAATTTTTCTGAATGTATGATTTTGAAAAGTTCGTTCCACTCAGCGCGTAAACGCCCTTTCTCCAGGCCCTCCGCTCTGGCCATGGCATCGCTTAATAGCTGCAACCGCGGATCCTTGCGCGCCCTGGCTTCGACTTCGCTGGCGAAAACAACAGCAGCGGCCGGAGCGCCGCCGATCACCGACGCGTAGGTGCCTGCCAGGGCCGCCACCTCCAGGTTTTCGTTCAGCACTCGCGAGAAAACCACGTAGGCCCCGCCGTGATAGCGGGAGATAACGCAAAATACCATGGGCCCTTTGAAGTTCACCACAGCCCGGCCGATCTCGGCACCATACTCCAACTGCAGTTTGCGCAACGACTCGGGGGAACCATCGAATCCGGAAAGATTGGCCAGCAGCACGACAGGCCGGTTGTTGCTGGCGGCATTGACGGCACGCGCCACCTTCTTGGAGGAAAGAGGAAAGAGGGTGCCGGCCGTCCACTGGTCCGGCCCGTCAGCGGGAACAAAGCCCAGGCGAGGAACGGGCTTGGACTCGATGCCAATCAGGCAAACCGGGTAACCGCCGAGGTGAGCATCCCAAACAACCGCCGTTTCCGCGCCTTGCATGCCGGCCCAGCGCTCAAGCGGCTGATGGTCCTGGTCAATTGTCGCCATCATTACCCGGCGAATGTCAAAAGACTTTTTGCGTCCGGGATTGGTCTCATCGGAAAAGATCTCGCCCACGCGCGTGAAACCATTTTCGTTGTCATCGGCATGGCGACAGGCGCACACATCACGTTCGCTGGGATCGGTAGTGGCCGCAGGCCGGGGGAACCGCTCCCCGGGCATAACGTAGGTCAGTTCGTAGTGGCGCAGCAGGATTTGGCAGGCCTCGTGAATATCTTGTGCCCAGTACTGCGCCTGTCCGTTCAGGCCCATGATCCGGCTATAGCCGCCAATGCCTTGATTGTCCTCTGCGGAGACGCTGCCGGAATAATCCAGGGCCCGTTTCCCAGTGAGCACCATAGCCGCATTGGGAGTCATGATCAGGATGCCGCGGGTATGCATCAGCATGGTAGCTTCAGCGTTCCAATACGGCTGTGCTCCAACGTTGATACCGTCCACCACCAGGTTTATTTCACCGCCCGCCTGGGTGAACTCGACAAGGCGACGCAAAACGCGGGCAATCCAATCCATGTTCTCCACACCGCTTTCCATGGAAATCTTGGCGCCGGCAGAGATGGGAAACCATTCCAAAGGAACGCCCTCTTTTTCCGCTAGATCCAAGGCGGCGATGATGCGGCGACACTCTGGCTCTGCAATGGCGCCAAGATCCTTGCTGGGGTCGCCCAGCAGCAGGACCCGGTGCATACCCTCCGGATATTTGGAGGTAAAGTTCCGGATCACACCAGTAATAATGTTGGCATTGTTGAGGCCATAAGGCCGGTTGACCGGCACCAGTTGACCAGCCGGGCTCAGGTCGTGCTCCACAAACTCACCGGCAGGGAACCCGGCCGGAGCGTCTTCAGCAGCGGGTGTGAGCATTTTGATAATTTCGTAGGGATAGATAAGGCCGCGCCGGCGCATGCGAATCACTTTCTGCTCATATTCGCTTAAAGGCTTGAGCGGCTGCAGAATAACGGCGGGGCGGATGCTCACACGCAAACCAGCCCCCGCCGGGGGAGAAATACGCACTACCATCTCGTGCAATTCGCCGCTCTGAGGATGGGGAATACGGGCGCACACTACCACCTGTTCCAGACCTAAACCCTCCATGGAGGGAGCCAACCTGCGCAAGATATTGTGGAATTCGTCCTTGCTCAGGCGCAGCGGCGGCCAAACGTAAAGCAGTATGCGGTTCCAGTGAAGGCGATCCTTCAATTGCCGGCGCGACTGGAACAGCCGTATGGCGGCCATGGCTTCGGCGAACATTCGTTCCATGTGGGGCAATTGCACGATGTGGCCGGCTTGATCTCTCACGGGGGTAACATCGCGCACTTCCGCCACGGCGAATAGGCGTTCATCCTTGGGATTGTCACGGGCGGTGCCATGGATCAGATATACATCCTCAACTGAAGGCAGGCGCTCGATTTTAAAATTGGAGAGCCGCCAGAGATGCAGGCGTTTACCCATCATGGGATGAATTCCGCGGTAGAGCTCCTTCTCCTGATAAGTGTTGTCGCGCAACCGGTAAGTGAAGTGTTGCGTGCCACTGATTCCCCAGCCGTTACCGGCGCCACCCGCGATCACCACGAGGCGCTGAATGGGACGGGGAAAGCCCGCCTGGTTCAACCGCGAATGACATTCCCGCTGCGCCGCCTCGGCTTCGTCTGCGGAAGCAGAGCGCCACAAGTAAAAATCAATGGCCACATCATGGTCCAGCGGCACTTTCTCAAGCATGGGGAACAGGGCTTGGGCTGCCTCGGCTAAGCCGCTGTACTCCGCACAAGTGGTGAAGAGATGGACACGCTTGCCGTCCTCATCGTATTCAGCCGATACAACACATTGGCCATTCCGGTTCACGCTGCGGAACTGGGAGAGACCGGCTGCCCGGTAATACCTCCAGGTGAGCACCTCCAGCATGAGTTGCCGAGCGGCGGGTTGGGCGCCGGCGAAACGGCGAGCGAACAGGCCCATTAACGGCTGCGGACATTCGACCAGCGCACGACACAGCAAGCCGCGGTCGCTGGGCTGCGGCTCGCCAGTCAAATAGGACAGGTGGTCTTCCATCTGGTCATAGAGTTGCTGGCGAGCGCGTTCGAAAACGGGCTGGTCGAAACACCGATAGCGGAGTTCCTGCGCCAAATCGCTGACCGCCGGCAACGTTCCACGCGTAACAGAAATAATGCGCTCGAGTAGCTCTCGGAAGGCTTCGCCCGCCTTAGGTGCAAATGTCTCCACCTGCTCCAAACGGTGGTGCAGCACCGCAAGAACCAGGGCCGTCTGCTGCTCGATGCGCTGGTGCGACTTGTAAACCCAGAGCAGGGCCTGCTCCAGTTCCGGCGAGCGCTCCAGTGTCTGCACTCCGTAATACCCAAGCGTTCGCCGGAGCGCGTCCACAAAGCCTGATGGCAGTCCCGCACCACGTGTATCGAGCGCCCGCAGATAGGTAAAGAGCTGGGTTTCGGCGCTGGCTACCTCCGCGGAATTGGACCCGTCAACCCTGGGTTCACGGTGAAACAGAGAGCAAATATCCACAAAAATGTGAAGGGTTTCATCCTCGCGCCTGACCATCTCGTCAGCATCTTCGGGCGCCACGCAATTGCGAGTGGAATCGGAGAGCAGGCGCGCGGTTTGCGCCGGATCCACATCGAACCCCAGCATGAACTGCCGCACCTGCTGCAGATTCTCGAAACCGCGCAGGCTCTTATCGTGCGTGATTCCTTGCGGAGGAAGTACGGCTGTGAAATTCAGCGGCTCGGTAGAGGGAATTGCTTCTTGAATGGCGGCGGGCTCAATCTGCAGCAGTGGCGTCCCGGCGTCCACCTGCACATTGGGTATTGCCATCACGGAGCGAACCTGGCCGGAGAATGGAGCAACCACCTCCATTTCCATCTTCATGGCCTCCAACACCGCAACTCGATCTCCAGCCGAAACCGAATCTCCCGGCTGCACTGCAACCGAGACCACAACGGCCGGAGCCGGCGCATGTACCATGCCGCCGGCATCCCGATCGACGCGATGAGATAGCCCATCTACCTCAATCCGGTAATTCAATTCCTGGGCTATGGATACCACGGTAAATCGCCGCCCGGAAATGGTGAGCCAGTATTCAAACGGTCCCAATCGCTCGCTGTGGGCGTCAATGCGGCATCCATCTACCGCTATACGGTAATGCTGCGTGCCGAGGCGGCAGATTTTCAGTGAGTAGGACCGGCCTCGATAACGTAGCTCCACCGTCCGGCCGATTTCGTGCCGAACTTGCGGTCTCCCCCGTACGGCAGAGGCATAGAACTGCGTCTGCTCCATCGCCAGCTCAGAGTCATAAGCTTCTATTCCGGCCTGTATCACAGCGACTTCGGCATAATCCTTGCAAAGGTGTTCCCCGTTTCCAGCCAGACGATCCAGCCATGCCGTATCTACTTGGGCATTTTGAACCTCATCGCGTGCCAGAAGGCGCAGGAGGCAAGCCTTGTTGCTGCTTCCTCCTCTGACGACAACCACTGCTTCCCGGAGCACTCGCTGCAGGCGAGACATCGCTTCCTTGCGAGTCTGGCCGTGCGCGATGATCTTAGCGATCATCGAATCGAATTGCGGCGGCACGGTGTCCCCTTCGGCGAGACCGGTGTCTATCCGCACACCCGGTCCGGTTGGGATCCTGAACCGCTCTACGATGCCGGGGGCAGGAGCAAAGCCGTTATCCGGATCTTCAGCGTTCAACCGCACCTCAATCGCATTACCGTTTCGCAGCGGGGGCGTCCCCTCCAGCCGGTCACCCCGGGCAACATGAATCTGTAATTTGACCAGGTCGAGCCCCGTCGTACATTCGGTCACGGGATGTTCCACCTGCAGCCGCGTATTCATCTCCATGAAGAGAAAGCGGCGGCTCTCCGGCTGGAATAGGAATTCCACGGTGCCGGCATTCCGATAGCCCGCCGACCGGCTCAATCGCACTGCCGATTCCCGCAGGCTCCAGTCCTGTTCGGACGAAAGCGCGGGCGAAGGTGCCTCTTCCAGGATTTTCTGATGGCGCCGCTGGATGGTGCAGTCGCGTACCCCGACCGCCCAGGTTGTGCCGAAATCGTCGGCAATGATCTGGACTTCAACGTGGCGTCCTCCGCCTACCACCTGCTCCAGGAAAACTGTGGGATTGCCGAACGCCTTACACGCGTCCGAGCGAGCGCCGGCAAACGCTGCGGGAAGCTGGTCGGGCGAATCCACCCGCCGGATGCCGTGGCCGCCGCCCCCTGCCGTAGCTTTAATCAACAAGGGATAGCCCAGGCGCTCACCCTGGCGGGCGGCCTCAGCGAGAGTTTCTACGGCTCCCCCGCTCCAGGGCACGACCGGCACCTGCGCCTGCTCTGCCAGCCGTTTTGAGGATATCTTGTCGCCCAGCCGCCGCATGGAGTCGCCATCAGGGCCAATGAAAACGATTCCCATACTGCGGCACAGGTCCACGAAGTCGGCGTGCTCGGCCACAAAACCCCAGCCTGGCCAGACCGCTTCGGCGTGCGCCGCCTGCAGCGCTTGCTGCAGGCGTCCATAATGGACGTAGCTGCTTATAAGCTCCCCAGTCGAGGGGTGGGAAACCTGGGCCGGGCCGAGCAGCACAGCCTCGTCGGCCTCGCGGACGAACATGGCGTGGGCGTCGGGCTCGGTAAAGAGCGCGATGGTGCGCAACGCAGTCCCATGCTCCTGGTTGAACTCCCGCGCCGCGTGGATGAAACGCATGGCGGCTTCGCCACGATTGACAATACCCACTCGCTGAAACTCGTGCTGCACAGGCCCTCCAATCTTCGTGGCCCATATCGAGAATCAGGCCGCAACACTCTGAAGTGACATAAGGGCTTGCAGTGCTTTCACCGCATTAGCATCCACACCTTCAGGCAAGGCGACGGTGCGATACCCAGTCAGCTGGAGGTAGACGTTTCCAGCCGTATCGAGCACTTCCACATCGAAGTGTGATGGCTGCGAATTTGGCACAATTACCGAATACAAGGGACCATCGGCAAGTTCGGGCGCACGCAGCAGGCAAACCCGTTCGACGTGCTGTGGAAGGCCCAGTTGCCCTAGCACGCCCAGCTCCCACAAACCGGCAGATTGGAAACAGAACTCAATCAACCGCGGGGAAATCGCTGTGGCCAGCTCGGACGGATGATGGTTTGCGGGCAGGTTGCAGGCTAACTGCGCGGTCAGGCGACCTCCGTCCCACCACGCCCTCTCCACTACCCGGTAAGCCGGTCCGTGGAAATACACGCGATAGATGTCGTCAGTCGTAATCATCGGCCCTGCCGGCGAGCCCAGCCTTGGCTTAGTGATTGCCGGGAGTGGGTGCCTGGCGAGACACACTCTACCGGTGAAATGAGTCGTTACTTGCGGCTCCGACTGGTTGGGAATTTTCCGGCTGCCTGAGAGCCGGCAATCCGCAATCAGGCCGGCATCCAGGGGTTGTATAACCGCCTCTATGGTCAGCGTGCGCGGCTCATTGCGGTAGAACTTAACCGGCGTGAGGAAGTTCACATTTTCCACTGCTTCAATGTGCCAGTTGGGAAGCAGGCAACGCGCCGCCTCGGCAAACGCCTCGATGCCCATAACCCCCGGCAGTAACGGGGTACCCCCAATCTGGTGGTCGTGCAGGAAGGGTTGGACGGCTGGATCGAGCGTAGTCTCAATGGAGAGTCCACCATGAAGGGTCAGGGAGGTAATCTTGCCAATCATGGGCCCGCGGGCTGCCGGGCTGCTTTCCACCGCGGCCCGCACTTTATCCGTGTCCAGGCCGCCCGTCGGATCGAATTCATTCGTCAGAATGCCGAGGCGCTGGCCAATCACAAGTTCACCCCGGGTGGCTCCCGAGGTTAATTCGCGCCGGATCAAGGGAATCCCGGCCTCGGGCGGCAACATGTCTATGCCCGCAGCTTCCATCATTTTGGGAATCGAGCCGCGGGTAGCCATGCCAATGCCGCCCCACGCAGTCCAGTCAATGGCGATGCCGCGGGTGGCTGGGCGTGTGCTGCGGAAGCTGGACGTAATCTTGCACAATAGGTCATTAGCGGAGCTGTAGTCTGCCTGGCCCGCGTTGCCAAAGCGGCCGGCGATGGAGCTGAACACTACCGTCCCGTCCAACGGCATACCGCCGACAGCATGCAGCAGATTGAACCAGCCATCGCTCTTCACATCGAAGACAAGGTCAAATTCGCGGGCGTCCTTATCCAGGAGGAAATGGCTGCGCTCGATACCCGCAGCGTGCAACAGGACGTCAATGCGCCCGCTGCGGGTGCGGACTTGGTCCATGACCTGGGCTACAGCCTCTGCGTCGGTGAGGTTAACCGCAAAATAGTGCGCCGAGCCGCCGGCAGCTCGTACGCTGTTGATGGCGTACAGCGCGGCTTGCGCCCGTTCCAGGGCCGCCAGTTCCTTCTCAACCATGGCTGGCGTGGCGCGCTCGCCACGCGCCTGAATGCGGGCGTACAAATCGCGTTTGAGGCCTTCCTTGTCGGTTGTAAAGCGTTTCAGGTCCGGATTATTCGGGTCGGGTTCGGGAACCAGGTCGAGCAGGTAGAAAGTGCCGCTCGAAGCAGCCGCCAGATCGGCGGTGATGGCTGAGACGATGCTTCCCGCCGCACCGGTGACCAGGAAAACCGTGTCTTTACTTAGAACAAGTCCAGGTTTTCCGTCGGCTGCCGGCTGCTCCCGCAGGCTGATACTCCAGCGCAACCCTTGCTTGTGGCCGATTTCGATTGCTCCGGGATCCAGCAAGGTTTCATTGATCAAGGTATCGGCGATTTCTTTGGCCTTGCGCCCGGGTTCGAAGTCCACCGCCTTAACCAACGCATCCGGGCGCTCCCGCTTGTAAGTTTTGGTGAACCCGGCAACCGCACCTCCCAGAGGAGCCACCGCTCCGGCCTCGTCGTATCCGTGTTGTCCGCCCAGCCGCGTAGCCGACACCAGAAATGTTCCCGGAGAGGCAATCTGCTCGTACAGAGTTCGCATGGTGGTGTAAAGCAACTTGCAACGTACCCTCACCGCCTCATGCCAACTAATAAGGTCCAGCTCCTGCAGCTTTCCCTCCTCGTCCAGCGCAGGCAACCAGTACACGCCATGCACCGGGCCAGCAGCCATCCAGCTCTTGAGGCGATTGGCAAACGCATCCGAGCCCGGGACATCGTCTATACGGAAAACGTCCACGCCTAAGGCTTGCAGACTCAGGGACAGCGCCTCCGCTGCACCACCCTTGTCTGGCATGATTACAACCCGGCGGCCACGGCCCAGTGTGACACCGGTGGGCTTGCAGAGATCGAGTGCCGGGCGCAGCACCGGCACCGGCACGCGGCGTGGAACGCGATTTGCCGCTGCCAGGCTGGCCAGCACCGGTCGAACCACTTGTGCCGCAACTGGTTTCGCCTCGGTTGACCTGTGCCTTTCCTCCATCACAACCGGCTTCTCAATCCTTGCTTTCGTAAGCCCTGGCTGCCGGTCACGGGCGAATTTGATGACGCTGGCAAGAGTTGGAAAGTCGCGTAGCTTCAGGTTTTCTTCCCGCGGAATGTTGTAAGCTGCGCGCACCGCGGCGAACATTTCTGCTTGCTTCACCGTGTCAATTCCCAGGTCGGCTTCGAGATCGAGGTCGAGGTCCAGCATGTCTTTGGGATAGCCGGTCTTCTCGGCCACAATCTCCAGCACCTTCTCCTTGATCGCATCATCAGAGGCTGCTTGCGCTGCTGCAGGAACGGATGCTGGTATCGTCGGCGTCTGCTCTACAATCGGCGGAAGCGAGGCGCTGGCCAATTCCGGCCGTTTTTCGAATACGAACCGCATCACGTGTGCCAGTGTCGGATAGTCGCGCAGCTTGCGGTTTTCATCGCGCGGAATGTTGTAGATTTCCCGGATAGCCGCAAACATTTCGGCCTGTTTCACCGTGTCAATTCCCAGGTCGGCTTCAAGGTCGAGGTCTAAATCCAGCATCTCTTTGGGATAACCGGTCTTTTCCACCACCAGAGCCAGAATGCGTTCCTTCACGTCGCTTGCCTCCGCTGCTGGCGGCGCGGAGACTGGGGGCTGTTTTACTTCTGCGATGGGAGTGCTCGCCTTGACAGCGGCAGTTTCCGGCCGCCTTTTGTGGACGAAACGAATAACATGGGCAAGGGTGGGAAAGTCGCGCAGTCTGAGCTTCTCGTCGCGCGGGATAGCGTAAGCTTCCCTGACGGCCGCAAACACCTCCGCCTGCTTGACCGTATCAACGCCCAAGTCGGCTTCGAGATCAAGGTCCAGGTCAAGCATGTCAACCGGGTAACCGGTCTTTTCGGCAACCAGGGCCAGCACCCGCTCCTTTACCCCATCGCCCTCGGACTCTAGTTTCGAATAAAGAACAGGTTCATTCGTTGGTGCTTCCACTTTTGGGGTACTGGCGGGGACCAGCGGCGCTGGTCCGGCTTCTGCCGCCCTGTTCGCAGAAACTGGTTCTGGCACCCGACTCTCAACCGGCACCGCTATCGTTTCGGGAGCGCTCCGCATAACCTGTGCCACTGGCCCCTTATCGCGGACTCGCAGGGTACGGTGCACGACCTCCATCTCCGTGTCGGGATGGCCTGCGATTTTCGCCAGCCAGGTGTTCCAGGCTGCGGCATCACAGACTCGGTAAGCGTAACCCAGAGCATTTGGACTGCGCCGTACTCCATCCTTCGTGTACACCCACCGCACCAGCGTCATGCTGATCTGCGACCCGAAGCCGGCGCCCAGCCGCAAGGCATACTCCACCGGGTAAATTCCACCCTTTGACAAATTCAGGGAGCCGAGTTCCGGATCAATTTCCTTGAAGTTGGCAACCGGCGGCACACAGCCTGTTTCCAGGGCCTTGACGGCGACCACATCTTCGATTCCGGTCGCCATGGCGTGCCCGGTGAAGCCCTTAGTGTTGGCGATGACAATTCGATCGGCAACGTCTCCGAACACGTGCCGCAACGCGAAGATTTCCGCTGAGGCGCTGCCGCCGCGCGCGGGCGTGTAGGTTTCGTGGGAAACAAAGACCGTTCGCGAAGCAATCTCCTCACGCCTTATGCCGTGGCGAGCTTCCGCCTGGGACACCAGGTCTTCCATGACCTGGCTGATGTGGTGCACATCCAAACGGGTGCCGTGGAACGCGCTGTTGGCTGTGACCGAGCTCAACACTTCGCAAATCGGTTGTATTCCCCGTTCCTGCGCCGCCTCAGCGCTCTCAACGACGAGGGCGGCGGCGCCCATGCCGACAATCATGCCGTGCCGACGGCGGTCGAACGGAATGGCGGCATCCTCCACCACTTCGTCGGTAGCTGCCGCTCCCGTGGCCAGGAAGCCGGCGCCGAACCATTCCAGCATGTGATCCGAGGTGACATCGTCGGCTGAGATGACGATCACCCGTCTGCATCTGCCGGCTCGGATCCAGTCCTCCGCCAGTCCTACGCCCTGTGCGGTGCTCGCACAAGCGGCGTTTATGGCGGTGTTCGGACCACGGGCGCCGATGAATTCGGCGAACTGTGAGTGCCCCATGGAGAGCGTTCGGAACAGGAAGCGGCGGTCAAATACATACGGCTGCTTTTCGATGGCGTCACGCAATTCTTCCGCGCGGCGCTCCAGTTCCTGCTCCAGGATGGAATGTCCATTCGTCTCCGCCATGCGGGCACGCAGGCTTTCCAGCGTGGCTAATTGCTCGCGGCGGGCACGGTCCTCGTAGTAGCGAGCCATCTCGTCCGCAAAGGAGTCGTAGCCGGGGAAGGCAGAGGCAAAAATCACCCCCGTATCGTCGCGCAGAGCGTCTGGGAGCGCCCACCCGTCCGGCAACTGCGTGCCTTTGCTGGTGGTCTTGTAACGCATCACCAGCGGGATCCCAGCGTCGCGTAAGGCGTCAATTCCGGCTGCAATAGCCAACTTGGTGACGCGGTCAAGAGCGGCGATTCTATCGGCGGACACGCCAAATTCCGCTTCCAGATCGAGGGTGCCGCCGCGGCCGGCCAGCTTGATAACGTCCGCCACATCGTGAATGGTCTCGAAGGTGGGTCCGCCGTTCTCGCTTTTCACCAGCCGTGTGATGTGCTTGTCGAGCATGGCACGGCGCAGGCCCCCAGGAACCACATCAATGAACTGCTCTCCTCGCAAAATGCGGCCGATGTTGCCATCGTCGAAAATGTGCTCGGTGCCCGGCAGGCCCAGTGCCGCCCCCGTGATGGTCACCGGAGCGGTTGCCCGCCCGGGTTGCTGGCCGCCATAAATCTGCCAGCCACGCTCCAGCACATCAGCAAACATATGGCCGAGTTCAAGGTAACGATCCCCGTTCCGTGGAACTGAGGAGCCAGCGGGAACCATGTTTTTAGAACTTATGATTGTCATTGATTCGGGCCTTTTTGACGCCGAAGCGCCAGTGGTCAGGTGCTCCGGGACATCCTTTGCGCTTCCGCGGCCCAATCCTGCCGCATAAAACCCGCACAGCGCCTGGTTGAAGGAGGGAATGTCACCAAATTTGGGATGATTGGTGAAGAGGGAGAGCACATCGCCGCGCCCGCCGAGCACATCTTCCGCAAATCCCTGCAGCGCCTTCTTGGGCCCAACTTCCACGAAGACGCGGGCGCCGGCTTGGTAAAGCGTACGCAGGCCTTTGGTGAATTGCACCGGTGATGCCACCTGCTGCGCGAGGATGTCCAACATTCGGGGCACCACATCGGGACCGGTGGGATAAAACTCACCGTTCAGGTTCGCGACGATCGGTATTTTCGGAGACCGCAGGCGCAGTCGCTCCAGCACTCTGCGCAGCGGCCCGCTGGCCGGGGCCACGATCGAAGTATGGAAAGCATGGCTCACGGGCAGCGCGGCCACCTCGTAGCCGGCCTTTTGGAATGCTTCCATAGCCAGCTCGACTGCCTTGCTGGCGCCACCTACGACGGCCTGGTGGTCGCTGTTGTTGTTGGCGATCACCACATAGCCATTGACTGCCTTCAGGATCCGTTCGATTTCCGCCAATGGCGCAAACACCGCCGCCATCCGCCCATTGTCGCCAAACGACACGCGAGTCATTTCGCGGCCACGCGCGCTCACCGCTTCCAGGGCGTCTTCGAAGGGGAGACCTCCCGCGGCGATAAGGGCTCCATACTCGCCCAGGCTGTGTCCCATGGTGAAGTCGGGTTCAATGCCGTAAACGGCCAAGAGCCTGGTCAGGGCCATATCGGTCGCCAGCACTGCGGGCTGGGTGATGGCCGTCTGCCGCAGATCTTCTTCCGCGGCCGCCACCGCGGTCGCATCGCTTCCATCTATGAAGATGAAATTGCTGAGCGGCTTGCCCAGCAAAGGCGTCATAACGCGATCCGCCTCCGCAAAGGTTTCCGCCACAATTGGTTCGCTAGCACGAAGCGGCTGGAGCATATTGACGTACTGCGAACCTTGCCCGGTATAAAGAAACGCCACTTTGGGCGGGACCCCGTGTCCGCGGAAAATTCCCTGGGCGCGCAGGGCCTTCCATACCGGCACTTGGTTGGCCGCTAGCGCCTTAAGAGCGCTGCTCGCTTTGCTTGCCAGTTCCGCGGCATCGCCGTAGTCAATCGCCAGGCGCTCGGGCGCACGCAGGTCCGCTTCCGCCGGAGCCGCCGGCGCAGGTGCGCGCCCTGCCTCTGCTTCCCTCTTGACTGCCTGCAAACGCTCGACCAGGGCACTCTCTGAAGCAGCGCCTATGACCACCGCGCCGCGTAAGGGAGCTTTGTAAGAGGATGCGGAACTACGCGGGCCATCTTTTGCTTGAAGGGCCGGCACCGGCTCATTCATAACGGCGGCAGGAATCTCACCAACCGCTACCCTCCGCTTGCCGTTTCCGGTCAGCCGGTGGGGAATGTACTCTTCGAGCACGGCATGAAAATTCGTGCCGCCAAACCCGAAAGCGCTCAAGCCGGCGCGGCGCACCGTATCTGCAGGGACCGTCCACGGCGCCAGTTCGGTATTGACGCGAACCGGAGAATGCGCAAAATCAATATCCGGATTGCGGCGTGCGCAATTCACGCTGGGTGGCAGCACCTTGTCACGAAGTGCCAGAGCAGTTTTCAGGAAGCCAGCAGCGCCGGCAGCTCCTTTCAGATGGCCGATATTGGATTTCACCGAGCCCAGGGCTACCGATCCGGTTGGAAGGTGGAACCCGCTCAGCACATCCGCCAGGCTTTGCACTTCGACCACGTCGCCCACGCGCGTTGACGTTCCGTGTCCCTCAATGTAGGTGGCGGTGGCAGGTGACAGACCAGCGTTCCGCCATCCGCGCTCCAACGCCAGCTTCTGTCCAATCGGGTTGGGAGCGGTAATTCCCTTTCCCTTTCCATCGCTCGATCCGCCTATGCCGCGCAGAACCGCGTAAATTTTGTCTCCGTCCCGCTCGGCATCAGCCAGTCGTTTGAGCAGGAAGATGGCAGCGCCTTCGCCCATCACAAAGCCATCTGCGCCCTCCGCGTATGGACGGGTGCCAGTCGCAGAGAGCGCTCCAATCTTGCAGAACTTCACGAAGGTGGAGGCGCCCATGTTGCGGTCAATGCCGCCGGTAATCACCGCGTCGAAATCGTTCTGCACCAGGCCCTCGGCGGCCGAACTGATGGCCGCCATCGCCGAAGCGCACGCCGCATCCACCACATAATTGGGCCCATGAAAGTTGTAGATATTTGCAATTCGGCCGGCAATACAGTTGGCCAACTCGCCCGGCATGCTGTCTTCCGTGATCTCGGGCAGGTGCCTACCCATCCGGTCCTGCAATTCCCGCGTGATGGCATGCCGCACCGCCTCGGGCAACGCCGCAAAACTCCCGCTTTCCTCCAGTTCCCGGGCGTATTCCGGAAAATAAACGCGCAGCGCCGTCAGGTAGTGCTTCTCACCCGCCATGGCATTGCCCAGGATCACTGCCGTCCGCTCCAGGTCCAGCGGGCGCTGGGGATAGCCGTAGTCTTCCAGCGCTTCCCGGGTACAGGCGATCGCCCACTTTTGCGCTAAATCCATGGCATCAACCACCCGCGGCGGAACCGCCAGACGCCACTTCATAGGCTCCCACGGGTAATCGCGCACCCACCCACCAATCTTGGAATAAGTTTTATCGGGGGCACTGGGTTCAGAATCGTAGTAAAGCGCGGGGTCCCAGCGGTCGGATTGAACCTCCGTGATGCTATAACGGCCGCGTTTTACGTTCTCCCAGAATGTGGATACGTTGGGGGCGTCGGGCAGAATCGCGCCCATCCCGACAATAGCAATGGCTCGGTAAGCTGTATCTTCCATGATGACGCTCCTGCTGCAACCTATGAAATCAAGCTGCGCGCGCGGCATTTTTCGCCGTGCGGTTGTATAAAACGTCGGCTATGAAATCCATGTCTGCTATCAGACCCGTCTGCGCACGATGAATAGCCGGTAATCGCAGACTGGTCTCAAGGGCTGCCATTTCGGCATCTGTTACCCCGCCCGACCCGGCTACCAGGCGCAATCCTTCTTCCGCGACTTTAAATGCCGCCACGCGAGCGAACGCCCGGCTCAGAGCTGACAGCGCAGCGGCATCGAAGCGCCGATTAGCTTTTTCACTCAGCTTGCCTTCTGCCAGACGTGCCGTCCGCCGCACCAGACTGCCCGCGCACTCGGCATAGGAGATCAACTCGCCCAGTCGCAAGAGAACATGCTGATATCGGGTGAGACGGCCGACGCGAGCCCTCTCCATCACCTCAGCAAGGGCGTGCGAGGCCAGTGCCGCCCTGTCAGCCCCCACATCCGGATATCGCGCGTGCACCTTCTCCAGTTCCTGGGCCCGCTCGTGGTAGTGCTGGCCGCGAGTCTTTAGGTGAAGCTGCCAGCGATCGCGGCTGATGGTCATCTCCATGATTTCGGAGGTGCCTTCGTAAATGGTGGTGATGCGCACGTCGCGGCTGATTTTCTCCACCATATATTCGTGGGTGTACCCGTAACCGCCCAGGGCCTGAATGCTGGCCTCAGCCGCCGCATTGCCCGCTTCCGAAGCCATGTACTTGGCGATTGCGCCTTCGGTATTCAGACTGCCCTCGCCGGCATCAATGCGTTCTGCGGTCTCTTCTATAAAAGAGCGCGCGGCTTCCAAATGCAGCACGTGCGGCACAATCAGCTTGTGGGTGTATCCCTGTTTCTCTGACAGTGGAGCCCCGGCCTGAATGCGCTTGGTGGAGTAGGGAATGGCTCGGTCCAGCGCCGCCCAGCCTGCGCCCAGACCAAAGGCCGCCACCATCAGGCGGGTATAGCCGAACACGGCCTGGGCCTGGTTCAGGCCCTGACCTTCGACCCCGCCGAGGAGCCGGTCGCAGTCAACATAAACATCGTTGAACGCCAACGCGGCCGTGTTGCTCAGGCGAATGCCATGCTTATTTTCGGGTTCGTCATGGGTGAATCCCTTTGTATCCTTCTCCACCACGAACCAACTCGGACCCGCCGGCGTGTTGGCCAGAACCGTGTATGCATCGGCAATACCGCCGTTGCTGATCCACTGTTTGTTTCCATTGATTTTGTACCCCGCAATACGGCCGTCCTTAAGCACAGGGTCGGCGGTGGTCTTCAGCGCCCCCAGATCGCTGCCTGCCTCCGGTTCGGTGGCGCCGTACGCGAACAACAATCCTTCGTTCGCAATCCGGCTGAGCCAATGTTTTTTCTGTTCTGGAGTGGCGCCCACCGTAATCGGGTCGCTGCCCAGAAATGTGGCCAGCACCGCGGTGGCAATGCCCAGATCAATCCGCGCCATCTCCTCGCAAATGCAGTACACGTCGAATGCGCCACCGCCGAGACCGCCGTACTCCTCAGGTATGAAGAGCAGCTGAATCCCCAGCCGGTCCGGATCGCACATGTAGCGGACAATGTCCAGTGGGCACTCGTCGCGCTCGTCCAGTTCGATGAGGGCTTCGTCAGGCAGCCGTTTCTTGGCGAAATCGCGCAGCGACTTCAAACTCAACTTCAGTGTTTTTGGCGCAATCATGAATAACCTCTCTAAGCTGCTTTGCTTCGCAATTCGCGCACTTTGCTGGTTAACTCGGGCAGGAACTCCAGAACGTCATCAACGATTCCAATATCGGCCACCTGGAAGATCGGAGCCTTGGGATTCTTGTTGATGGCGATAATGAAGGGGCTGCCTTTAAGGCCGGCCAGGTGTTGAAAGGCGCCGCTGATGCCGCAAGCCAGGTAGACTTTCGGCTTCACTGTTTTGCCGGAGGAGCCGACCTGGCGCGATTTCTCCAGCCACTTGGCATCCACCACCGGCCGCGAACAGGAAACTGCCGCACCCAGCGCTTCCGCCAGATCCTGCGCGATCGAGAGATTGTCCTTCTCCTGAATGCCTCGGCCGACGGAGACAAGAATGGAGTGCTTGGTGATGTCCACTTCGCCCGATTCGGCCATGACCGTTTCCACATAGCGGCGTCCCGAGGTAAGCGCTCCGACCTCTCCTGACTTGTCCACCACGTTGCCGTTTGCCGGCGCTATCACCGGAGGCTTAAATGCTCCCGGACGAACCGTCAGCACCACACCCGACGAGATGTCACACTCTACATTGGCGCTGATTTGCCCGCCGAATTCCTGGCGAACTACGTTCAGCAGCACCCCTACCCTGCCCGCAATCGCCAGCGCATCGGGGACGAACGCTGTGTTTAGCCTGATGGAAAGACCCGGCGCCAGGTCAATCCCGAAATGTTCGTGGGCCAGCAGGAGAATGGCTCCTGGGGGTAGAAGCTTGACCAACGCCTTCCGGATCAATTCGGCGTTGGGATATGAAAGAGCTGCGTTTGAAATCTTCCAGATCTCCGGGTAGAAAGCGCACAGGCTGCTGCAGGCGGAATCCAGTTCTGCCCCCGAGCCGCTGACAATTGCGGTCGGCGCCGCCGCGGCATCAATCTGCTTGATAGCGGCCAGCAGTTCCGCCGCGGAATCATCTACCACACCAGCTTTGTGCATGACGTAAGCAAAAATGCGCGCTGTCACCTCAGTCCTCCTTTCGCCGCGATCAGCTCAGTAACTCTCTCCACGTTGTCCTCGCGGCCGCCGTCGAGCATTTCGGCTCCCTTGCCCAGCGTGGGCACAAAGTAATCCAGACGTTTCACTTTCGCGGCGAGCTTTCCCACGGTGCCGGGATCAATTTGCAATTCCGAGGCGCCATAGGTGGAAATGGGCACGGAGGCCACCGCCCGGATGCCGCGCATGCCGACATAACGAGGTTCATTGATGCCGGTCTGAATGGAAAGCACGCAGGGCAACTCGATCTCATTAA
>DATJEH010000036.1:0-18888 GCA_035496875.1 Terriglobales bacterium | reverse complement strand
GCCGGCATGTTGAACTTCCTGGCGGCGATGAGCATTGAGAAGCTGGTGATTGACGCGGAGGCTATCGGCTACGCCCAGCGCCTGCTGGCCGGCATCGAAGCCCGCACCCCCACTCTGGCCACGGAGATGTTTGCCGCGCTGGGTCATAGCGGCGATTTCCTGAAACTCAAAGAGACACGGCAGCTGTTCCGCAGCGAGCAGTATCTGCCTTCAGCTGTGATTGACCGCGACTCGCTGCGCGCCTGGCAGGAAGCGGGTTCGCCCAGCGCGTTTGACCGGGCGCGCGCCCGGGTCAACGAACTGGTTGCAGCTTATCGGCGGCCGGCGATGCGGGAAGCGCGGGAACGCGAGCTGCACTCCTTCATGGAAGCGGAGGCGCGGCGCGCGGGCATGCCTCAGTTGCCGGGAATTGAGGAGCGGGTGGAGGCAAGCGCGGTATAGTACCGTCCCTGACGGGACTCGATTCTATTTTGCGCTTCCCACGATAGTGTCAGCGGGTGTGGCCAGCGGCAGAGTGAAGAAGAAGCTGGAGCCGTGGCCGATGGCGCTTTCCACGCGGATCCTGCCGCCGTGGGCGAGCACGACGTGCTTGGCGATGGCCAGCCCCAGGCCGGTGCCGCCGGATTCGCGCGAGCGTGCCTTGTCCACGCGATAGAAACGTTCGAAAAGCCGGGGCAGATGTTCGGAGGCGATGCCGGCGCCGAAGTCGCGCACATAAAACTCCACGCCGCCCTCCACCTCACGCGCGCCCAGCACAATGCGTCCGCCGGCGGCGCCATACTTGGAGGCGTTGTCAATAAGATTAGTCAGCACCTGGTGAATCGCGTCGTTGTCCGCCTGCACCGCCGCCGGCGTGCTCTCTGCAATCTCAATTCCCATTCCTGAGGACTTGAGAGTCTCCTGAAAATTCTGCTGCGCCTCACGCAGCAAATCGGCGGCCGGGTGCGGCTGCAGGGAGAATTCGGTTTCGCCGGATTCCACCCGCGCCAGGGTGAGTAAATCCTCGGTCAGGCGGCTCATGCGGGCGGCATTTTTGCGGATGATTTCCAGAAATTCCCGGGTGTTGCCGTTGCCGCCGGAATCGAGCAGGGTTTCCGCGTAGCCCTGAATGGAAGTGAGCGGTGTGCGCAGTTCGTGGGAGACGTTGGCGATGAAATCGCGGCGGGTCTTCTCCACGCGCTCCACTTCGGTCAGATCATGAAGCACAACCACGGCGCCGCCTCCGGGCAGAGGAGCGGCAATCACGTCGAAGCTGCGCCCGGCGCCCAGCGATGTGGCGCGCGCGGTCTTGACCTGGCGAGTACGCAGGGCCTCGTCCACGGCCCGCAGGAAGTCGGGGTCGCGCATGGTCTCCACCAGGGGCGCGCCCACCCGCACATGCCCGCGCGCCAGGCGTTTCATCACTCCATTCGACCATTCCACCTTGCCGGTGGACGAAACCGCGAGCACCGCGTCCTGCATGCTGTTGAGCAGGGTTTCCAGTTGCTTGCGGCCGGTTTCCAGGGCGGCAAAACTTTGTTCCAGCTGGCGGGCGGTCCGGTCGAGAGCGGTGGCCACGTGGGCAATCTCGTCCCCGGAAGGTTCCTCGATGCGCGCGGTCAGGTCGCCGGCGGCAATCTGCTCCGCGAAAGTGACAATGCGCTGCAGGCGCCGGGAGATGGCCTGGGAGACCAGCGCCGCTAGGAGCAGGGCTACCAGCAAAGCCAGCCCGGAGGCAAACAGCAACTGCAGGCGCACGTGGCGCACGCGCTGGGCAATGGAAGAAAGGGGATAGGCCAGGCGGACGGCGCCACCCGGCACCGGCGCGGCAACATAAAGGAAGGGAATGCCCACGGTATGGCTCACACGCTGGGCGCTTCCCGTACTGCCGTGCAGGGCGGCAATAAATTCCGGCCGGGTGGCGTGGTTCTCCATCTCTTCGGGATCGGCGCGGGTATCGGCCAGAACCTTGCCGTTGGATTCAATAATGGTGGCGCGGGCATCAGCGGCCTGGGACACTTCGTTGGCAATCTGCTGCAGGGGGCGGCGATCGCGCTCGTGTTCCACCTGGCCGGCAAAGAGGCGCGCCTTCTGGGTGAGCGTGGTTTCGAGTTCGCGGCGCAGGGAAGTTTCCCATGCGCGGCGCACAGCGAAGTCCAGGGTGGCGGTGGCCACGGCGATGACCAGCAGAAACGCTCCCAGCAGCTTGAAGAAGATGCGCTTTCTCACCGCGGCGCCTCGAAGCGATAACCGGCGCCGCGGACCGTGCGCAGGTAGCGGGGATTTTCCGGATCGCGCTCGATCTTTTCCCGGATACGGCGCACATAAACGTCCACCGAACGCGGGGTGACGTAAGCGGTATCGCGCCACACCGCGTCGAGAAGCTGGTCGCGGGTGAAGACGCGCCCGGCGTGGCGGGCCAGGTATTCCAGCAGGCGGAACTCGGTGGCGGTGGCGGTCACGATTTTGCCGCGCACCTTGAGAATCATGGCCCCGGTATCAATTTCCAGATCCTCGAGCTTGACTGTGGCCGGCTGCAGCGGCTGCTCGAAGCGCCGCAGCACCGCCTTAACCCGGGCCACCAGTTCGCGTGGGCTGAAGGGTTTGGTGACGTAGTCGTCGGCGCCCAGTTCCAACCCCAGCACCCGGTCGGCTTCCGCCGTGCGGGCGGTCAGAAAGATGACCGGGGTGGCGGCAATGGCGGGCGTTTCCCGCACCTGGCGGCAAAGGTCAAGGCCATCGCCGCCCGGAATCATGATGTCCAGCAGCATGAGGGCGGGCCTCTCCTGTTCAGCTTGGGCCATCACGCCGGAAGCGGAAGCAAAGGAGCGCACCCCGAAGCCGGCGGCCTCCAGATGATGGCGCACGAGGCGCGCGATATCGGCATCGTCCTCCACCAGAAATATCGTGGATCTCACACGGGTATTGTATGGGAAAGCCAGGCCGAATCGCCGCCGTCGTCATGAGGCCCCTGTGGCACGGGCGCCCTCGCTTGCGAGGCTGGGAGGGGATAGCCTTAGGACAGCCGGCGACACGCCAGCGCTACGACAACACGAACTGCTCCATAGCCTGGGCGAAGCCTTCTTCCTGATTGGAAGCGGTCACGTATTTGGCTCCCTTTTTAACTTCGTCGGAGGCATTGCCCATGGCGATGCTGATGCCGCTACGCCGGAACATGAGCACATCATTGGGCCCATCGCCGATGGTGGCGATCTTTTCCGGGGGAATTTGCAGCATCTGCGACAGCGCGGTCACGACCTCGCCCTTATTTGCCTGCGGATGGGTTACGTCCAGGTAGTAGGGCTGGGAGCGGGAGGCGGAAACCTGGGTGCCGCACTGCTTCTGCACGTCCTGCTCGCAGCGCGCTACCGCCGCGTAATCGTCACTTACCCCCACCAGCTTGGCCGTGCGCGTCAGCAGGCCGTCGTAGCTGGTCGCAACCTTGGGCGGGAACTTCACCGTCCACTCTTCGCGGTCCACGTGTGGCGCCTGGCGCTGACGCACAAACCACTCCTTGTCGGTGTAGAGCCAGACGTCGAGCCCGTGCTGGGCGATGATTTTGCAAGCGCTCTGGGCCGCCGCCTGGGGCAGCAAACGCTGCTGGAGCACGGAGAAGTCGGGGCGCACGATCACTCCGCCGTTGAAGGCAGCGATGGGGTCTTTCAGCTCCAGCGGTTCGATCAGCATCTTCATGCCCAGGGGCGGGCGCCCGCTGGTGATGGTGAATGCGATGCCGGCCGCCAGCAATTTGCGGACTGCTTCGCGGGCGCGCTCCGTCAGAATCTTGTCCTGCGTTACCAGGGTGCCGTCCACATCAGCGATTACCAGTTGGACGCGGTCTTTTGCCGGCATGCGGAGATCAAGCCGCCTTTTTGCCCAGGCGTTGTTCCAGGAACTCCTTCAGGGCAACCGCATTATTGTGCTCGGTATCGTGCGAACTGTAAACCAGGGTGAGGCGGCCGCGGCGGGCGGCGGCGACCAGCGGCTGCCACGCCTGGGGATTGGCCTTGAGTTCCTCAAAGTAACGGCGGCGGAATTCCGGCCACTTGGCCGGGTCATGGGAGAACCACTTGCGCAACCCGGCGCTGGGGGCCACTTCCTTGAGCCAGGCTTCCGCCTGCAGCGACTCTTTTTTCACGCCCCGCGGCCAAAGTCGCTCCACCAGATAGCGGGCGCCATCCTTCCTGGCGGCGGCATCATACACGCGCTTGAGCTGAATCATGTTACGCCTCCTCCGCATCCTCTATATCGGAATGCTCGCGGGCGAGAGCTCGCGCCCGTGGGCTGAAATCAGGGGCACGTCCGCCCGCCAATAATATCGTAACACGATAGGTGTGCGGGGCCATAGTACGGCGCCGGCTTGCGATGTATCATAGAAGTTTTGCGATCCTGCCGTCGCGGAACGCAGGCGGTGGAATTGTGAGTTCGACGCGGGCAATGCGCAAAATGTAACCAGGGCGGGGCCAGCTTAATCAAAATGTGGTTAGGGCAAAAGCCGCCACCCCCACTGGCTGCAGCACGGGTGCAAGGAGCAACGTCATGCCTGTGTACCAGAGCAAGCTCAAATCACGCGAACAGGTTGCCGAGGGCACCATGGCCTTTCACTTCGAGAAGCCGGCGGGCTTCGATTTCCAGGGCGGCCAGTCTGTAGATATGACCATGCTCAACCCGCCGGAGACCGATGACGAGGGCAATATCCGAACCTTCTCCATCGTCAGCCCGCCCTTTGAAAACGAGCTGGTGTTCGCCACCCGCATGCGCGACAGCGCGTTCAAACGCAGTCTGAGGTCGGTTCCACTGGGCACGGAGCTGAAAATTGACGGTCCCATGGGCTCCTTCACCCTGCACAAGAATGTTAAAAAGCCGGCGGCGTTCCGGGCGGGCGGCATCGGCATCACTCCTTTTATGAGCATAGTCGCCCAGGCCGCGCACGACCGCCTGCCGCATCAGCTCTACCTTTTCTTTTCCAATCACCGGCCGGAAGACGCCCCCTTTCTCGATTTTCTGCGCCGCCTGGAAAAGGACAATCCCAACTATCACTTCATCCCCACCATGACCGACATGGAAAAATCCCAGCGGCCATGGCAGGGAGAACAAGGCTTCATTGACCGCACCATGCTCATCAAATACCTGAACAATTTGAACGGACCCATTTATTATTTGGCGGGACCTCCCGCCATGGTTGCCGCCATGCGCAAAATGCTGACTGACACAAAGGTGGATGAGGATGACATCCGGACTGAAGAATTTGCCGGCTACTGAGCACGAAGGCGCCATTTCCCAGGGCCAGCCTAAAGGCAGCGAACTGGATCGGCTGTGCGTAAACACCATCCGCATGCTGGCGGTGGACGAGGTGGAGAAGGCGCATTCCGGCCACCCCGGATTGCCCCTGGGCGCCGCACCCATGGCATATGTGCTCTGGGACCGCTTCCTGCGGCATAATCCCGGCAACCCGCGCTGGTTCAACCGCGACCGCTTCATCCTCTCCGCCGGGCACGGCAGCGCCCTGCTTTATGCCTTGCTGTACCTCTACGGCTACAACATGCCGCTGGAGGAGTTGAAGCACTTCCGCCAGTGGGGTAGCGAGACGCCCGGCCATCCCGAGTACAACCTGGATCGCGGCATCGAGGCCACCACCGGCCCGCTGGGACAGGGGTTCGGCATGGGCGTGGGAATGGCGCTGGCCGAGGCGCACCTGGCCGGCTGCTTCAACAAGGAAGAACTGGGCGTGGTGGACCACTACACCTACGCCATCGTGTCGGATGGCGACCTGATGGAAGGCATCTCCGCCGAAGCGGCTTCGCTGGCCGGCACGCTCAAGCTGGGCAAGCTGATCTATCTCTACGACAACAATCACATTTCTATCGAAGGCTCCACCGACCTGGCGTTTACGGAGAGCGTGGTTGAGCGCTTCCGCGCCTACCACTGGCATGTGCAGACGGTGCCCGACGGCAACGACCTGGATGCGGTGGAAGCGGCCATTCGCCTGGCCCAGGCGCACGAAGACCAGCCTTCGCTCATATCGGTTCGCAACCACATTGGTTACGGCAGCCCGCTGCAGGACACCGCCGCGGTGCATGGCGAGGCGCTGGGACCGGAAAACGTGAAAGCCACGAAAGAGAAGCTGGGCTGGCCACTGCAGCCGGACTTCTATGTTCCGGAAGCAGCGCTGGCCCACTTCCGCGAAGCTGGAGGGCGTGGCGAGGAATTGGAAGGGGAGTGGAAAGAGCGCCTGGAAGAATACCGCAGCCGCTTTCCCAAGCTGGCGCAAGATCTGCAGCAGATGATCTCCGGGAAGTTGCCGCAAGGATGGGATGCGGACGTGCCGGTATTTCCGGCCGACCCTAAGGGAATGGCCACGCGCGACGCTTCCGCCAAGGCGATGAATGCGCTCGCCGGGCGGGTGCAGTCGCTGGTGGGCGGCTCCGCCGACCTGGCACCTTCGACCAAGACCACGCTTACCGCCTACGGCGACGTGGGCATGGGCAGCGATTGCGGGCGCAACCTCCATTTTGGGGTACGCGAGCACGGCATGGGCGCCGTGGTTAACGGCATGGCGCTGCATGGCGGCATTATTCCTTACGGGTCAACCTTCCTGATTTTTTCCGATTACATGCGCGCCTCCATTCGTCTGGCGGCGCTGATGAACACGCACTCGCTGTTCGTGTTCACTCACGACAGCATCGGTTTGGGCGAGGATGGCCCGACTCACCAGGCTATCGAACACCTGATGAGCCTGCGCGCCATGCCCAATATGACGGTGATGCGGCCGGCAGACGCCAATGAGACGGCCGAGGCCTGGCGCATCGCCATTCAGCGCCAGAAGCCCATGTGCATGGCCCTGACCCGCCAGAAGCTGCCCGTGCTTGATGCCCAGCGCTATCCCATTCGCCAGGGAGTGGGCAAGGGCGGCTACGTGCTGGCCGAAGCCGAGGGGGGCAAGCCGCAGATTGTGCTCATCGCCACCGGTTCCGAGGTGCAATTGGCGCTGGGGGCGCGCGAGGAGCTCGGCAAAGAGAAAATCGCCGCCCGGGTGGTCTCCATGCCCTGCTGGGAGCTGTTTGACGAGCAGCCGGCGGAGTACCGCCAGCAGGTGCTGCCCCGGGATGTGCCCAAGCTGGCCATCGAAGCGGGGGCGACGCTGGGCTGGTGCAGGTACGTGGGCGACAGAGGCGGCGTGATCGGCATTGATCGCTTCGGCGCCTCCGCTCCCGGCAACGTGGCTATGGAGAAGCTGGGCTTCAACGTGCCCAACGTGGTGGAGCACGCGCGCAAGCTGCTGGAGAAACGATAGCAGTCTGCACTCAGCGGTCAGCTTTCAGCCCTAAGGCTTTGTGATGAGTACTGTGAAAACCAGGTCTGAGAACTCTGCAGTTCGTCGTCGGTGCTGGCACTCATGTTCACCGGCTGAATGCTGAGTGCTGATTGCTGAACGCTGATATCGGCCGTCAGACCAGAGAAGAGGGAGAGCGAAATGAATCCGCTTAAGCAGCTCCAGGAGCAAGGACAATCGGTGTGGCTGGATTACATCCGCCGCGATCTGCTGACCGGCGGTGGCCTGAAGCGGTTGCGCGACGAGGATGGCTTGCGCGGCGTGACCAGCAATCCCACCATCTTTGACAAGGCCATTGCCGGCAGCTCCGATTACGACGAGACGCTGCGGTCGCTGCTGGCCAAAGACCCTCACGCCATGCCGGAGAAGCTGTTTGACCACCTGGAGATCGAGGATATCCAGATGGCGGCCGACATTCTGCGGCCGGTATATGACCAGACCGACGGAGACGACGGTTTTGTAAGCATGGAAGTGCCGGCTTCCATGGCGCACGACACCGCGGCCACGGTCAGCGAGGGGAAGCGCTTGTGGAAGGCCGTGGTCCGGCCCAACGTGATGATCAAGGTGCCGGCTACGCCCGAGGGCATTCCCGCCATCGAGGCGCTGATTGCCGAAGGCGTTAACGTCAACATTACGCTCATGTTCTCGCTGGGACACTACGAAGCGGTGGCGGCCGCCTATCTGCGCGGGTTACGGCGCAACCAGAATCCCGGCAAAGTGGCCTCGGTGGCGTCCTTCTTTGTGAGTCGTGTGGATACGATGGTGGACGCAGCTCTGGAAAAAATCGGAACCCCGGAGGCATTGGCCCTGCGCGGCAAAATCGCCATCGCCAACAGCAAGCGGGTTTACCGGCGCTTCAAGGAGATTTTCCTGGGCACGCCCTTCAGCGAGTTCCAGCGGCGCGGGGCGCGCCTGCAGCGGCCGCTGTGGGCCAGTACCAGCACCAAGAATCCGGCTTACCGCGATGTTCTGTATGTGGAAGAGCTCATTGGGCCGCACACGGTGAATACCATACCCCCCGCCACCATTGACGCCTTCCGCGACCACGGAAAGGTTGCGCCTACGCTGGAGGCGGACGAGCAGGAGGCGGAAGCGGCCCTGGCCCGCCTGGCAGGCCTGGGAATTGACCTCAATCAGATCACGGAACAGCTTTCTGTGGATGGCGTGGAAGCCTTCAACAAGTCCATGCGCCAGCTTCTGGACACATTGCGGGAAAAGCGCAACCAATTGGTCTCGGTTCCCATGGATCGGCAGCAGCTCAGCCTGGGACCGGCGCGAGCTGCCGTGGACGCCCGCCTGGCACAGTGGCAGAAAGATGATTTCAACCGCCGGCTGTGGGCCAAGGACTACACCCTGTGGTCGGCCAAGCCGGTTCCGGAACTTACCGACCGCATGGGCTGGCTGAACCTGCCTCAGGCCATGCACGAACATATAGAGGAGCTCCAGACCTTCGCGGCGGCCATTAAAGATGCGGGTATGAAGCACGTGGTGCTGCTGGGCATGGGCGGTTCCAGCCTGGCCCCGGAGGTGTATCAGCGCACCTTCGGTAATCAGAATGGCTTTCCCGAACTGATTGTGCTCGACAGCACACATCCGGCGGCAGTACGCGCGGTGGAACGGCGTGTTGACCCGCTGCGCACGATCTTCCTGGTTTCCAGCAAGTCGGGTACGACCACGGAAACTCTCTCCTACTTCCACTACTTCTGGAAGCTAGTGAGCGATCGCGGCAAGCAGCCGGGACAGAATTTCGTCGCCATCACCGATCCCGGGACGCCGCTGGAAAAGCTGGCGCGGGAGCGAAACTTCCGGCGTGTATTTTCGTCGCCTCCCGAAGTGGGCGGCCGTTACGCCGCCCTGACCGTGTTCGGGCTGGTTCCTGCCGCGCTCATCGGCATGGACCTGAAGCACCTGCTCGATGAAGCCTGGACCATGGCCGAGGCCAGCGCTTTCTGCGTGGAGGCCAAGAAATGTCCCGCCCCCCTCCTGGGAGCGGCCATGGGCGAGCTGGCGCGCATGCAGCGCGATAAGGTCACGTTCCTGGCCTCGGCCTCGCTGGCCGCTTTCCCCATATGGGTAGAGCAGTTGATTGCCGAAAGCACGGGCAAAGACAACAAGGGCATAGTGCCCATTGCCGATGAAGCCGTCGGTCCGCCCGAGGTATACGGCAAGGACCGCTTTTTCGTCCTTCTTCACCTTCCCGGCGAGGACAAGAGCCTGGAGGCGAGGGTGGCTGCGCTGGAGCAGGCGGGGCATCCCGTGGTCCGGATCGCGTTGCAGGATAAATACGATTTGGGACAGGAATTTTTCCGCTGGGAGATGGCTGTGGCCGCGGCCGGCGCGGTGCTCGAGATTAATCCTTTTAATCAGCCGGACGTGCAACTGGCCAAGGACCTGGCCAGGAAAGCGATGGAAGGAAAAGCCGGCGGGCAGCAGGCGCCCGAGGTTGCCACCGCGCAGCGCCAGCAATTGCAGACCGCGCTGCAGGATTGGCTGGGACAGGCGCAGGCGGGAAATTACATTTCGCTGCACGCCTATGTGGAACCCACTGCGGCTACCGATGCGGCCCTGGAGCAGTTGCGCGTGCTGCTGCGGGAGAAATCGCGGCTGGCCACCACCGCCGGCTACGGCCCTCGTTTTCTGCATTCCACCGGGCAGTTGCATAAGGGTGGCCCCAACACGGGACTGTTTTTGCAGCTGGTGGACCAGCCGGGAACGGATGCGGCGGTGCCGGAAACCAACTACACCTTCGGCCAACTCATCAAGGCCCAGGCACAAGGCGACTGGCAGGCGCTGACGCAGCGCGGCCGTCGCGTGGTCCGGGTGCAGCTGGGCGCGGACGCCAGGAAGGGCTTGGAGCAGTTGCTGGACGTGGCGGGGGAGCTGCGTTCCGATCTGGCCTCCGGGCACCGCGCGGCCTGATATCCGAAGGCGCATGAGGGCACTTGTGGCATACGAGGAGCGAACGTGGCTGTCCTGACAATGGAAAATCCTCTGCGCGAAGGCATTCGTCTGGAGCGCACTCCCGATCCTTGTGTGATGGTCATTTTCGGAGCTTCTGGAGATCTGACCAAACGCAAGCTGATGCCCGCACTCTACAATCTATGGCGCGAGCGCCTGCTGCCCGCCGGTTTTTCGGTGGTGGGATTCTCCCGCACCGACATGAACGACGCGCAGTACCGCGCTGCCATGAAGGAAGCAGTGGAGCAGTTTGGCGACCAGGGGCCGCTCAACAGCGAAGCCTGGGACAACTTCGCTGAGGGCCTCTTCTACCTGTCGGCGCATCCCGGCCATCCCGAAGACTACGCCAGCCTCTCCTCCCTGCTGGAGGAAATTGACCGGCAGCGCGGAACCAACGGCAACCGCATTTATTACCTGGCGGTGCCGCCCAGTTCCTTCGCCGGCATCGTGCAGCAACTGGACGCAGCCGGGCTGGCGCAGGCGGAAAAGGGCTGGCGTCGGCTGATCATCGAGAAGCCTTTCGGCCACGACCTGCAGAGCGCGCGCGAGCTGAATCAGTCCATCTCCAGGGTTTTTCACGAAGAGCAGATTTACCGCATTGACCATTATCTGGGGAAGGAGACCGTCCAGAACCTGCTGGTGTTCCGTTTTGCCAACGGAATCTTCGAGCCTATCTGGAACCGCCGCTATGTGGACAGTGTGCAGATAACCGCCGCCGAGACGGTGGGAGTGGAGAACCGCGCCGCCTATTACGAGGAGTCGGGCGCCCTGCGAGACATGGTGCAGAACCATCTTTCCCAGGTTCTGGCCCTCACCGCCATGGAACCGCCCGCGTCCATCGGGGCCGAGGAGGTGCGTGCGGAGAAACTCAAGGTGCTGCGCGCCATTCCGCCGGTTACGGGCGACCGCGTCAGGTCCTGCGTTGTGCGCGGCCAGTACGGCCCGGGCTGGGTGGACGGCAAAGAGGTTCCGGGCTACCGCTCCGAGCCCGGAGTCAACCCGAATTCGAATACCGACACCTATGTCGCCCTTAAGCTCTTTATCGAAAACTGGCGCTGGGCGGGCGTTCCCTTTTACCTGCGCACCGGCAAGCGGCTGCCCAAGCGCCTGAGCGAAATCGCCATCCAGTTCCGCCAGGCGCCGCTGTTGCTGTTCAATCAGACGCCCACTGAACAGATGTCGCCCAACCTGCTGGTGATCCGCATCCAACCCGATGAGGGCATTTCGCTGAAGTTTACCGCCAAGCAGCCCGGGCCTTCGGTGCATGTACGGCCCGTAAACATGGATTTTCGCTATGCCAGTTCCTTCGGCATGGCTTCGGCCAGCGCTTATGAACGCTTGGTGCTGGATTGCATGCTGGGGGACCCCACCCTGTTCGCTCATCGCGACGCGGTTGAGGCGGCGTGGGGGATCATTACCCCGATTCTGGAAGCCTGGACCAGCCAGCCAGCATCCTCGTTTCCTAACTACGCCGCCGGGACCTGGGGTCCGGCCGAAGCCGACAGCCTGTTGCAGGGCGGCGGCTGCTGGCGTAAACCCTGAGAAAAGGAAGTTACCAGGATGTCTTCCAGCAGTGTTCCCACCGATGCCGGCAAAGTGGAGCAGCAACTGCGCCAGCTTTGGCGCATGGAGGCGGAGAAGTCCAACGCCGGGCCGGTGCTGTGTTCGCGCACTCTGAACCTGATTGTTTATTGCCGCAATTTTGCCGATGTAGAGAGAGCTACCGGACTGCTTGACCCCATCATCAGCCATCATCCCTGCCGCGCCATCGTGGTCTCGCCCGCGGCGCCGCAATCGGAAGAGGAAATCCACACCGAAGTTTCTGCTTCCTGCCTCACCTCTCATGCCGGTAACCGCTACATCGGCCGGGAACTAATCAGCCTGGCCGCCAAGCCCACCGCGCAGCGGCGCTTGGCCAGTATCGTTCGCGCCCTGGTTCTGCCTGACCTGCCGGTTTTTTTGTGGTGGCGGGACGCGAAGTTGCTGGGCGGCCATCTATTTCAGCAGCTCAGCGAAATAGCGGAGCGGGTCATCGTGGACTCAGCCGGCCTGGAGGACCTGCAGGCCGACTGGCCGCACGTGCACGCGCTGGTGCAGCGTCCCCGGCTGGCGCTGAGCGATCTGGCGTGGTCGCGCCTGACTTCCTGGCGGCAGCTGATCGCCCAATTGTTTGATGGCCCGGCTCGCGCTTCCTACCTCGGCCAGCTGCACAGGATCGTGGTGGAATTCGCTAATGAGGGCAGCCAACCAAAGGTTCCGGCGGATGCGCTGCTGCTCGGCGCATGGCTGGCGCGGCAGCTCGGATTCAGGAACCCGCGGCCAGTGGCTCCCGCCGATGCTCCGGACCAGCATGCCGCCTCCGCCTGGGAGCTGCGCAGCGGGACAGCAAAATTACTGGTCGAGTTGCGCCATGGCAAACGCCCGGGCACGGGAGTGACCGCTGTTTTCCTCACCTGCCAGGGCGACCCACAAGCCGTGTTTGTGGTCAGCCGCACTCAGGATGGCAAGGGTCTGTCCACACGCGCCGAACTGCCCGGCCAACCTCCCATGCGCCGTCTGGTGCGCACCGGGGATGAATCGGCCACCTGCCTGGTCAGCAGGGAGTTGGAGATCCTGGGGCGGGATGTATTGTATGAAGAAGTGTTGCGCGTGGCCAGCGAGCTGGCGCCAGCGCTCTCCCCAGCCTGAAACTCTCTAGGCGTCGTAAACTGGATCTGCTTCTTCGTCCGCTTCTTCCAGAGATTCTTCTTCCAGAGAGCGGGCAACAGCCGAAACCTGCAGCGCCCCGTCAATAGCCTCGAGAATGGAATTCAACATATCGGGACGCTCGCCCAGCGCGGCGAAGCTGGCGCGGTCGAGTACAAGCTCGCCTAAGCGGTAGGAGGCGTCCATGTCGCCCGCCGGAGTCTGTGGAGAGAGAAGGTGGGTCGGCCGCGACCACTGATAATCCAGGCTGCCGGAGAACATCCAGTGGGAGACCAGTTCCTCCACGTGGGCTGCAGAGCACAAGGGGTACATACCAGGATGTTCCGCCAGCCGGCTGTTCCACTTCAGAATCTGGAGAGTGTCCCGTTCCCGGTCCTCACTCAGCAGAAACCACTCATCATCCTGCTGTGCAGCGCCGCAAATTTCGCAGCGGTAAATGCCGGTCGGTTTCATGATGCCCCCTCCTGTACCTCTGATGCCGGAGCTTATCTGGCCGATAGCTGCAACATGGGAGCCGGAGACTTAGCGGCACGCGCGCGTGGAGCCGCAGGGCCGATCCTCGACGGGGCCATTTCCGGGCTCCGCCGTAACCCGTTGCCCGGGGCCGGCGCCTGCGCTTCTGCCGCCTCATCGTTGCCTGGGTTATCCGCCAGGGATTGCAAGGCGACGCGGTTGCGGATGAGCAGCGTGGAGCCGTGCACCTCGATGTAGTTCTTGGCCCGGAAACGGGCCAGCATGCGGGTTACCGTCTCCCGGCTGGAGCCGATCATCTGCGCCATTTCCTCGTGGGTCAGGGTCAGCTTGAGCGTGGTCGCGCCATTGTGGGCACGGGATTCCTTCCACCCCAACAGCAGGCGGGCCATCTTTTCCGCCGCCGAGTGCGCCAGACCCAGGGAGCCAATTTCGTTGCAGGCGGCCCGGTATTCGCGGCTGAGAAACTCCGCTACCCGGAACATCGCTTCCGGATGATTGCGGACATACTGCAGGAAATCATCGCGGCGGATGAAGTTCAGCTGGCAGGGGCTCAGGCTCTCCACCGTCGCCTGATAGGGCTGGCCCAGCAGGCACGAACTCAGGCCCAGAATTTCTCCCGGTTCGGCGATGTGCAGAATGAGCGTCTTGCCTTCGCTGGAGACCATCGATAGCTTGGCTTTCCCGCGGCACAGGATGTACACCCCGCGCGGCATCTGCCCTTCTACAAACAGCACCGAATTTTCTGGATAGACCGTGGGATAAGAAATTGCCGCCAAGCCCCGCAGTTCATCGCCTCCGAACTGGCAGAAGTAGCCGCGGACCCGCAACTTGCAATTGGTGCAGTTGTCGGACATTTCCAGGTTATATGGTGCGTGTACTGTGGCCATCATTCGCCCCCTCCTTATGAATTTCTACCTGGCCCACAGAGTGAGTAATCTGTTCCACCAGGGCCCGCGTCATCAGCCCGTCACCCGTTAGCCGGGCTCCGGCGCGGCAGAGCTTTTCCAGTAGATGTTTGCCCTGTGAGCTGACAAAGGTGACTTCCTTCAGGTCCACCACCAGCTGCCGGTTGCCGTTACCACCGGCGATTTGCTGCCAGCAGTTCTCCAGCTCCGATAGACATGGTCCGCTTAACCGGCCCTCGATTCGCAGCGTCACCAGGTCACCGTGATGCTCAACTGTCGCCCGGAACATGGTTTTCGCCTTCCCTGACTTGCCTAGTGAAAAGGCACGTCCGGGGCCAACCGGTCACAACCAGATGTGATCGTGGACACAGTGCAAACACAGGCAGATAGAGAACAGGCTTTGGGAGGCTACCAGGATGGCGCCAGGGGAAGGTGGCAGTATGCGGTCAGCCTGTCAGCCGTCTGTCACTCGCCGCTGTCACAGGTCGGCGCGGCTGATTCCCAACTTCTTCATCTTGAAGTGCAGAGTGGTGCGTTTCAGGCCGAGGCGGTTGGCGGCGCCGGTGGCACCTCCAATCACCCCTCCGGCCTCGCGCAGGACGCGCAGGATATGCTCGCGCTCGGCATCATCCAGGCGCTCCAGATTGGTGCCATCTCCGTCGGTCGGACGCAACTCCGCCACGGGCACATTCAGAATCGGTCCAGGGGAGAGAATCACAGCGCGCTCCACCATGTGCTCGAGCTCGCGCACGTTCCCTGGCCAGGCCCAGTTCACCAGGGCGTCCATGGTTTCCGAGGGAATTGTCTCAATACGTCGGTTCATGGTGCGGGAGAACTTCTGCGCGAAATAGCGGACCAGCAGGGGAATATCTTCGCGGCGCTCGCGCAGCGGCGGGATGCGAACCGGGAAGACATTCAGGCGGTAATAAAGGTCGCGGCGGAAGCTGCCCTCTTCCACCATCTTGGCCAGATCGCGATTGGTGGCGGCCACCACCCGCGTGTCCACCTGCTGGGTCCGGGTACTGCCCAGGCGCTCAAACTCCCGCTCCTGCAGGGCGCGCAACAGCTTGGGCTGCAGTTCCAGCGGGATGTCGCCCACCTCGTCCAGGAACAACGTGCCTTTATGGGCCAGTTCGAGGCGTCCGATCTTCTGCACGATGGCGCCGGTAAAGGCTCCCTTTTCATGCCCGAACAGTTCGCTTTCCAGCAGGCCGGTAGGAATGGCGGCGCAGCTCAGCTTGACGAAGGTGTGTTCGCGGCGTGTGCTCAGGTCGTGAATGGCCCGCGCGATCAGTTCCTTTCCCGTCCCGGTTTCGCCCAGGATCAGCACCGTAGCCCCGGTGGGGGCGACGGTTTCCACCTGCTGCAACACTGTTTGCAGGGCGCGGCTTTCCCCCACGATTTCCTCGAAGTTGTACTCGGAGTGGATTTCCTCCTGTAAGTAGAGCTTCTCCTGGGCCAGCTTGTCTTTGAGTTGAGCGATTTCACCGAAAGCGAGCGCGTTTTCCAGGGCGATAGCGATTTGGCTGGCCACCTGGGCCAGCAAGGCTACATCTTCCGCCCTGAAAGCGTGCTCGTGCAGGCTGGCAAGGCCTAACGTGCCCAGTATGGTGTTGCGGGTTGTGAGCGGCAGCCAGACGGCGCAGCGCACCCCTTCCGAGATCATGCGCGCGGTGATTTCCGCCGGATACTGCTCGCCGGTGAGTGGATCGGCCAGCAAGGGGCGGCGATGGTCCAGGGTCCATCCTCCCGGTGAGCCTTCCTTGGCAAATACCAGCTCCTGGTGTACCAGGCCCTTACCTTCGGGAAAAACAAGGGCGTGTAACCGCAGCAGCTCGCCCCCAGGCTCCAGCACAGCCAGGCTGGCGTAGTCGTGGGCTACCACCTTGCGCAGGCAATCGGAGATGGCGGGAAATAAATCGCGGATCTCGCGGTTGGAGATCAGGACATTGTTCACCTCCAGCAGCAGGCGCAGGCGATCGCGCTCGCTGGCCAGTTGCTGCTGGTAAGTCAGGGCCTGCTGCCGCTGGGCCACGTTATCTATTGCCACCGCAACCTGTTCCGCCACCCGCTTCAGAAATTCCAGATCGGCGTCGCCGTAAGCATTTTCCTGGCGGCTGGCCATGGCCAGAGCTCCCAGGCGGCGTTCCGCCACCGTCATGGGCAGGACGCAGCAGGATCTAAAGCCCGCCCCTTGCAGCATCTTCAGCACCGGCCCCAGGCGCTGTTCTTTCTGCAGGTCCGGCATGACCAGCAGTTCCCCGGTTCGCCACACCCGCCCGGAGGCGGAGTCTTCGATGCTCATGGTTGGCGGCAGGGGAAGCTCTTCTCCGAAGGCCTCGGCGTGGACCAGGCGCATGAGGTTGGCGGCGGGGTCATGCAGGACAAAGCTGACGGAATCAAAGCGCACAATCTTGCGCAGGCGGTACGCCAGGTCACGCAGCAGTTGGTCAAGATTGTCGTGGGGGGCGATGGCGTCGGTTACTTCCAGCAGCGCCCGGTAGCGCTGTTCCGCGGAAGCGTCCGCTGCGGGCTGGGGGCTCTGTGACATCCCACTACTTCCTGCAATTTCCGGACAAGGGCACAACCGGCATGATGCTAACAAATGATAACACTTGCGGTTGCGGTGCTCGTCAGCCTAGTGATAACACCATTTCTGCGGGTTGCAAAGGGGACGGTGGAAAATTCCCGCTGGCCGAACATTGTAAAGAGGCTCTGCATTTTGTTCTTTCCCGCCTCGCAGGCGGACTGTCGCGGGCGTCGCCTTGGTTTATTGCGAAGCGGCGGCTCCGAAGTGCGCCATTCCAATTTTGATCACCGTCCGGTGCTGCTCATCGGCGGTTGCTGGCTTTTCTTTTCCCGGCGGGGCGGCAGGAGCGGGCGTGACCTCGGTCCAAATGCCATAAACGCGTCCCGACCAGGCGGCAATTCCCAGGTAATCGCCAATGAACTGGCGATGGCTGGCAAACCACTCTTCCGTCCAGTTGTAGTTGACAAACGATTTGCCGCCGTCGCCGGAACGGGCCAGGGTGAGTTTGGTCTTGACATTCTCCGGATCATCGCGGCGATCGTAAAAGATGACACTCGCGGCTCCAGTCGCGGGATCCACCGCCAGCCACTGGAAGAACTGGTCGGTGCCGTCGTGAATGGAATCGGAATTCACCCGTACCGCCGGGCTCCAGCTGCGCCCGCGGTCATGCGAAGTGGAGCAGAAGACGTCCACATCGCCATTGCGGTAGTCGCTCCAGGTGACGTACAGCACGCCATTCTTGCCGCGCGGGTCCATGCCAATTTCGGGGAAGCCGTTGGAGCGCGAGACGTCCTCCACATCAAAATAGGAAGGAGCAGTGTCCAGGATTTTGCGGCTGGGCGAGAAACTGCGCCCGCCGTCGCGGGACACGGCAAGCACGATGCTGCTGCCATCGGCCCATACCACGTAGAGCGTTCCGTCGCCGCCTACCGCACCGGTGAAGCCCTCGACCGCGCCGTTGTCGTCGCGCGGCAGGCCCTCGTGGGTGCTGATCTCGATAGGCGCCGACCAGGTCTTGCCGCCATTGCTGGAACGCGAGAACAGGATGACAGACTTGGTCAGCGTGAACTGAGTCCAGCCCACGTAGAGGTTGCCGGAGTAGGGGCCGCTGCTGTTGTCGGCCGCGATGTAGGGTTTGTCCTCGAAGGGAATGCCGGGCTGGGTGGCGTGTTCGATCACCGGGATGGCATTCTCCTCCCAGGTTTTGCCGCCATCCAGCGAGCGCTTGATGAATATTCCGTTGCGCGTAGCCTTGTGCCCCCAGTAATTGGTGGTGCCCAGTTTGTCGAAAGCGATGTAGCACAGGATGGCGTGGCCGTGGGCGTCATAAGCGACGGAAACGTCGCCGGAAATTTTGTAATTCTTGGGCGCCACCGCGGCGGCTTCTTTCCAACTGTTGCCTGCGTCTGCGGAGTAGGCGATGTGGGCGGGCACCTGGAACGCGGCCACCACCTGCTGCGGATTGCGCGGGTTCACCGCGATGGAGGGCTCGTTGAAGTAGCCGGCTTCCGGGGTCAGCGTGATCACGCGCGCCTGCGGTGCGGGAGCCAGCTGTTGCGCAGCGAAAATGGTGGAAAACACAAACGGCAATACCAACACCCATACAAATGTGCGTAGTCTCAGCATGAGCATGCGCTGCCGATTATATGCGCTTGCCGGCTCCGTTCTCACACGCTGCCGGATTTGTAATTTAGCAATTTGTAATTGGCGGCGGCAGGGTTAAATTACAAATTGCAAATTCCCAAATTACAAATGGGAGGAGCTATGGCGACGACCGGCATGCCGGCCTCCACAGTTATTGACCATCGCATGGTTTCTACTGCCTTTGAGCTGGAGGGCTACCGCATTGTGCGCAATCTGGGCGTGGTGCGCGGCATCACGGTGCGTTCGCGTTCTGTTTTAGGAACGATTGGCGCAAGCCTGCAGACGCTGGTCGGCGGCAATATTACCTTGTTGACCAAGCTGTGCGAGAAAACTCGCGAAGAGTCATTCGACCTGATGCT
>DATJEH010000035.1:0-7987 GCA_035496875.1 Terriglobales bacterium | reverse complement strand
TGAAGGGCATTTTCGATTATCTGGGCACTTACCTGGTGAACTATGCCGGCTACGGCATGATCACCGACCTGCGCAACGATGTTCATGACTCCTTCCTGCGGCGCTCGGCGGCTTTCTTCCAGCAGCATTCCACCGGCACTCTGCTCTCCGCCATCATCAACGACATTGAGCGCGTGCAGTACGCCATGTCCACGGTACTGGCGGAATTTCTGCAGCAGGTGTTTACCCTCATCTTCGTGGCCGGGGTGGTCATCGTGCTGGGCGGCAAGCTGGCCTGGGTGCTGGTGCTGTTCATTCCTCTGGTCATCCTTTCAGCGCGGAAAATTGGGCGTCGCGTGCGCCATACCACCCGCCGTGGGCAGGACAAGCTGGCCGACATCCACAACCTGCTGCACGAAACCATTACCGGCAACCGCATTGTGAAGGCGTTCGGGATGGAGGAGTGGGAGGCCGGTCGTTTTCGGGCGGCGGCGCGCCGCCTGTTTCGCGCCAACCTGCGCTCCGTGGCCGCGGCCGCCATCAGTTCGCCCACCATGGACATCATCGGCGCCATCGGCATCGCGCTTCTGCTGCTGCTGGGCCGTGACCTGATCAAGGCGCAGGTGTTTACAGGCGGAGTTTTTGTCGCCTTTATTATCGCGGTTTACAAACTTTACGAGCCGGTGCGCAAGTTCGCCGTGTTCAACAACAATTTCCAGCAGGCCCTGGGCGCTTCCACTTCCATATTCAATTTCATGAGCCAGGAGGATACGATCCTGGAGAAGCCTGCTGCCCGTCCCTTGCCTCACTTCGGCGATAGCATCCGCTTCGAGCACGTCAGTTTCTCCTACGGTGCCAATGGCGAAACCCGCGACGTACTGCGTGACATTGACCTGACGGTCCACTCCGGGGAGGTGCTGGCGGTGGTCGGCTCCAGCGGCGCCGGCAAGAGCACGCTGGTGCACCTGATTCCCCGCTTCTTCGATGTAACCGGAGGGCAACTGCTGATTGACGGTCAGGATGTGCGCGAGCTGACCTTGCCTTCGCTGCGGGCCCAGATCGGAATCGTCACCCAGGAAACAGTGCTCTTCAACGACACGGTGCGCAACAACATCGCTTATGGCCAGCCCGGGGTTCCACATGAGCGCGTGATGGAGGCGGCTAAGGCCGCCCTGGCCCACGACTTTATTGAGGCTCTGCCGGAGGGTTATAAGACAGTGATCGGAGAGCGCGGCGTGCGCCTTTCCGGCGGCGAGCGCCAGCGCATCGCCATCGCCCGCGCCCTGCTCAAGGATGCTCCCATCCTGATTCTGGATGAAGCCACCTCCGCCCTGGACAGCGAGTCGGAGGCCCTGGTGCAATCCGCCCTGGGCAACCTGATGCGCGGCCGCACCGTTGTTGTCATCGCTCACCGCCTTTCCACCGTGCGCCATGCCAACCGCATCGTGGTGTTGGAAAATGGGGTTATCACCGATATTGGCACCCACCAGGATCTGATGAGCCACCTGGGCACTTATCGCCGCCTGTACAACCTGCAATTCCTCGACTGGGACAGCCAAAAAGTACAAGCCGGGGCAGCGGAGGGCTGAGCGGACGCACATGCCTATTCATTCCATGACCGGGTTCGCACAGGCCAAAGGGCAGGTAAACGGCCGCCTGGGCTTTACCTTGGCACTCAAGTCGGTAAACCACCGTTTTCTCGACCTGCACTTCCGCTTACCCGCCGACAGCAGCGAACTGGAGATGAAATTGCGCCGCCTGCTGAAGGAAAAGATGGCGCGTGGCCACGTGGAGGTCACGCTTACGCTGGAACCGGTGGCGGGGCAGGGTTTTTCCGTCAACCGCCAACTGGTAGGCGGGTACGTGGAAGCGTTTCGCCGCCTGGCCGAGGAACTCGGCATCAGCGGCGACCCCGACCTCAACGCCGCCCTGAAGATACCCGGGGCCCTCGACGTCTCCTCCGCCGCCAGCGACCCTGGCGAACTGCAGGCGGCAGTGCTGGCCAAAGTCAATGACACCCTGTGTCGTCTCAACGAGATGCGGGCCGAGGAAGGCCGGGGCATGGAGCGGGAACTGCGTGAGCGCATGTCCCGTCTGCAAGCGGGGGCGGCGGAGGTAGAAAAGCTGCGCGGGGGAATGCTGCAGGCCCATTTGGAGAGGTTGCGGACGCGCATTCAGGAGTTGGTGGGGGCACAGGCGGAACCCGAGCGCGTGCTGCAGGAAGCGGCCTTGCTGGCGGAGCGCAGCGACATCCAGGAAGAACTCGTCCGGCTTAACACTCACATCCAACACTTCCGCGGGCTGCTGGACAGCGGAGGCGAAGTGGGCAAAAAGCTGGATTTTCTCCTGCAGGAGATGAATCGCGAAGCCAACACGTTGTTGTCCAAGACCACAGGAGTTGCCGGCGAAGCCCTGCGCATCACCCAGGTGGGTCTGGCTATGAAGGCGGAACTGGAGAAGTCGCGCGAGCAGGTGCAGAATATCGAATGAGCACCGTTTACATCATTTCCGCCCCCTCCGGCTCGGGCAAATCCACCCTGGTAAACGAGTTACGCAAGCTTATCTCCAACCTGGACTTTTCCATTTCCTACACCACGCGCCGTCCCCGGGGCAGCGAACAGAACGGGCGCGAGTATTTCTTCGTTCCCATCCAGGACTTCGAGGCGATGATCGCGCGCGGCGAATTTCTGGAGCATGCCAACGTGTTCGGCAATTACTACGGTACCGCCAAGCGTTTCCTGCAGGACGCGCAACGCAGCGGCCACGACCTGTTACTCGATATAGATGTGCAGGGTGCGGCGCAGATCAAGAGCAAGATCAAAGATGCGGTAAGTGTTTTTATTCTCCCCCCGGACAAGAAAACCCTGGAATGGCGCCTGCGCAACCGCAGCCTGGATAGCGAAGACGTGATCCAGCGGAGGTTACTAACGGCTGCGAAAGAGATTGAGAATTATCGGAGTTACGACTATATTCTCATCAACGACCGCCTGGAAGATTCCATTGACGAGCTTAAGGCGATTGTGCTTTCCGAGCGCCTGCGCCGTTCCGGAGCCAAATTGGCCAACGGCGACAAGCGTATTCTGGCCACGGCTGAACGCTGCCTGCTGCCCAATATCCGCGAGCGGCTGCAGCCCATCCTGGCTTCTTTCGCCCTTTCGGCGACTCCCGGCTAGTAGTGGCAGTATGGAGGTGTCATGAAACTCATCGAAGGGTTCGACAGCAACTATCGCTACATCCTGGTGGCCGCCCGCCGTGCCCGGCAATTGCAGTCCGGCGCCAAGCCCATGGTTGATACCATCTCGCGCAAGCCCTGCCGCATCGCCATGGACGAGATTGATTCCGGCAAGGTGAAGTGGGTAGTGCCGCAGCCGGACAAGTCGGCCAGCGAAGTAGCCAGCGAGTTGCTGGACAAGGCTATACCGAAGGAATAGCTGCCGCCCCTTGCCGCGATAACTCCTTTTCCGCGGGTGAACACGGAATACGCGGATAAACCTCGGGGATGAGCGAGAGCCAAGGCGGGGCATCGCTGAATCGCGCCTACGGTTGAAATCATCCTTAATTTGGGATTCGGTAATAGTTAGAACCCGAATTTGATTTGCTCTGCGTTCATCGGCGTTAATCCGCAGTGGACTGGAATTTATGAAAATTGCGCTGGGCGTCAGCGGCGGCATAGCAGCCTACAAGGCGGCGGAGGTAGTTCGCCTTCTGCAGGACCGCGGCGTGCGCGTGCAGGTGGTCATGACTCGGGCGGCGCAGGAGTTTGTCCGTCCGCTGACCTTCGCTGCCTTGAGCGGGGAAAAGGTCATCACCGACCTGTTTGGCGCCTCCGAGCAGCCGGCCAACGTGGAATCCGCCATCGAGCACATTGCGGTTGCCCAAACCATTGACGCTCTGCTGGTCGTGCCCGCCACCGCCGACGTTATCGGCAAGTTCGCCCATGGCGTGGCCGATGACTTCCTCAGCACGCTGTTCCTGGCCACCACCGCGCCCGTGGTTGTCGCGCCCGCCATGAATGTCAACATGTGGCAGAACCCTGCCACCCAGGCCAACATTGAAACTCTGCGGCAGCGCGGCGTAAAGGTCGTGGATCCGGACAGCGGCTATCTGGCGTGCGGCATGACCGGTCCCGGACGCCTGGCCAGCAACGAGGCGATTGTGGCTACCGTGATGGAAGTACTGGGAGCTTCCCAGGACCTAGCCGGCGAAACCGTGCTTCTCACCGCTGGGCCGACCCGCGAACAGATTGACCCGGTGCGCTACATCACCAACCGTTCCAGCGGACGCATGGGATACGCGCTCGCCGAAGCTGCTTTGCGGCGGGGCGCAAGGGTTGTGCTGGTCAGCGGTCCGGTAAGCATTCAGCCTCCGGGCGGAGCGGAGCTCGTTGCGGTCGAAACCGCGGAACAGATGCGCCAGGCAGTGCTGCAGCGACTCGACCAAGCCACGGTGGTCATCGCCACTGCCGCCGTGTCCGACTACCGTCCCAAAAATCAGGCGCGGCAGAAAATCAAGCGCTCCGGTCCCATGGCGCTGGACCTGGAACCGACGGCCGACATCCTGGGCGAAGTCGCCCGGCACCGCCAAAACCAGTTAGTAGTGGGTTTTGCCGCCGAAACCGAAAATGCGCTGGAAAACGCGCGCAAGAAGCTGGCCTCCAAATCACTGGACGCGATCGTGGTCAACGATGTTTCGCGGCCCGGCATCGGGTTCGATTCCGAACGCAACGCGGTGACCATCATTATGCAAGATGAGGTCATCGAGGTGCCGGAAACCAGCAAGTGGGAAGTGGCACAGCGCGTTCTTGACCAACTGCTCCGCCTGCGCCGGCACCGCAACCAGCCTGCGCACGCGCCCGGCAAGTGACGATGGCGCGCGTCATCGATTCCAAACTGCGCGAACAGATAGCCGCCCGCCTGCAGTACTACCGCGAAATGGGGATTTACGATTTTTATCGTCGTGAGAGCAGCCTCGTGGCGCCGCCTGCGGCTGAGGAAAACAGCGAAGAGATGGCAAGAAAACGAGAGTCGAGCATGGTTGGTCTTATACCCAGCGACAAACGGCTTACTTCCGAATCCGCCGGGGTGACGGTTTTGGAAGAAGTAGCCAAGCCGCGTAACGTCGTCGCTGAACTGTGTGCTATCGGCGATGACATCGGCGAGTGCACCCGCTGCCGCCTGAGCAAGGGTCGCAAGAACATCGTTTTCGGCACCGGCAACGAGCACGCCGACCTGATGTTCGTGGGCGAAGGTCCGGGGGCCGACGAAGACGAGCAGGGGCTGCCCTTCGTGGGCCGCGCCGGCCAGTTACTCAACAACATGATTGCGGCCATGGGCCTGCGCCGCGAGGATGTTTACATTGCCAACGTGGTCAAGTGCCGCCCGCCGGGGAATCGCACCCCAGAGCGCGACGAGTGCGAAACCTGCATTCCCTTCCTGATGCGCCAGATCGCCGCCATCCGCCCCAAGGTAATTGTGGCCCTGGGCGCTACCGCCGCCAAAAACCTTCTCGCCATCAACTCGCCCATGGGTGAACTGCGCGGCCGCTGGTACGACTTCCGCGTGAACCTGGACAGCCAGGGCCGCACTGATCCCAATGGCCCTACCGTGAAGCTGGCAGTGACCTATCACCCCGCTTTCCTGCTGCGTGATCCCCGGCAGAAAAAGGAAACCTGGAAAGACCTCCAGATGGTGATGAAGTATCTGGGGTTGAAACCGAAAACAAGCACTTAGTAATTGGCCCTTAGCACTTGGCACGGGAACGGTTTTCCTGGTGATCTGCATAGGCCATGGCTGGATAAAAGCTAAGTGCTAACTGCCAAGTGCTGGGCATGAGAAACTAAACTCTCCGCCATGCCCGCTTTCTGCGACATCGCGCTGCCCGTTCCTTTGGACAACACTTTTACCTACCGTGTGCCGGGCGGAAATGGCTTGCCGGAAGGTGGTGTGGAACCGGTAATTGGCGGGCGCGTGCTGGTACCTTTCCGGGAGCAGCGCCTGTCCGGCGTGGTGGTGGCGCTGCACGACCGCGAGCCTTCGGTCAAAACCAAACCCGTTCTGCAGGTGCTGGATACCGCGCCCGTGCTCGACGAAAGCCTGATGCGGCTGGCCAAATGGATTGCGGAATACTACCTGGCGCCGCTGGGAGAGGTGTTTCGGACTCTGCTGCCGCTGGCGGCGGAATTTCGCCGCACCCGCGCCTATCACATCACCGAGACCGGCCAGCTGGCGCTGCACCAGGCGGGAATGTCCGGCTCTTCCGCCCGCTCGCGCCAGGAACCGCTGCAGCAGATGCTCGAGTTTCGCGTGCTCGACTATCTGGCGGAAAGGGAGAGTACGCGCGAGCAGGTACTGAAATCCGCCACTCACGCCGATACGAGAATTCTGGCCGCGCTGGTGCGCAAGAAATGGATTACGCGGGAAGACCTGTCGTCCGCCGGCGAAGCGCGAAGAACCGTAAAAGTCGCCGTGCTGCGAGAGCCGGAAGAAAACACAAGGTCCTTCGAATTGCCTTCTGCCTCTCCCCGCTCAGCAGAAGGCTCGCTCAGGATGACAGGTGGAAGAGGTGCCGCAGGAACAACAAAGCTTAACGCCAACCAGCAACGCATCATGTCTACCATGGCGGAAGCCGGCGGGCGTACGCGCGTGGACAACTTGCACGAGCTTCCTGTTCCGCACACCACGCTGCACACACTGGTCAAACGCGGGCTGGTGGAAATCATCGAAGAGCCGGCCGATTTTACGGTCTCGGCGACCAAGCCCCGGCCCTCTCCGTTTCACTTCCAATTCACGCCCGCGCAGCAAAATGCGCTGGAACAAATCCGCACGGCCGCCGCTTCGGGAAAATATTCCAGCTTCCTGCTGCACGGCGTAACCGGCTCGGGCAAGACCGCGGTTTACCTCACCGCCATGCACGCGGTTCTGCAGGCGGGACGCTCCGCAATTCTGCTGGTGCCGGAAATCGGCCTGACCCCCGCCGTAGCCGCCGATCTGCACCAGATTTTTGGGGACGAGGTCGCCATCCTTCATTCCGGGCTCACCGACCGCGAGCGCGCCGAACAATGGCACCGCATCCGCCGCGGCGAAGCCCGCATGGTGGTGGGCACACGTTCAGCGGTTTTTGCGCCGGTTTCGAACCTGGCCCTTATCATTGTGGATGAGGAACACGACAGCTCCTACAAACAGGAAGAGACGCCGCGCTATCATGCCCGCGATGTGGCCGTGATGCGCGCGCGCATGGCCGGCGCCGCCGTGGTGCTGGGCTCGGCCACGCCGTCGCTGGAATCTTACTTCAACGCACAAAAAGATAAATACACGCTGCTGGAACTGCCCGACCGGGTGGAGCAGCGGCCGCTGCCTGAAGTCGAGATTCTGGATATGAAGGAGGAGTTCCGGGAAACCGGGCACGAGCAGGTAATCTCGCGGCGCCTGGCGGCGGAAATCGGCGAGCGCCTGGACCGGCATGAGCAGGTCATGGTGCTGTTGAACCGACGCGGTTACGCCCCCGTGGTGCTCTGCCGAGCTTGCGGCCACACCGCCCAGTGCGCCAACTGCGCCATCTCGCTCACCCATCACAAGCGCGAGCACCGCCTGCAATGCCATTACTGCGGCTACCTGCAGGCCGTGCCCAAAGTGTGCGAGGAGTGCGGCAGCGAGTACGTTTATTTTGTGGGCACCGGCTCGGAAAAACTGGAAGAACTGCTGCACGGCATGTTTCCCCAGGCGCGCATTGGGCGTCTGGACCGTGACACCGTGCGCGGGCGGCACGACTTCGAGCGCATGCTCAACCAGCTAAGCGCGGGCGAACTGGACATCCTGGTGGGCACGCAGATGATCGCCAAGGGGCATGACGTGCACGGAGTTACTTTAGTGGGCGTGGTGGGGGCTGATATCGCTCTTGGCTTGCCCGACTTTCGCGCCGCCGAGCGCACCTTCCAGTTGCTCACGCAGGTGGCCGGCCGCGCCGGCCGGGGGGAGAGCCCAGGCAAAGTGGTGCTGCAAACCTGCTTCCC
>DATJEH010000034.1:0-20174 GCA_035496875.1 Terriglobales bacterium | reverse complement strand
TGTGCGGCGAGCTCAGTCGAACCGATTACCAAATAAGATGCTGGTCAGAGAATACCGGTACGCTCACTCCGAGTAGCCGTCGTCGTCTCCGCCATCATCACCATCATCGTTGCCGTTGCCCTCGTCTTCTTCTTCGTCTTCTTCCTCATCTGGCTCTTGTCGCTGGAAAACACCGCCAATTACCGAGCGGTGAGCAGAGTCTGAGTCGGAGGATTTTGGATGCATACTCATACCCAATGGTACGCTCCGTCCAGCGTGGCGGCAACGGAGCCAATCAATCAGGAGCACCTCGCGCCGGATCAAGCCCACGGACTTTTTGTTCAGCCGTACCGGATCGCGGGCCGAGGGGCAAAGGATCGGTTATTCCGTCATAACTAAATGGAGGTAGTGGCCAGCAGCTGCGCTGGCGGCGCCGCGACGCCGTGTGCGCGGTGAGTTTCCATCCACGCCTGGAACATCAGTACACTCCAGATCTCCCCTTCGACGTTCACCCGGCGGGAAAGGTGCTGCTGCCACGCCAAGCGGACCGGTTCGGGGTTGAGACCGGCGGCTTCCAAGGCTGGAGCAGCCAAAAGTGTTTCTGCCCAGTCGCGCAAGCTTCCCCGCAGCCACTGGTGCATGGGAATACTAAAGCCCATCTTGGGGCGGTCCACGATTTCACGAGGAACGTAGCGATACAGGACTTGGCGAAGGTAATACTTGGTCCTGCGCCCCAAGAAACCGATGGGAACAGGAAGCCGAGCAGCGAAGGCAAGCACATGCGGATCAAGCAGCGGCACTCGGGTTTCCAGACTTGCCGCCATACTGGCGCGATCGAGTTTCACCAGAAGGTCATCGGGGAGATAGGTGACGGTATCGAGATACATGAGGGACCGCACCGTGGACAGGCCAAGATCGCCAGAAGCCCAATGCGAAGCCAGAGGGCGCGGCCCATGCCAATGGCCGATCAGTTCGGCATGCAACTCGGCCGTACTACTCCGGCCCAGCACGGTAGAGATGCGATGCAACGCTCGCTTGGGAGCGGCAGGACGCGCCCGGCCGCAAAGACGAAATGCCGATGCCAGCGAAGCTGCTGTCCATCGTTCCGGAGCGTGCTGCACAGCCTGCGCAAGTGCCGAGCGCGCGATGCGCGGCATGATGCGGTCGAGCGCTTCTCTACAAGCGCCCCAAACGTAGCGGTTGTAGCCGCCGAAGATCTCGTCGCCGCCATCGCCGGAGAGGGCCACGGTCACGCTCCGACGTGCAAGCCGAGAAACCAGCAGGGTTGGAATCTGCGAAGAATCAGAAAAGGGTTCGTCATAGATGGTGGCCGGCGTAGGAATGATGGCGGCCGCATCATCCGCCGAGACGTGCAGCTCGACATGATCAGTACCCAGATGGGCGGCCACCTTCTTCGCGTGGTGGGCTTCATCCAGCGCGTCTTGTCCCAGGCCAATGGTGAAGGTCTGAACCGGCTGCGCGCTCTGCGCCTGCATCAGGGCGACTACGGTGGAGGAATCGATCCCGCCGGAGAGAAATGCGCCCAAGGGAACGTCGGCGTGCATTCGGGACCTGACGGCTCGGCGTAAGACGGAATCGAGCGTGGTTACGGCTTCAGCTTCATCGCCTTTGAACGGACGCTTGCCCCCTTGCTGTAGCACGCGAAGGGCTGACCAGTACTCGACCGGCGCCGGCACACCCCGGTCAGCAGACCAAACCAGCCGATGTCCAGGGCAGAGTTTCCGTATGCTCTTATAGATTGACCGCGGCGCAGGAATGAAGCCCAGACCAAGATAATCATTGATAGAGTCCGAATCGAGTTCGCCATCAAAGGCTGGGTGAACACGAATCGCCTTCAACTCGGAGGCGAAGACGAAATGTCGTTTCGCCCATCCATAGTAGAGCGGCTTCTCACCAAACCGGTCGCGGGCGAGATGAAGTTCCCGGAGAGCGGCATCCCAGAGGGCAAAGGCGAACATACCGTCAGCGGAAGCAAGGGCCTGCTCGATACCCCATTCGGCAATCCCTTCGAGCAGCACTTCGGTATCGGAGTGGCCACGGAAGCGGTGCCCAAGGTTCTCGAGGGACTGGCGCAGTTCCGTAAGATTGTAGATTTCGCCATTCAGCACCATGGTGTAACGGCCACAAGCTGAGGCCATGGGCTGGTGGCCCGCTGCCGAAAGATCCAGGATGGACAGGCGGCGATGCGCCAGTGCAATACCGGCGCTGGCATCTACACATACGCCCTCGTCGTCGGGCCCGCGGTGGCGCAGGGTATGCCCCATGGCGGTAGCGATTCGCCGGAGTTCCTCGGACGAGGTCGCCCGGCGGACATCAACGAATCCGGCTATGCCGCACACCGTACTTCAGCCCTTCTTCGAAACGCCGCTCATCCAGGCCGGTAATTCTCTTACAGTGGAGCAAGCTAAGCGATTCTGAGTCTGGAAAATGTGACCGAACACACGCCAGTTTGTGACAGCGACCGATGCGCAGGTTATGGATGAGGATTGGGACTGCCATCCCGACGCCCCACTTAGAGTTGCCGTATTAAAAAACGGCTGCGGTACTGGTGCCGGCGGCGGCAAACACATCGCCGGCTTCGGATTCCGCGATGGGAATGAAAACCTGGACAACCTCCGCATCGAACTGGGTGCCGGAGGACTGGCGGAGGCGGCGGACAGCCTCTTCATGGCCCACACCTCGGCGGTAGCAGCGATGGGAGATCATGGCATCGTAGGCGTCAATGACGCAAACAATGCGCGACACCAGAGGTATGTCCGCGCCTTTGAGGTGAGCGGGATAGCCGTTGCCATCCACGCTTTCGTGGTGGTGCAAAGCGTAGAGGCTGGCCTGTTCCAAACCGGGTACGAGGCGCAGGATGGACCAACTGTACTCGGGATGCTTGTTCATCAGCGCCCGCTCTTCCGCGGTAAGCGGGCCGGGCTTTTTCAGAATGGCGTCCGGAACGCCGATTTTTCCGATGTCGTGGAGCAGGGCTGCGACCTCCACCTGGTACATATGATCTTCCGGGATATTCAGGGCGCGGGCCACACGAATGGCCCACTCAGCCAGGCGGGTGCTGTGTACGCCGGTGTTGAGGTCCTTGAGGTCAAGCAGTTGATTGAAGGCGCAGACCAGCGAGTTGCGAAACGCGGCCTGCTGCTCTTCCAGTTCCTTGAGGCGCAGGCCCAGGGGGGCGTACAACTCGGCAGCCGAGTTGGCCAGCCCCGCCATGAGCCGCGCACCTGCACCGGGTTGAACTATTGATGACAGAATTGCACCGCCGAGTAAGTATCCAGCCGCCCGTGTCCCATCTGCGGGTCGGAGATCCAGTCAGACTTAGCCAGTCCGGAAGCGACGTTGGAGACCGTGCAGCCACCGTTTTTGCCTAGCATCAGGGCCGCGGTTCCGGAAACCAACGGGGCACTGAACGAAGTGCCCCAGCCTGCGGCGTAGGTTCCCCAGGGATAGGTAGTGACAACTCCTTCTCCCGGGGCAGCCATATAAACCGGCGGCGCTCCGTAGTTGGTGAACACCGACTGCGTGTCCTGGTTGGAGGTGGAGGCGACGTCCACTACGCCCGGCAGGCCGCCCGGGTAAACCGTAATCTGCTGGCCGTCATTGCCGGCCGAGGCTACCGAAATAACACCGTTGCTGTTGGCGTACTTGACGGCATTGGCGAGTTCCGGCGAGTAGGAAGTGTAATCAAAGCTCATGCTCAGAACCCGCGCGCCATTTTTCACGGCATAATAGATGGCCCGTAGAACGTCGGAGTCGTAGCCCGTGCCGGCGGCGGTGAACGATTTCAGAGGCATGATCCGGGCTTGCGGAGCCACCAGGTGCACAATGCCCGCAGTCATGGTGCCATGGCCGAACGCGCCGTATTGTGAGCCGTCGAGCACAGCCACGGTGCGCTGGTCGAGCACGGCCACGGTGCGCTGGTTCACCTGTGCCGTTTCTGCCTGGCTCAAGTTGGGCGAAGTGTTGACGTCGGAGTCCTCCGAGCCGCCGTTCATGTTGCGGGTGAAGTCGTACCCGCTGACCAGGAAGTTCTGCAACACTGGGTTGGTCGGGTCCACGCCGGTGTCAATCACCGCCACAATCACCCCCGAGCCTGTAGTTTTAAATGTGGATTGGGTCTGTGCTAAGCGGATCAACTGCGTGGCCGGCTGCTGCACATAGCCCTGCCAGACTGTGGTGCCATAGTAGGAGGTGGGCTTCTCATTGGTTAAGTACGAAGGAGCCGGTCCCGCCGTAGCATCCAGCGTGTTCACAGTTTGGTCAATTTCCACGTCTACGATGCCGAGCTGTAGCTTGAGCTCCAATAGTGCCGTCAATGGGCTAAGCAAGCCGAAGTTGACCACGAAGAGCTGCCCCTGGGGATCGCCGATGGCGTCCACCACATTGCAGCCCAGCAGCGCGCAGGTCAAATTGATTCCGGGCAGGCCAAGCGAATCACGGACGACCAGCCGGCTCTGCGCTGCTGCGGACGAGGGGAAAAGTGTCAGCAAGAACAGTGCCGCACACATCAGAATGCCGCTTCTCCAACCGCGCTTTCCTTTCGAGTTTGGATCCTGAACTTCCATGTTCCCCTCTCCTGTGGTGTGCACCATATTAGGGAGTGTTGCACTTTTCAGCTACTTACCGGTGTAATCCTTCCCTTCGCGTCCCGGTAACCGGTTTTGCTCACCAAAGTCATCTGCCCGGTCACATGACCCGGTGGGCAAGGTGATACAGACGGTTCGCCCGGAAGCCAGCTCAATGGCCAGCTGCATTTCTGCCTCGACCGCAACCTCGAGGTGAAATTCACCGAAATTCGAAGTTGAGGTCCGCTGCAGTGGCTCGCCTTGGCGGTTGAGCAGGGCCACCGGGACGGACTGCGGGGCCAGGCGCAGGGTTCTAGCATCCAGCACCTGGCCAACAATGGATAAGGCCTTGGAATTGGCGTGCTTATCAATGCGCAGGTCGATGGTCAGCCCGTCCGCTTCGTACACCATTTGCCGGGCCATGGCAGTGCCCGAGCGAATGCCCGCCGGCAGAGGCTGAGCAAAGCTGTCGAAGACGAGGCTGACGAGGGAGCGAGCAGCGGGAGCCGTAAGTTTCGCGGCAGCGAACTGAGCCTTTGCCAGGCGAACAGTGTGTGGGGGAGGCGTGTATAGCTTTTCCTGCGCGGCCACATTCATGAATGATTTCCAGAGTGCGGCAGCGCTGGAGCAGGCTGCGCATCCACCGGACAGATGGGATTCAATGGCTGACTTGGCTTTCGGCGTGCTATGGCCGCGCACAAAGTCGGCCCAGGCGGGTTCTGCAATATGTTCCACTCTTGTCTCCAAAATGGGGATTTGTGAAAGCCGTAATCGAGCCTGTTCCGGCTTTCATTACATAAGGGGAGGCAGACAGCCAAAAAATATAGGGGAAGTTAAAAAGTGGCTTAGTCCTTACCTATCAACACGAAAGGAGCCCAGTAAAAAGGGTGGGGATGGGCGTTTCTGACCTCTTGCATCGCCTGCTGCAGGGCGACCGCCCGCGAACTACCCTGCTGCAGGCGAGTGTAGAACGCGACCATAAAGTCGCGGGTGGTGGAATCCTGCACATCCCACAGGCTGAGCACCAGCGATTGGGCGCCGGCCTGGAGAAAACCGCGGGCCAGCCCCAACAGTTCGTCGCCCGGACTCACCACGTTGAGTCCGGTGGCGCAGCCGCTCAGCACTACGATTTCGGCCGGCAGCTTGAGCTGATAAATGTCGTAGACGCTCAAGTATGACGTTCCCAACCGGATGGAAGAAAACATAGGGTTGTCCTGGCGGAAGTAGCCGTGGGTAGCGATATGCACGCTGCGCGACCGCGGCCCCAGGGTTCGAAGGGCGTGCTCGGTGGCCTCCGCGCCCAGAAATAGTTGCGAATTCGACAACAGCGAGCTGACCGCCCTAGCCTCGTGTTCGATGGAAGGCGCCAGGTTATCGCCGATTCCCATGACCAGCGCGGGGCCCGTGCAGTTTACTGACTTGCTCCCGCAAACTGCGTACACGCTGGCGCTGGGGGCGTAGGAAATCGAGAACTGGTCAATCAGGTAGCTGTGGCCGTCGTACAGCGCATGGAAGGGAACGTGATGCAGCTGTCCGTGGGGCACAAACACCACATGCTTGTGGCGCAGAAGAGGGCGAAGCGGCGCCACCAGCTCCTGGTAGAGATCGTGCAGGTGCGCCTGAATGGACTCAAACATCGCATCCTTAAATTTGGCCACGTACTGCTGGTCCAAGCGGAATTTGGAGAGCTGAAAACGCAGCAGCTGCAGCAGCTTGCGGACGCGGGGCTGCAGGGTGATAGCCGCCAGGTCGGAGGTGTCGCGGGTGACAACACAAGCCAGCACGCGTTCCTGAATGAAAAAATATTCGACGAGCGCAGTATCTTCGGCCAGAGCCGCCCGAATGTTTTCCACCGAGGCGAGCGCAGGAATAGCGAGGCCGGCCGCATTGGCTTCGGCGACAGTAGCCTCCTGCAAGGCGCGCATGAGGTCAGCCTCGCGGTCCAGCGCCTGGCGCTCCAGTTGCTCAATGCGCTGCAGGGAGTGGGCTTCGGGCTGCAATTGCTCGCGCTCGATCAGGTTGTAGTACCAGTTCAGCTCCTCGCGCAGGCTGCGGATGGAGCGCACCAGTTCGCTCTGCCCGGAGTCGTCGGCGGTGGACAGGCGAACGGGCTGAACCATGAGGTCGAGCAGGCTGCGCGATTTCGCCTGCTCGATGTAGTCGAAGATTTCTTGAAAATTGCCGCGAGTGCGCAGGCAGATGTCAACCAGATGTTCATAAATTTCGGCCTTGTTGCTGAAAAACGCCATTTTCAGTTCTTCGCCGCGCAACTGGCCGCGAATCTTGTCGAGGGCCTGGCGGGCGCTCTCGTAGGCGGCAAAGGCAGCGGTGTCGTCGCTGCGAGCGCGCTCGATCTCGCCCAGGAGAAAACCGGCCTGATAGTCCAAGAGAGGTGACTGCTGGCCATTCAGGCGCTGCATGGCCGCCGCACAATGCTGGCGCGCAACTGAGACTTCCTGCATGCGCAGGGCGATGCGGGCAAGCAGAAGCTCCGCCATCACGGCCTTGCTGCGCACGTTGGAAGGGGCGAAGAATTCGCGAGCCCGGGCGGCAAGCTGACGGGCCTCGAATAGCCTGCCTTCCTGCAGGAGTACCAGCGCCTGATAGAGATCGAGAAGCGAGGGCCAAACCTGGTTCTTCTCCTGAACGAACAATTGCCTGGCTTGAGCAAAGAGTTCCAGGGCTTCGAAGGGCTGGCCCTGGCGGCCGGCGGCGATGGCGGCGAAGACCAGGGTCTTGGCGGCTTCATAGCCCATGCCCAAGCCCTGGAACTGCTGGTGCGCGGCACGGGCTAGATTAGCCGCCTCATTATTCAGGTTCAGCTCGAGATAGATTTCGGCCAAGTCCAGGTTGCACAGAGCCAACTGGTACTTGTCCTCGGCCTTTTTGCCGCTGGCCATGGCCTCATGCAGCATCTGAATGGCGCGGCCGTATTCGCCGCGAAGAAAATAAAGGTAGGCAATGTTGTAGTCCGCCTGGGCCACCAGGATGGGCATGTTTTTCTGCTGGCAGTGGGCGCGAGCCAGGCGATGCGTTTCTAGAGCCTTGGCAAACTCGTTGAGGCTGATGTAGCAGGTGGACAGATTACTGAGCACCGCAGCCAGCCCCTCGGCGTCATCGTGTTTGAGCAATTCGCGGTAAGCGCGTTCGTAGCAGTCCCGGGCCTCGGCGAAGCGATCCTGGCGGTGATAGATGTTGCCGGTGTTAATCTCAAGCCGGGCGAGGCGCAGCGAATCCCCCTGGCCGGCAAAAATGGAGCGGGCACGGTCCGCTGCCGCTAAGGCGCGGTCATACTGTCCCAGCAAAAGAATCGGCTGGATGCATCCGCTGAGAGTCCGCCCCAATTCCACGGGATTATCGAGTTGTTCGAAAAGGGTGATGGCACGCTGGTGGAAGTCCACAGCCGCGGCATGCTGGTCAATGGCGTACAGCGCATTCGCCTTGGAGCGCAGGCTCTGGGCCAGGGCTAGTTTATCGCCCAGGCTTTCTGAAATCACGACCGCAGCGTCAGCCAGCCGCAGGGCGGTGACCGTATCCACGCGCACCAACTGGCGGACCCGGTTGGAAAGCTCCCGCACCAGCGCCGGCTGCCACAAGGCGCTATTTTCGGCAATGAATCGCGTCCGGGCGTTATCGTCGGCAAGCGCCGACAACTGCGCGATTACTCGCTCTACATCGAGGGCCGGCGAGGCTCCGGCGCTCATTCGAATCCCAGCCTTTCCAGTTGCTTGCGCAGATGGGCAAGGCAGCGCCCGCGAATGAAGCCAATGGAGCCGGTGGCAACACCCAAGGTTCGCGCGATCTCCTGGTAGGGACGTGAGGGGCTCTCATAAAACAACATATGCACCAGGCGTTCGCACCGCGGCGAGAGGAGCCGCAATGAATCGCGCACTGTCTGCTCGCGCTGGCCCTGAATCAGCACCTCTTCCAGAGTGGGCACGGCGGACTCAACCTGGGTTTCGATCTCTTCTCCCAGCGGGAGTTGCCGCTGCTCCAGCACCCGGCAGCGCAGGCATTTGTGGTAGCACACCTGGATGAGCCACTTAGCCAAAGCTTGCGGCTCCCGGATGTCTGGCAGTCCGGTAAGCAACTCCAGGAAAACCGCCTGAAAGATGTCCGGCGCCTGTTCCTGCAGCCCCATTTTGATGGGGATGGAGTAAACCAGGTTCCTGTACTGATCCACTAGAGCGGCCCAGGCTTCCTGGTCGCCTTTGCGGCAGGCGGCGAGGAGGCGTTCATCGTCCCACGCTCGTCGCCGCGCTGGTGGGGCCGCAAGAACGGGCATCTAGCGGGACCGCGCCATTTCCGCTCCCCGGTTCAGGTAGAGCTGGTCAATGTTCCACAGCGTATTGGGTTCCAATACCGCGGGATGAAAATTGCCCACCGCCGGGCTGGCGGCAACCAGCACGTCAGGCGTAGCCAGAAAAATTAAGGGCAGATTGGCGGCGATGATCCGCTGCACCTGGTCGAAGAGGCGCTTGCGGCGCTTGTAGTTTAAGGTGAGCATTTGCTGATTCATCAGGCGGTCAAGGTCGGCTTCCCAGGCGGTGGCTGGGTGAGCTTCGCCGAGATGCCACAGGTGGGTGCTGCCGTTGGAAACCCAGACATTCATTTCCGCGTTGGGGTCGGCGTCGCCTCCTCCCAAACCCAGGATTGTGGCCTCATAGTTATAGGTCTGGAACACCCGTTGGAGCAGCCCCCGGAACTCCATGGGCACGACGCTGACCTGGATGCCCAGCTTGGAGAGGTCATCCTGGACGATGGTAGCCATCTGCATGCGCTGCGAGTTCGAGGAGGCGACAATAATGGAGAACTGCACCGGTTGGCGGCTGGGGTCAATCAGGGTGCCGCTTGAATTCCAGGAGAAACCAGCGGACTTCAGCAACTGCCGGGCGGCATCCAGCGAGCGCTGGGGATGGGGAATGGCAGAGTTCACCCATAGCTTGTTTCCCGGACTGACATTGCCCCACAATGGCGTGCCGCGACCGCCATAGGCGAGGCGGACAATGGAATCGCGATCAACCGCCGCTGAGACCGCCTGGCGGAAGCGCAGATCACGGAACCATGCCTGCTTGCGCTCGAGCTCAGGCAGGTGGCTGGAGCCAATATCATTGAGGTTAAAGAGCAAGAAGTTGTATTCCGTGCTGGGGCCAAGATCTTGCAATTGGAAAGCAGAGGAGCCACTCTGCCTGGTCAGCAAGGAATAATTTTGCGCGCTGAGGCGGTTTACCACGTCGGTCTCACCGGCCTCGAACTGCATCAGGCGGGCATCTTCGTTGGCGGCAAACACGAAAACCAGTTCGTTCAGGTAGGGGAGGCGGCGCTTTGCCGAATCGGCCTTCCAGTAATACGGGTTACGCTCCAGAACAACGCGCTGGCCGGGCAGGTACTGCTTGAGCCGGAAGGGGCCCAACCCCACAATCTGTGAAGGCGGAGTGTTCAGCGACCACTGCTGCAGGAACTGACCTTCGCGGTACGGCTTCTCCAGAATGTGCCGGGGCAGGACAGCCAGGCTGTCAAAAATGCGCTCGGCAGCGGCATAAGGCCGCGCCAGGATGAAGCGGACTGTGTACTGATCGAGCTTTGTAACCCGGATGGGCTTGCCGTCGATGATCAGCAGGTCACGCTGCGGGGAGTCAATCTTTTCGTCGGTATAAACGGCAAAGGAGAAGAGGACGTCATCCGCGTCAAAGGGCTGGCCGTCTGAAAAGCGGATGCCGCGGCGCAGCTTGAGGGTGTAGCTGAGCCCGTCAGCCGAGACCTTCCAGGATTTTGCCAGCGCCGGCTCGCTTTGCTGGGTGGAGCGGTTGATGTGCACCAAGTCGGCTGTGAGCTCGGCGATCACCTCGCGCGAAACCGCATCTTCGGCCGTGACCGGGTTCAAGATCTTAGGCTCGGCACGGAGACCGACCACCAGCCTGCCACCGTAGTGCCCGACATTTTCCTTGCAAAGTTGAACTTCCTCTTTGGGTCGCAGGGGATCGGGGCTGGGCGCCGCCAGACACAGAATGGCGAAAACCTGCAACAGCAGGCAAAGGCGAACTGTACGTGGCAAAGTGTGCCTTTCCCCACAGACCAGGCACGCTAGATTGAAGTTGATTTTAGCGAGCGCTGGAGCACTTCGGCTAGCCAGCAATACATTACGGAAGTAATCACCAAGGCAATGGCTGGGGCCAGCATCCACCAGTAGGAAACCAGAACGCTGTATTGCTGCAGCACAGCCAGCATGTTGCCCCAACTAGGAACCGGTTCGCTGACGCCCAAGCCGAAGAAGGAGAGAGCCGCTTCGGCGGCCACAAACTGGGGAACAAGCAGCGCGGCCTGAGTCAGCAGCACTCCTGCTGTGCTGGGGGCGATGTGGCGGCGCAACAAGTAAGTATCAGAGGCGCCGAAGCCGCGAGCGGCCAGCACGTAATTGCGCTCACGCGCGCTCAGCACCACGCCGCGAATCAGGCGCATGGGGCGCGCCCAGCCGAGGGAGCCAATGACCCCGACTACCAGCAGAAAAGTGGCGGAGGCGCTCAGGTGCAGGGGCAGCATGGCGCGCAAGGCGAGAAGAAAATAGAGCCATGGAACCACCAAGAAAAGCTCCGCGCCACCCATCAGCAATTCATCGGTCCACTTGCCGTAGTAGCCGGAGACGGTGCCGATCAGCATAGCTGCCAGCAGCGAAACCAGGACTGCCAGGAGACCGATGGCGAGGGAAATACGCCCTCCAAACAGCAGGCGCGAGCACACATCCCGGCCGTAGGCATCGGTACCCAGAATAGCTATGCGCCCCGGAGGCGGCACTCCGAACAGGTGTAAGCTCCACCGCATTCCGGCAAAGCTGTAGCGCCACCCGTGAACAAAGAATTGAAGCGGATAACACTGCTGCGGTTGGCTTGCGGCGGCAAGGTCATGAGGACGGCACATATAAGGCCGCAGGTGGAAGCCTTGGGAATCGTGAAACTGCCAATGAGCAGGAGGAGTGTAAGGCAGATCACGATCCTGTTCCGCGGGGTCGTAGGGGGCCAGAAAACCGGCGCAAAGAAAAACCAAGTGCCAGAGCGCCAGCACTGCCGCGGGCAAAAGGAGTGTGCGTCTATGTGGCATCCGGGCTCCCGGTTCGAATGCGCGGGTCAGCGGCCAGCAGGAGCAGGTCAGCGGCAAAGCTTCCCACGATCATCATTGCGGCCGCCAGCATGGCCGTGGCCACGACCACATCCAGATCGCGCGCCAGCGTGGCATCCAGAATCAAAGGGCCAAGTCCTGGCCATCCGGTGACTACTTCCACCAGCAGCGACCCGCTGAGCAGCGCAGCCAGCGACAAGCCGAACAAAGAAATGACGGGATTGGCGGCCGCTGGAAGAACGTGTCGGAACAGAAGCCGCGTGCCGGCAATGCCGCATCCGCGGGCGGCCTCCACAAAGGGAGCATGCAAGGTCTCGATGATGCTGGTGCGCAGGTGGCGGACGATTACCGGCGTGCCCGCGAGCACCAGTATGGCGACCGGCGCCAGCAGATGGCGGGCGATGTCCCCAGCCTTCCCCCATGCCGGCAAGTCATCGAATCCCACCGAAGTCATGCCGCCTACCGGCAGGGCGTGGGAGCGCACCGCAAAGGCGAGCAGGCCGAGCGCCAGCACAATTTCGGGAACTGAAACCAGAAAGGAGGTGAGCACCGATATGCCGCGATCAAGGAGGGAATGCTCATACCTTGCCGACCACACCGCCAGTGGAACCGAAATGAGCCAACACAGCAGCATGGATATGGCACCGAGCAGCAAGGTGTGTTCGGCGGGCGCCCACATCAACTGCGCAACCGGCGTGTTGTAAGCAATGGAGAAGCCGAAATCACCGCGCACCACCGAGCGCAGCCAGCGTGCGTAGCGCAAGGGCAGCGGCTGATTCAGTCCATAGCGCGCCTGCAAGGCGGCGATAGTCTGCGGCGAAATCTGGGGGTTCAGGCGTATTTCATCAAAAAAACTTCCCGGCGCCAGGCGTGTCAGCAGGAAGCAAAGCACGGAAACGGCGAACAGCAGGAGCACAGCGCGCGCCAGCCGCCGCGCCAAGTAGGCTTTCATCGGCCCACCCCGACGGGCAGCAATTGCTGGCCGGCTGCCGCCAACAGCTTTTTAGTCTCTGGGTGCCGCGGGCTGGAAATGATCTGCGCCGTGGTTCCTTCTTCTACCAGCCGACCATCGGCCATGATGGCGATTCTGTCCGCGAGGTGCGAAAGCAGCGCGAGGTCATGCGATATAAGAAGGCAGGCAATTCCATGCAGGGCCTGCAGGTCGAGCAGCAGGTTGGCGATTTGCGCTCGCGTGGAGACATCGAGACCGGTGAGGGGTTCATCCAGGATCAGGAGTTTGGGTTTGAGCACCAGGGCACGCGCCAGGGCGAGCCGCTGGCGTTGTCCGCCGCTGAATTCGTGGGCCGCACGACCCGCCCATGCCTCGGGCAGCCCAACCTCCCGCAAAGCCTCACGCACACGAACTGCGCGTTCCCCAGCGGTTCCCAGACCCTGGATGAGCAGCGGCTCGGAAATAATTTCAGCAGCGGAGAAGCGAGGATTCATGGCGGTCGCCGCATCCTGAAAGACCATCTGCAGTGCCGGGCGGAAGGGGCGCAGCTCACGGAAACTCAAGCCCGCAAGGTCGCAACCCGCGAACAGAATCTCGCCTTCGTCGGGACGTTCAATGCGGCTGACGCAGCGCGCGACGGTAGACTTTCCGCACCCTGAGCTTCCCGCCAAGCCGAGCGTGCTCCCGGATTCTATAGCGAGGTTCACTCCGTGGATGGCCTGCACCCGGGCGCCGGGCTGGGTCAAACTGCCGCGCCTGACGTAGGCCTTGGCGAGACTCTGGACCCACAACAGTGGCGGTGACGAAGGCGGCGCGGATGCTTTACTCATATTTAAAACAGCTGACTTGGCGGTTTGCCTCCGGCGTGCTCTGGCCGGGGGAGGAGCCGGCACACACTTTCATGCGCTCGACACAGCGGGGCTCGAAGGAGCAGCCCGCGGGCAGACGATTCATATCCGGAGGTTCGCCCGCAATCACCGGCAGATGCTGCCGTGGGGCAGCAATCGCAGGCTTAGATAGCCCAACCAAGGCCTGCGAGTAAGGGTGCAGTGGGCGATCAAACACCTGCTCTCTGGTGCCCTCCTCCACAATTTCACCCGCATACATAACCAGCATGCGGTCAGCCCATCCATCGAAAACGGCGGGATCGTGGCTGATGACGAGGCATGCCATGCGGTGGCGCTTCCGCAGGTCCGACAATAAGGCCAGGATTTCCACCTGCAGGGCGGCATCGAGCTTGCTGGTGGGCTCGTCGGCGATGACCAGCGCGGGCCGACAGCAAAGCGCCTGGGCAATGCCGACTCGCTGCCTCTGGCCGCCGCTGAGCTGGTGCGGGTAAGCACGGGCCACTTCGCCTGGTTGCTCGAAGCCCACCTCGGCCAGCAATTCCCGCACGCGTTCCTTGCGCTCACCGCGGTCACCATAGCCGTGGGCCCGAAGGACTTCCGTAATCTGCTGTCCCACCCGCATCACCGGGTTGAGGGACAGCGCCGGATCCTGCCAGATAATGGCAATTTCCGCGCCACGCACAGTGGCGAGTTGCTTTTCTGTGAGCTGCAGCAGGTTCCTGCCGCCAAAGATGACGGTTCCGGTTTCGCAGCGGGCGTTTGCCGGCAACATGCGAGTCAAAGACAGCGCCAGCGTGCTCTTGCCCGAACCAGACTCGCCGAGGATGCCCACTACCTCGCCCGCGCCAATAGAGAAGCTGGCGTGCCTCACCGCGTGCACGCTCTGCCCGGCACTGCTATAGCTGACGCTTAAGTTTTCGACCCGCAGCAGATGACCCATACCGGCGTGCCACCACCGTGGCGTATTCCTACTATGTGGCTACTCGCGGCCATCGCCAATTGACCATCTGGGAGCCTGCCTGATTCGCAAAGGAACCGGTAGCAGCATGGTTACTTACGTCAGCCAGTCCAGGCTGTCCCTTAGGACCATAAAGATTACGAGCATTCCACACGGCGGATAAACAAGCAGCCACTACCCAGGCCCGCTGAGAACAAAAGCGCTGCCCTCCTTTCGTTATGTGGGACCCGTCCTGAGCTCGTCCTAAAATCCGTTCAACGTAGGAAGACCAACCCAATGCACAGCGACGTTCAACCAACCGTTCGAACCTTGGCAAGCAACTTATCGGGCTGGTGTAAGCTCAACATCGCAGGCCTAAGAGGGCGTACGGTCCATTGGCTGAAGAGCCTTCAGGCTAAGCGCCGACTTCGCCGACAATCGGTTTACTCCGCCGTTTCAGCAGCAGGGATAATCGCCGGCGCCACAGCCGCCGGGCTTTGGCTGAACAGCAGCGCCGCGGGAGTGTTCGCGCTAATCGTTCTCTTCCTGCTGGCGAGCATTGGCAGGTGGCTGCAACGCATTGCCGATGTTTTAAGAATGCAGCCCAGTGCCGCTCTTCAACCGAGTTGGCCTGCCAGCAAGACAAAAACGAGCAATGAGCGAAGCTTTTATATCAGCAGCAAAGCCATGGAGCGCCTGCGACCGTGGGTGGAAGACCAGAGCACGTTGACGGAAGAGAGCGCGAAGGCATACTGCTCGGTTCTTCTGGACACCCTCGCAATGGTTGACCCCCGGCTGGCGGGTAAAGCGCACGCGGGAGACATCTGGTCCTGACCACGACTGTGCTAAGCATGGTCAGGGCTTAGCGGACAGAGGCAATCAGAATGCAGGCTCAAAACAGATCTGAAGTGGTGCGGCGCAGTTCGAGACTACCGATCACGATTCCGCTATTGGTCACCAGCCTGGATCCGGGCAACGATTTCTCCGAGGTGTGTGAAACCCTGGTCGTCAGCGCCCATGGTTGTGCCCTGCGTTCACCGATGGCGGTCAAAGCCGGTGTCCCGGTGCACTTCCATACCAAAGAGGGGCGTCAAACGGTAGCGCACATAATTGATTGCCAGCCGATCGGGTCCAGCCCAGAAGGCTGGAGACTGGGCGCGCAGCTGGACGAACCCGACAACATCTGGGGGGTGAAGCCTTCCCCTGAGGATTGGGCGGGGCCGCGCAAAGAGAGGCCAGCGGAAGGCGGGCAGCTCGCGGCCGCGACCAAAAGCGCCGCGCCCCGCAGCCAAACTGCGTCTCCGCAGATCGCAGCTGACAATCTGGACCGGCAATTCTCCGGCGACCAGTTGCAGCGGATGATTGTCTCGCAGCTACAGCCATTGCAGGCCGAGCTAGCGGCCATCCAGGAGAGGCTGGCCCAACGGGAGGCTAATCGCAGCCGTTTCGAGGTCTCGCTCTCGCACATTCCTCCTGAGCTGGAGCAAGAGCTATGGGGACGCCTGCGCCAGGACCTGGGACAACGATCGCTGCAACTGGCGCGGGAAGAATCTGAACGGGTGCTGGAAGCGGCGCATGCCGCCATCGAAGACAGGCTCGCTAAGGCCCAGCGTGAGCTGCAGCAAGAAGCCTCGGAGGAGCTGAAGAGCGTGGGGCAGCGCGCGCAAGCATCAGCGGATGGAATTACCGAAAAGGTGCAGCAGCACTGCCGCATCCGGATGGAGCAGGTTCAGCAGCAGGCGGTGCAAGCCGAAACCCGGCTCAATCAGCACAGTGAAAAGCTGCAGCAGTCTCTGACTCAGCAATTGGAAGAGAAACACGGCGCGCAGCGCCAGGAAATGCAACGGCTCCGGGAGGCCGCGGCGGCAGAATGGTCACACATCGAAACACAACTGGCAGAAGTTAACAGCCGGCTGGAAAAACTGGACGAGTCTGCCCAGCGGCTGGAGTTGGATTTCCAGGCAAACGCAGAGGCGGTGGCCCGGAAGGTCATGTCGGAAACAAAAGCTCAGCTCGAAAGCACGGTAGAAGGGCTGCTCCAACAACTAAGAGCGCACAATGCGCAGGAGCTCGAAATGCAGCTGGATGAAGCCTGTGCCCGGCTGACCCGCGTGCAGAATGAAATTGAGGCGTCTATTTCCGAGTTGCTGCAGGCCCGGGTTTCATTCGCCATGCAGTCCTTTGAGCAAACCATGCACGATGCGGCACAGCAGTGCGTGGGGAGCTGGAAGCTGGGACTGGCGAGGCAGCTAAGTTCCTTTGCCAGCATACTTGAGTCAGAGGGAAGCGGCGGCGGCAAGTAAGGGCGGCGCTGACGCCAGTATTCTTGCCTATGCAGGCCGCGGCCGGGGGGCGAACACCTGAGCGTCTTCCGCCCCAGGCTTCAGGCCAGCCGGATAGCAGCTTTCGACGATCTCTGGGCGCAGCTTGCTAAAGCTAGACCCGCTCCCGAGACGAGGATGGACCATTTCGTTTTTGCCAAAAATCAACAGCGCCAGCAGCATCAGCAGGAGCAACATGCCGCTGGACAGAAGCAGCCACCCTCCGGTATTACGCGTGCTCTTGCCAATCACGAACATAATCTCGCCACTAGGATGCCAGTGGACCGACAGCGCGCGTAAAGAGTGAGTGATGATGTGTAAATCTTTGTAAATATTTGCCGGTCCCAACCTGCGCCCGGCGGCGTGGCAGCGGGACCACCGTGGAAACGAGCAGCAAGGCGCCTAATCCGGTCTGTGACTTACAAGGTAAACAGAGGTCAAATTCACCATAGGGCGAGGCCTCCTGTTTATGCTCTAATTGGGTATGCGGAAACAACGAGGCAACCCTGGGTGGACACAGGGACTCCAGGGCGAAGGCTCCTACCCGCCAGTTCCGTCCGAATTTGAACAACTTACCAAACGACTGAAGCTGACGCCCGAACAGTATGCGAGTTCGCCACAGCTCCGCGAATGGGTAGAAAAGAATTGGCGTCAGAAGTTTGTGCCAGAAAAACTATTGCAGGCTTGGCGCCTGAGCGAGTGGGGCTTGCCCGACCCGGAATAGCTGAAGTAGATTCTTTGCCCAGCCTGCTATCAGTGGCGCCAGGTCATTGAGCCAGACCTAAGAAGAAGCTTCCGAGCTGGGTAATGCCGGGGGCTGCTTGCGGCTTTCTTCGGCGGTAATTACGATCTGCTTCCACTTGCGATAAACGCTGGCCACAGCAAGAGTCCAGAAGGGGACCAAATCTGCTCCAGGTACAAGTTTGCCGACAAATGAGGGCAGAAATTCCCAGTGCCATCCCAGCAGGTTCACCAGCACGGCCGCTATGGCGAAGTCGAGCACATCGTCAAGAGGCGAGAAAGCTCCTTCCACAAATAGGGGAAACACGATAATTTGCAGGGCATCAGCCAGAATGGCCAGCAGCATAGCCGCTCGAAAGCGGGATTGAGGCGAGAGCGTGATCGAAGAGTCATCCGCCACAGGAACCGACTCCGTCACTGATTGCGATGCGCCAGCAGATACGAATGGCTGCTGCTACTAATCGAGATTCTGAGGGGCCGCGGATGTGAGGGCAGCTGAAGGCAGCGAACGCGTTCTGCATTGGGCGCCGACATGACTTCTGCAGCTTCAGGAAAAAAGAATCAGAGGCAGCCGGAAGCCGCCTCTGAATTCAGCACTTATTCCTGCCGAGGCTTACTGCATTCCGCCCGCGGGAGCCTTCTCTTTTTCGGGCAAGCGGTTAATTTTGTCTACGTGCATGCTGCCGGAGGCGGCATCCACGACTGCGTGAACAGCGACGCGATGACCGATGAGCGGCTTCACGGCGTCTTCATTATCAACCGTGTAGACTTTTTTGCTGTGTTCGTCAACAAATACGGCGTGCTCGCCGGCATCCAGACATTTCTTCCCACATGCCTCGTGCCCAGCGGCAGCGCCCTTGACGCCGCACTTTGAATCGCTGACCCAACCCTTTTCCCACTTGGCTTTGGCGGTTCCTGATTTAGCCGCCGCCAATCCCGCAACCGCCAAAATCATAGATAGAGCACAACAAATCGTGATCAGTCTCTTCATGCATCCTCTCCTCGTGTATTTGTTGCAGAGTACAAAAGCCCGCACCAAGCTAACTGCAAAAAAATATTAGAAGCCAGGCCTTTTAAAACATTCTCAGCCAGCTAGTACAGCACCTGGTTTTCACCTTCCTTGGCAATCAGTTTGTCAAAGTGTTCCACTATCTTGTCTCGCCGCGCCATGACAGCGTCTACCTCCGACTTATTCAGGTATCCTTTGGTTTGGGTCATTAATTGGGAACGGTCCAGCGCCTTCAATTTTGCCAGCAGTTGCCGGTCGCACCGGACCAGGTCATTGGGCCGGTCCAGCCTTTTAAAGGTGCGAAACGCGCGCGTGAAATCCACCCGATACACTTTCCAGTCGGTTCCAATCAGCACATTGGTGAGATTAGCGTCGGTATCGTAAACCAGTTGATCGAAAACGCGAACCTTGTACATCTGCTTATTCCAGGCGTCGGAGTCCGGCACCTCGATCTTTTGCTTGGCGCGCTCTGCTTCGTCCATTTTGATGGGCAGCCACCAGCTCAGGGACCCCTTATTGCCATCCCACTTACGCTCCACATAGACGGGGATCATATCGTCAATGCCCAGCAGCTCGGCGAGCGCATATGCGGCAATGTTGTACTTATAGGAATCAACAAAATTCAATTCCATGCGGCCGCTGGCAAGTTCCTCCATGGATTTGTGCTCATCTACAGCCTGGAACGACGCATCATGGGTGATGGTCCCGTCAGTGAGGGTCAGCCGGAAGGGATGCGTAATTCCTATACTCGACTGTTTGCTTTTTATCACCTTCGCGGTGAGCAGAAACTGCTTGATCTGATCTTTGCTGAGGTTGGTATCGGCCGGCTGGTCTGGAAAGGCCCAACAAAGGGAGGAGGAAAGGCAAACCAGTACAGCCAGTACCAGGGTAGCGCCACGAACACCAGTCACACGCATACTGTACCCCTCTGCTTTTTCGCTGTGGACCTTACCCGCATCCCAGCGTGATGAGTACCTGGTTCGAAGCCTTGTGGCCCGGAAGCGCCACCGCGCAAGATTCACGGAGCGCTCTAATACCGAATCAATCCTAACCCTGCGGTCCCAACGAGGGGGGGCCTGCCCTGATCGAAACAGCCTGTCTGGGTACCCCGATAACAGCCCACGTTGAAGAGGGCGGTATTGTAGCGCGTTTCCGGCGCCCTTCCGAGGGATTTCTATCAGAGCTCCGGCTATTCTGGATCAGGCACCAGCCGACTGCGACTGGGGCCCCAGCCGCAGCTTAGCGGCGCGCGCGGTTTCCCGCAGCAGCGCGTCCGGGTGATCGAGACATTGGTTGAGTTGGTCTTCCAGGGAGGTGAGCCCTAAACTGCCAATGGCATAGGCGCCGCATGAGCGGAGCCAAGGATCTTCGCTGGACATGAGGGCGAGGATGGCATGCTCGGGCTTATCAATGGCTACTCGTATGAGACGGTTGGCCTTAGTGGCACGCTCGGCCACGCTGGTGCGTCCGTCCAAAAGGGGCACGAGGAGGTCGCGCAACTGTGCCTTCAAAACATTGTCCAGGAACTCCAGCGCGTTGTCATGAACGGAGGCGCTGTTGGATTGGAGTCCCAAGTAGGCACTATGGGCGTCCACGTGCGGGTAAAGTAGTCCGAGGAGGCGGAAGATGCGCTCCAATTCCTGGTCCATGCTTTCCTTGAGCGCGTCTTTCAAGTGGCGATCTCCCGA
>DATJEH010000033.1:0-6486 GCA_035496875.1 Terriglobales bacterium | reverse complement strand
CCTCCCGGCGCCTGCCCGCCAAGGAGGGCGGCTACACCGTGGGTGTGCTGCTGCAGTGTAACCATGGCGAGCGCTCCCAACTGCGCATCGCCGGCGTGCCCGTGGGTAAGGAGATCACCCAAAACCCTGTATGGGCCAGTGCCGCCTCTCCCGCCCGCGACATGGGTTCCATCATCGTGGTGGTAGCCACCGACGCCCCCCTGCTGCCCCATCAACTCAAGCGCATCGCCAAGCGGGTCACCCTGGGACTGGGCCGCAATGGAGCCATCGCCGGCAACGGCTCGGGCGACATCTTCATTGCCTTCTCGACTGCCAACCCGGGCGCGTTCAACTATTCCAAAATTACGCATCCTGCCATGATGGCCAACGACCAGCTCGATACCCTGTTTGAAGCCACGGTGCAGGCGGTGGAGGAAGCCGAGGTCAATGCCATGGTCGCCGCTAAGACCATGGTCGGCCGCGACGGCCACACCGCGGTCGCCCTGCCCCACGAGGAACTGCGCACAGTATTAAAGAAGTACAACCGGCTGGAGAGGTAGGCGCGGCTGTCGCCCGCACTCCCTTTGGAGATTGTCATCCTGAAGGTCGCGAAGGATCTGCTTTTTGCCCTTCGCTGAAATTGTGAGCCCGTCACTTTGTTTCTCGGTTTGTCATCCTGAGCGCAGCGAAGGACCTGCTTTTTCGCGCCGCGCTCATCGTTGACCTCCGGCAAAAGCCTTTCAAGTTGTCATCCTGAGAGCAGCGAAGGACCTGCTGTTGTTTTTACGATGCTGCTCGTACTTTCTTCCCGGAAACCTCCGTGAGCGCCAGCTCCAGCACGTCCAGCGCTTTGTCCAGTTGCTGGCGGGAGATGACCAGCGGCGGCTGCATGCGCACTACGTTGCCGTAAACTCCGCCTACGCCAATCAGCACACCCTCCCTCAGGCAGAAATCGCGCACGGCTTCCGCTTCGGCGGCGGCAGGCGTGAGCGCCGCGTCTTTGACCAGCTCAATGCCGATCATCAGCCCCAAGCCGCGCACGTCGCCGATAAGCGGCGTGTGCTTCTGAAGGGCCTTCAGGCGCTCCATGGCATAGGCGCCGCTCTCGCGCGAGCGCTGACACAGCTTTTCTTCTTCCATCACCTGAATATTGGCCAGAGCGGAGGCGCAGGACACGGGATTCCCACCGAAGGTGGAAAGATGGTCACCCGGGGTGAAAGCGGCGGCAATCTCGGGGCGGGTGGTGAAGGCGCTAAGCGGGAAACCGTCGGCAATGCCCTTGGCGGTCACCAGGATGTCAGGGGTCACGCCGTAGTGCTCAATGGCGAACATCTTTCCGGTCCGGGCAAAGCCGCTCTGCACCTCGTCGGCGATGAACAGAATCTTGTGCGCGTCCAGCACCTTCTTGATTTCGCGAAAATAATTCGCCGGGGGCACGATGATGCCGCCCTCGCCCATCACTGGCTCGGCAATGAAGGCGGCCACGTCATTGGCGGTGCTGTAGCGGATAGTATCGTCGAGCATCTGTACCCACTGGCGCACGGCTTCCTCGGGACTGTCCCGCCACGGCGAGCGGAACAGGTAAGGCGCAGGCAGGAAAGCCACTCCTGGCGCGTAGGGACCGCCGCGCTTCTTGCGGCCGTAGTTCCCGGTCACGCTGAGGGCGCCCCAACTGCGGCCATGGAAGCTCATCTGCAGCGAAAGATACTCGTGCTTGCCGGTGTAAAGGCGAGCCAGCTTGAGCGCGCCTTCAATCGCCTCCGCCCCGCCATTGCCGAAGAAGGTCTTGGTCAGACCTCGGGGCATGATCTGCGCCATCTTTTCCGCCAGGTCGGCGGTTGGTTGTGAGTGGTAGATGTAGGAAGCACAGTGTACCAATTTATCCATCTGCGCCTTGGCGGCAGCAATCACCTTGGGATGGTTGTGCCCAGCGTTGACCACGCTAATGCCGGCGAAGCAGTCAACGTACTCGCGCCCGTTCACATCGGTAACGGTGGCGCCGGATGCGCGCTCCACAACTACCGGCTGCACGGATTTCATGAAGCTGGTGATGACGTAGTCGGAGTATTTCTGGATGGTATTGGACATGATCTCCCCGGTTGACGGCACAACCCAATCGCCTGCACAAAGTCTCACAGCTTCAGGTCAACCGCTGGCCATCGGCCGTCAGTCCTCGACCGTCGACGTTTTTAGAACTTCCTGCTGTGCTCTTTAGCCCAGCGCTCAATCACGATTTTCTTGTCGGTGTAGAACTCGATGGCATCGTTGCCCTGGGCGTGCACCGTGCCGAAGAAGCTTTCTTTCCAGCCGCTGAAAGCAAAATAGGCCATGGGCGCGGCCACGCCGATGTTGATGCCGATGTTGCCGGCGGGCGCCTCGTAGCGGAATTTGCGCGCCGCCGCGCCGCTGGAGGTGAACAGCGATGCCTGGTTGCCGTACGGGCTGCGCCCCAGGAAAGCCAGCGCTTCGTCAATGTCGTTGGCCGGCACCAGGCTGAGCACCGGGCCAAAGATTTCCGTATCCGCCAGCGAGCTGTCCTGGCGCACTCCATCGAGCACTGTGGGGCGCATAAAATTGCCTGATTCGTATTTCGCAATGCGTGGATTGCGGCCATCCACCAGAACCTTGGCGCCCTCCCCAGCTCCCTTCGCAATCAGCGACTCAATCCGCGCCTTGCTGTCCTTGGTGATCACCGGTCCCATCTGCACGCCCGAATCCAGGCCGAAGCCCACGCGCAGCGACGCGGCGTTATCGGCAATGGCTTCGCGGAAGGTTTTCTGTGCCTCGCCCACGGTGATGGCGACCGACACCGCCAGGCAGCGCTGCCCGGCGCAGCCAAAGGCGCTGTCGCTGATTATGTTCGTGGCCTGCTGCATATCGGCATCAGGCAGCACGATTACATGGTTTTTGGCGCCCCCCTGGCACTGCAGGCGCTTGCCTGCCTGCGCTCCACGTGCGTAGATGTATCTCGCCACCGGCGTGGAACCCACAAAGCTGATAGCGCGCACTGTGGGATGGTCCAGAAGCGCGTCCACCGCCTCTTTGCCGCCATTCACCAGGTTGAGCACGCCGGCAGGCAATCCCAGCGCTTCCATCATTTCAAACGTGCGCTGGCTGCTGAGCGGCACCCGCTCCGAAGGCTTGAGCACAAAGGTGTTGCCGCACGCAATCGCATAAGGCAGAAACCAGAACGGAATCATCAACGGAAAATTAAAAGGCGCGATGGCCGCTACCACTCCCAGCGGTTGCCGGATCATGGTCTCGTCTATGCCGCGGGCCACGTCTTCCAGCATGCGCCCCTGCATCATGGTGGGAATACCGCAGGCCACCTCTACATTTTCAATGGCGCGCCGCAACTCGCCCTTGGCCTCGCCCACCGTCTTGCCATTTTCCAGCGTGATGGTGCGCGCCAGGTCGTCAACATGTTCTTCCAGCAGATTTTTCAGCTTGAACAGGTACTGGATGCGGTCTTCCGGCGGGGTGCGCCGCCATTCGGGAAAAGCGCGCGCCGCCGCCTGCACCGCCGCATCCACCTCCGCTGCCGTCGAAAGCGGCACCTGGCCGAGAACTTCGTTGTTTGCGGGGTTAATGACGTCCCGATGCTCGGTGGACATAGAAGCTTGCCACTGGCCGTTGATGTAGTTGCGAACCGTGGTTTGGGTTGGTGCTGCGATGCTCATAATCTCTCGCTTCTACAAAGATCTCTCGCTACTACGAGGCTGGGTAGAGACGTTGCTTGCAACGTCTCCGAACCGATGCGGAAAAAGAAAAGTAACAAGTTATGTCTCGACCAATGAACTGGCAGGCCACGAACGGCAGCAGTACACGCGAAATCGGCTCACACCGTCTGCACGGCAACCCCTCGTGACTGTAACACTGCCTGCAGCGCCGCTTCCAGCACGGCCAGAGCCTCCTCAAGTTGCTCGTCGGTCGTGACCAGCGGCATGAGCAGGCGGATAACGTTGCCGTAGGAGCCCGCCGAAAGCACGATCACGCCGTGCTCATAACAGTAGCGCACAATTGCCTTGGTCTCGCTGGCCGCCGGTTCCCGCGATTCACGCGAGCGCACCAGTTCCATGGCCTGCATGCCGCCCAGGCCGCGGATCTCGCCGATTTGCGGCCACTGCTGCTGCCAGCGTCGGGCGCGCTGCGCAAAGCGCTCGCCTAGCTGGTTGGCGCGCGCGCATAGCCCATCCTGTTCGAACGCATCCAGCACCGCCAGTCCGGCTTCCACGCACACGGGATTGCCGCCGAAGGTGCCGCCCAGCCCGCCCTCGCCGGCGGCATCCATAATTTCCGCCCGGCCGGTCACCGCTCCCAGGGGCAGGCCGCCGCCCAGCGATTTGGCCGTCACCAGCAGGTCGGGTTCGATGCCGTAGCGCTCGCACGCGAACAACGCGCCCGTACGCCCAAAGCCTGTCTGCACCTCGTCGGCAATGAACAGGATGCCGTGCTTTCGGCAGATTTCCACCACGATACGGAAGAACTCCGACGGCGGGGTTACGAAACCGCCTTCTCCCAGCACCGGCTCGGCAATCACCGCCGCTACAGATTCAGCTGCCACCACCCGCTTGAAGCTGTCTTCCAGGTGGTGGGCGCAATAGACGCCGCACTCTGGATACTTCAGGGAATACGAGCAGCGATAACAGTAAGCGAAGGGAACGCGGTACACATCCCCGGGAAAGGGCTCGAAGCCAGCCTTGTAGGGATGGGTCTTGCTGGTCAGCGCCATGGTCATCATGGTGCGTCCGTGGAAGGCGTCCTCAAAAGCAATGATCGCCGGCCGCCTGGTGTAGGCACGCGCCACCTTGACCGCATTCTCCACCGCTTCCGCGCCGCTGTTTAAGAAGAAAGTCTTCTTGCGAAACTTTCCCGGCGCCAGCTCGTTCATTCGTTCCGCCAGGCGAACGTAGCTCTCATACGGCAGCACCTGAAAGCAGGTGTGCATGTGGCGGTCCACCTGAGCGTGAATGGCCTGCACCACGCCGGGCGAGCGGTGGCCGACGTTCAGGCAGCCAATGCCACCGGCCAGGTCAAGATAGCGGTTGCCGTCCACATCTTCCAGCAATGCGCCATCGGCCTTCGCTACATAGATCGGCGTGCCCAGATAAATGCCGCGCGGAACCGCCTCCGACCGCCGCCCCATCAATTCCCGTGAGCGTGGGCCCGGAACTGCCGTTCGTAACTGAATCGCCCCCATTTCAGCTGTACCATCCTATTGGCTGTTCGTTCAGATTGATGTGCACCTGCTTGGTTTCCAGGTACTCCTCGATGCCCCACGGCCCCAGTTCGCGCCCGAAACCCGACTGCTTGTAACCACCCCAGGGCGCTTCCACGTAGGTAGGCTGCATGTGGTTCACCCACACGATGCCCGCGCGCAGGGCTTTGACCGCGCGCATGGCCTTGAAGATGTCGCGCGTCCATACCGCCGCCGCCAGGCCATACGGCGTGTCGTTGGCGATCTTCATGGCTTCGGCCTCATCCTTGAAGGGAATGACCGCTGCCACAGGACCAAAAATTTCCTCGCGCGCGATTTTGGCGCTGTTGTTCACGTCGTAAAAGATGGTCGGCTCCACGTAGTAGCCCTTGCCGATGCTGGCAGGGCGCCCGCCCCCGGCAGCCAGCTTAGCTTCCTTCTTGCCCGCCTCCTGGTAGCCGCGCACTCGGTCATATTGTTCTTTGCTGACCAGCGGGCCCATCTTGGTTTCGCGTTCCAGCGGCGGCCCCAGGCGGATTGTTTTTGCCTTTGCCGCCATGGCGTCCACGAACTTCGAGTAGATGGACTTCTCCACCAGAATGCGGCTGCCGGCGGAACAAACCTCGCCCTGGTTAACGAATACGCCGAACAGCGCGCCATCAATGGCAGCTTCGAAATCGGCGTCGGCGAAAAAGACATTCGGCGACTTCCCGCCCAGCTCCAGCGTGACCCGCTTCACGGTGTCGGCGGCCATCTTCACGATCTGCTTGCCGACAGCGGCGCTTCCGGTGAAGGCAATCTTGTCCACATCGGCATGGGTCACCAGCGGCGCTCCCGCGGTCTCGCCAAACCCGGTCACGATGTTGACCACGCCCGGCGGTAGGCCGATATCGGCGAACCAGTCAGCCATCTCCAGTACCGTGAGCGGCGTCTGTTCGGCGGGCTTGAGCACGCAGGCGCAGCCCGCGGCCAGCGCCGGCGCCAGCTTCCATGCCGCCATCAGCAACGGATAATTCCAGGGGATGATCTGCCCGGCCACGCCCACCGGCTCCTTCATGGAGAGGCTGAGCGCGTTGTCCGGCACCGGGTTCACGTAACCCACCACCTTGGTAGCCAGGCCGCCATAGTATTCGAAACAGGTGGCCACATCGGCGATGTCGTATTCGGCTTCCACGATGGGCTTGCCGGTGTTGCGGCACTCCAGTTCCGCCAGCATGGCGGCTTCCTTGCGCACACGTTCCGCCAGGCGAAATAGGACGCGGCCGCGCTCCTGGGCGGTGGTGCCGCGCCAGGGACCATTGTCGAAGGCG